>CAIQHU010000161.1 GCA_903871735.1 uncultured beta proteobacterium | reverse complement strand
GTAACTCCCGCGAGTTTGATTTAGAAGAGCAACGTCTTGCCCTCTATTAGTTAAGACACCGCCGGGGGGTAAATGTTGTGCCCTTGGCGGATTTATTTTTACCTTATATATGGGGGAAGTGCGAGCAGGGCTTTCGCCGAATGGCAGCGTGAAACAACCCTGCCGGAATCAGGCTCTTAGTCTATGGGATGGGCAAGGGTAAAGCCGGCATTGAGGGTTTTGAGCGTGTTGGGCCTCTACAAGCCCATCAATTTGGCTTGGCTATCGAAATCGGGCACTGCGCTGCGAACCTCTTCAAAAGTTCCTTTTGCCGGTATTGACCCTTTTTCCAGGTATACCACCTGATCGGCATTTCTGACAGTTGAAAGCCTATGGGCAATCATTACGACTGTCACAGTACCTTTAAGGGCTTGAATCGCATCAGACACATCGAGCTCAGACTTACCATCCAAGGCACTTGTGGCTTCATCAAGTACTAAGAGTTGCGGACAGGTAATCAAAGCTCTAGCTATTCCCAGTCTTTGTCTCTGCCCACCACTAAGTTTTGCGCCACGATCACCGACGTGGGTGTTAAGTCCTTTAGGTAATTCACGAACAAAGTCGGCGAGTTGTGCCGTCTCTAGAGCTCTCCATATTAAATCTTCGCCAATTTTTTCAAAGTCAAAACCTAAAGCTACATTTTCACCAATAGTTCGATTCGCAATTGAAATATCCTGTGGTACGTAGGCAATAGCGCCCGGCCACTTTTCAATAGCTTTCCGCGGGCTTAGGTGTGAAATTCCAATTGCCCCTTCATCTGGGGTTGTGACCCCAAGAATTACATCAATTAAACTCGTTTTTCCTGCTCCTGACGGTCCTACAATCGCTGTGATAGATCCAGGTTTGATAGTTAAATCAATCCCTGAAAGTGCTGGAACATTCTGGCCTTGATAAGTTAATGATAATTTTGAAATATCGACATCTGGCACAAATCCAATATGGGTGGTGCTAAATGGACTTAATTCTGTCTGAGCAAACGGGGAGGTATCTAATTCTTCAATCATCTCGAGAGTTGTTGTAGCAGTACCAAGGCCACTTTGTATTTGAATTGCCCCCTGCTGTAGGCGGAGAATTGCAGGTGCAATACGAGTACCGGCAGCCAAGAACACTGACAAAGTACCAACCGCATGTATCGCGTCAGTCATCAAAAACTGCGTTGCGCTTATCAATAGCGCTGCAACCACAACTGTAGATTCAATAACATACTTACTCATATACGGCATGAAGTTATTTTCCGCAAGAATATTTGCGATTTCCATTCTCGCATCGCTGACTTCTCTAACATAATGACTTTGCCGGTTTTTGACAGAAATTTCGCGATATGTCGTCAATGCTTCCGTGATCGACTCTCTACTCTTAATGTCCGTTTTAGAGTTCAAAAGTCCAAGTTTTCTTGCTCTCGAGTGCATCATTCGATAAAGTGAATAGCTTACTAAACCTAGGGCAATAAACGAGGTGAGGGCTAAAACTGGATCGACAATAAGAAGTCCAGCTGCCATTACTAACAATAACGAGCCATCTGATATTAAGGTTACAAACTGAGCCAAGATTCTCAAAGTTATTATCTCGACCCCGCCTGTTATCGAATATAAATACTCTTGGATACTATGTTTTTGAATTCTTTGAAGTGATTGTGAAATTACTTTCGAAAACAGAGCGCTAGAAATACTTGCACCCCTGCGGCTAAGGAAAAATAATGTTCGTCTTACAAAAACTACTGAGAGAATAGTCCGCCCAATTAATAGTAATACGGCAGATACTCCTAGAATTCCGGCTTGCTTTTGTAGTGAAAATTCATCTATGCGCATTAATTCTAAAACAGTTGCCACTTTTCCTGGTGATGCTTTTGACTCAATACCATTTATGGCTAAAGTTGCTAAAATTCCTACTAATGCCACCCCAATTAAATCCAAGAGACTCAGAAGTAGTTGGACAATAGCCATGATCCCCAGTTTGCGTTGATCTTTAGGCTCTAATAAGTCAAAGCACTTCCGCAAAGTCGAACGGTACATTCGAGTTTTCAGTATTTGGATTGCGGACACAACTGAAGAATAGCGTGGTCGGGCAGCCAAAGTCCTACTGAACTTAGGTGCGCCAGATATCCTTAGCGGGTGAGAATCGTTCATGTTATTGCGCGCTTTAACCAAGGCGGCACAGCAGGCTGGCTCAATGTGTTAATTGAGGGTCAGCGGCTTGAAGGAAATGAGGTGATTCTTCTTTCTGGGATGGTTCAGACAAACGAGATAGAAGACGACGGATTCCTTAAATTAGGCGGATCGCATATCCCCGGACTAGGAAGAAGTATTTCGATTATTGCAGATCTAAAGGTATTTTGGACTTTGCGGAAGCTACTTATTGAAATTAAACCCGACCTAATCAATACTCATACCGCTAAAGCTGGATTAATTGGTCGCCTTGCTGCACGAAGTATCTTCAAAAACAAGATAGCAATTGTTCACACTTTTCATGGGCATATTCTGTATGGATATTTCGGAAGAATTAAAACAGGAATTTTTGTTCAGTTTGAAAGAATCCTTTGTGGGTTAACAGATGTGATTCTTGTCTCTGGTTTAAAAGTAAAAAATGAATTACTGAGTAAAAAAGTTGGTAGAGTAGGCCAATATGTTGTGATTCGACCAGGTGTCCCACCCGTAGTGACTCATTCACAAAGTGCTATTCGCCAGAAGTTATCTATTTCCGAAAAACAAATCGTTATTGGTTGGTTAGGTCGCCTCACAGATATAAAACGGCCTGATCGAGTTCTTGAAACTGCCAGGCTGTTACCCAATTTCATATTTCTGCTTGGCGGGGATGGTGAGTTACTAGAATCGTTGAGGCAAAAAGCACCTAGGAATGTGATTCTCATGGGGTGGACGACTCCGGTTGATGTTTGGTCGGCGAGCGATATAGCACTCCTCACTTCTGCTAACGAAGCTCAACCCATCTCTCTGGTTGAAGCCGCATCGGCGGGTTTGCCCCTTATAGGTGAAGATGTAGGTTCAGTATCTGAAGTTATCCAAAACACTGTTAATGGCTACCTGACTCATAATTTGGATTCGCGAATAAAGGCAATTGAGAAATTAGCCTCTGAGTCAGAACTGCGCAAGCTAATGGGTGAGGCTGCTAAAAAAACCGCAGTTGAGTTGTTTGGGGTAGATCAATTCTTGAATACTCACAGGCTGGCATATGAAAGAGCACTTCAATTACGCAATTAATGAGGAGCTTTGGTCTACCTAGCTTTAGTGTCAGACTTTTATCGGCACACCGGCAGTGCTAATCTGCCTCATAAGACTTGACCTACCCTGATACGAAGGAAGATTAAATGCACTCGAAAGTAATCGAAGTTGGTTATGGAAACGTCAAGCGCGTAAAAATCGGCGGCGGCGGCAAGCTTGTGCTTGTGGGTGGTCCATGTGCAATTGAGGATCGCGACCATGCATTTATGATGGCTGAGCGCATCGGAAAAGTTTGTGATGAGTTAGGCGTAGATTGGGTTTATAAGTCTTGCTATGACAAAGATTGCCGTTCATCCCCCGATAGCTATCATGGACTTGGAATTGAAGGCGGGCTGCAGATTCTTTCTGACATTCGTGAGAACTTTGGAATTCCCGTCACCTCAGATTTCTCTGATCCTGCATGGGCAAAAGCTACGGGTGAAGTGTGCGACTTGGTTCAGGTACCAGCCTACCTTTGCCGCCAAACTTCAATCTTGCGTGCTGCAGCTGAAACCGGCCGTCCAATACATTTAAAAAAAGGTCAGTTTATGAGTCCTTGGAATATGGCTAACTCCGTGAAAAAGATTGAAGCAGCTGGTGGAAGTCAAATTCTGCTCGCCGACCGTGGAACTTTCTTTGGTTACAACATGTTGGTAAACGACATGCGCTGTTTACCAATCATGGGCAAGACTGGATATCCAGTCTGCTATGACGCAACACATTCAATACAAATGCCAACTTCAATGGGTGACATTTCTGGTGGCCAGAGAGAGTTCATACCTGCACTTGTACGTGCGGCTGCAGCATGCGGCATTGACGCCCTATTTATGGAAATTCATAACGATCCCAAGAATGCAAAATCTGACCCAAACACAGTTTTGAATGTTAAAGACTTAAAGCATGTCCTTGGCCAAGCCAAAGTAATGCATGAAATGCGCTTGGAACTTCTAGAGAAATTTGGTCCAGATGATGTCGAATAACCAAACTGTCAGTGAAAAAATGCTTGGACTAGGAAAATTCCCTGTTTTGAGTGCAAAAGACACTTTAAAAAGGGCCCTTGATGAGATGACAAAACATCGCCTTGGGATTGCTTGCTTTACAAATGAGAGTAATGAATTAATCGGAATTTTGACTGATGGTGACTTAAGAAGGTTGTTGCTCACGAGACAAAGTCCTTTGCCTGCCCTTTTGGTCACACCAGCAATTGAGTTTGGTCACTCATCCCCAACGTCGATTCAAGGTGAACAGTCTTTAACTGAAGCTGCGGCCCTGATGCACGATAAGCAGATCTGGGACCTTCCAGTAGTTGATAGCAGTAAGAAATTGCTGGGGTTAATCCACCGACACGATGTTAATTAAATTAGGGCTTTTCAACTCAACTATTTTATGGAGGCTTTAGGAAATTGACAGAAACACTCAAGAAAAAACTTGCACAGCGTGAATTAGTCTTTGGAGCTTGGGTGTCTTTTTCCCATCCTTCGATTTCAGAGATTTTTGCTGGGCATGGCTTTCATTTCTTAGCAATTGACATGGAGCACACAACAATCAGTCTTGAGCAAGCCCAGCGAATAATCGCTGCGAGTCAGAGCTTTGGGGTTCCATGTCTGCCTCGGCCAGTCTCACATTCAAATGACTGGATTAAGCCACTGTTGGATTCTGGTGCAGATGGAATTATTGCGCCAATGGTTAATGACAAACTTCAATCTGTGGCAATTCTTGATTTGTTAAAGTTTTCACCAGAAGGTAAAAGAAGTTTTGGTGTTAACCGTGCTCACGGGTATGGCAGTAATTTTGCAAATTACGTTGCGGGTTGGAACAATTCTTCAATCTACATTGCCCAAATTGAGACTAAAGAAGCCGTAGCAAATATTGCTGAGATATTGAGTTCACCGAATCTCGATGGGGTCATGATCGGTCCATATGACATGTCTGGTTCACTTGGAGTTCCAGGGGAAACTACGCATCCACTTGTTCAAGAAGCCGAAAAAACCGTAATTGCAGCTTGTAAATCTGCGGGCAAGTCATGT
>CAIQHU010000160.1 GCA_903871735.1 uncultured beta proteobacterium | reverse complement strand
GTTCTGCTCCACACCTCACGGGTGAATTATTTAAATCTGTGACTGGTCTAGAAATGCTGCACGTACCATATAAAGGCTCTGCCCCTGCTGTGATGGATACGATTGCAGGTACAACGCAAATTATGTTCCCTAGCCTTTTTACAGGTTTTCCACAAGTCAAAGGCGGCAAGTTAAAAGCGCTTGCAATTGCTGGGAAAAAACGTTCAAGTGTTCTTCCAAATGTACCAACACTTGCCGAACAAGGGATAGCAAATGTCGAAGTTGATCAGTGGTATGCCATGTTTGCACCTGCAAAAACTCCTAAAGATATTATTGATCTTTTAAATAAAAATATGAATCTCGTTTTAAATGAAAAATCAAATGAAAAAAAGATCGAAGATCAAGGAGCAGATGTTGATACCGGCACTCCAGAACAACTTGCCCAGCTCGTTGCAAAAGAAGCTGTGCGCTGGAAAAAAGTCGTTGAAGCTGCCAAAATTACTGTTGATTAATCTTTCTCGAATAAACCTATGTCTACACCCATTAAAGTAATTACTTCAGGTGCCTTTGCGGCAGCATTAAAACGCTTAGCACCACTGTACGAAGAGCAAACTGGACAGCCTATTGATCTCCAGTTCGGCTCGTCAATTGGGGCAGCCCATGATTCCATTCCAACCCGGTTGAGTAATGGGCAACAGTTTGATATTTTAGTTTTAGCAGCACCGGCCCTAGAAAAATTCATTTTGGATGGGACTATCAAACCTGACTCTCGTATTGATCTGGCAGGCTCTAAAATGGCGGCAGCGGTTCGAGCCAGCGATCCAGCTCCCGATCTAAGTACTCTTGAGTCCTTCAAACAGGTACTCCTAAGCACCCCCAGAATTGCCTATTCGGCGAGTGCAAGTGGTACTTATTTATCTAGTGAAGTCTTCCCCAAGCTTGGTATTAGCGACCAAATGGCGATATCTGCAAAACGTATCTTTAGTGAGCGCGTTGGTACAATCTTGATGCGAAATGAAGCGGACTTAGGATTTCAACAAGTATCTGAGTTATTACCAATTCCCGGACTTACATTAATTCGTAAACTCCCTCCAGAAATAGAAAAAACTTTTTATTTTTCTGCTGGCATCATGAATCAATCTCAACAATTATCAGCGGTTCAAAAGTTAATCTCTTTTCTAGCGTCTAAAGAAGTAGCTCCAATTATTATAGAAACGGGACTTGAGCCTGTGGAGCGCTCTTGAGCCTGTGGAGCCCTAAGTGTAAACTTTTACGTAGTAATTGTTAGCTAGTAAAGTTACATCAGTCCAACCAACGTAGTAGGCACGGCAAATTATTTCAACGAACTCTGTCCGGTAAAGTACTTTAGGGTCGCTCTAAGTATTGGGGAGCTGTATCTAAAATATCATCCCAAGAAGCCTTCGATCCCACAAAAATATGCGACGAAACTTTTTTAGTGATTACCGTATCCAAGGTCCCCATCCTCACCCGCATCGTTTTAGGTGTTGCATCACGAAGACTATAAAGCTGAGAACCGCACTTCTGACAAAAGGCCCGGTCTAGCGAACCCTCTACTCGATAAACTTGTACTAAATCATGGCCTGCAGTTACTGCAAACTGACTGCGCAAAATCTCTGTGGATGTTACAAAAGCAGATCCACTTGACTTTCGACAACGCTGGCAATGGCAATAAATAATGGGGCCAATTTCATCTTGGATTTGATAAGTGATCCCACCACATAAACAAGAACCCTGATTCATATTCACCTCATCATTGCAGTTGCGGAATTTTTTTATGCCAACTAGTCTCAGATTGATATGCGTCTGCTGTCTTTAATAATAAGGCTTCATCTAAAGACCTACCAATTAATTGAAATGCTAAAGGCATACCCACTTTAGAAAACCCTGCTGGCACACTCATTCCAGGTAGCCCCAAGTAATTTAAACTCTTCGTAACTTGAGTTACTTGCGCTAGTTTTTGTAAGATTTCTAATCCTGTACCAGAGGAGCTATCCGCAATACTAGGGGTCTGTACTTGTATTGTGGGCACATGCAAAACGTCACAGTTCGCAAAAGATGTTCTCACAAAGTTCTCTAATATGCCCTTACGTGCGCTCATAGCCTGCTGATATTGCTCAGTAGTAAATGTATGTCCTAGTTCTATCCTTAAGCGGACTTGCTCAGCATAATCTTCAGGTCGTGTTTTGAGCCACTCTCGATGAATACCCAAGGACTCAAAAGCCATCACCCGTACCATCATTGAATTAATTAAACTCATATCAGGAACCTCTACCTCGACTAACTGAGCGCCTCGGTGACGTAATACATCTAAACTCAAATCTAAAGCTATGGCCATTTCTTGGTCAACATTTTCTCGATAATAAGTTCTCGGTATACCAATCCGAACACCCCTTAAATCACCGTTGAGATGCTCTTCATAGTTTTTAGCATGCTCTGAAATAACCGTGAGTATCCTGGCGCAATCTCTTGCCGTTTGCGCCATCGGACCCACTACATCAAGCGATGGTGCTAAAGGAAAAACACCTTCCTCACTAATAAAGGCAGCAGTAGTCTTTAAACCAGTAACCCCACACATCGCCGAGGGATGTCGAATGGAGCCGCCCGTATCACTTCCGAGTGAGCCATAGACAAGCCGAGCAGCTACTGCAATACCGGAACCACTTGACGAGCCACCGCAAGACATCTCCGGGTTCCAGGGGTTTTTTCCATGGCCATAGTGCAAGTTAAAGCCGGTTGGACTTAAAGCAAACTCACACATGTGCAAGGACGCTAAGTTCACCTCTCCCTGCGCCTCTAAAAGATCAATCACTTTAGCATTTGACGAAGCGACTCGACCACGCAAAATCTTCGACCCCACATGCGACTCATGCCCAGCCACACTATATAAATCCTTATGCGCTAGAGGGACTCCATGTAATAAACCGAGAGGTTGGCCCTGCGCTTGTAATTGATCTAATGACTTCGCTCTTTCTAAAGCCTCTTCTTCATATATCTGAAAAACAGCATTTAAAGCTACACCAGCGGTCTTTAAACGATCTAAAGACCACTGAACCATCTCCACTGAACTAATTTTTTTGGATGCAACTGCTTGCGCTGCACCAACTAAGTCTAATAATTGCAAATCCATGCGGTTATTCCTTTTAAGGCCAATTCAATCAAAATCAACCTATTGATTATTCTTAAACCAGTGATACATCTCTTCACCATTCATGTGCACAACACCCTCATGCTGATTGATGTAATCATAAACTTGCTTTAAATAGGCAATCCGAAATGGCTGACCACTAATATATGGATGAATAGCGATAGATAAGATTTTTGGCCGCTCACTCGCTTCTAGATAGTATTGATCAAAAGTGTCTGTACATTTTTTCGTCCAATAAGCGCCTTCGTGATGCTGCACGATCATCATCGGGATATCGTTGTTCTCTACCGTATAAGGCAATGTCATTAAAGGGCCATGGGCAGTTTTTATCTGAGTAGGCTCGTCGTCATAAGGAAAATCGCCGACATACTTCACGCCTGCAGCAGCTAATAAGTCCGGGGTCTCAAAAGTTTGAGTCAGTCCGGGGCCAAGCCAACCAATTGGACGCTTACCTGTAAATTGCGTAATCGTGTCCATCGACTTCGTGATCATCTCAGCCTGATTTTCAACTTTATGAATCGGCATTTGTTCATAGGAATGCCCCATAAACTCCCAACCAGCATCTAAACATGCTTGCGCAACACGTGGATAATCAATACAAACCCGCGCATTGAGCGCTAAAGTGGGTTTTAACTTTAAATCATCGTAGAGTTTTTTGAATCGCCAAAAGCCAACGCGCATACCGTACTCATGCCAAGCCCAATTAGGTACGTCTGGCATCAGTGCTTGCCCTGTAGGAGCAGGAATAACCTGCCGCGCCATTGGTCGGGCGATATCCCAAACTTCTAAATTGACGATTGTCCAAATAATGATCTTCGCATTATTTGGAAACTTTAAAGGTGGTCGATCTACAATCGCTGAAAATGTAGTACGCTCAACAGGGGTCATTGCCATTCAAAATCTCCTTAGATATATTGCATTAATTTCGCTTCTAATTTCTATTTTAAGCAATTAGAGCAATCTACTGAAAAATCTTACCGACGAACATGTCGAATTTAAACATCTAAACGCTGCGAAACCTCAATTTTTGTTCATTGAGCTATTGATTTACTTATTTAGGATTGGTATGAGAATCTACCACCCTAAAAAGGAACATTACTTCCAGGGCCATTTGTACCGCTACTATTGCGAGCAAATGGTGGTGGAGCATAACCTAAAGCCAAATTGTCAAACTTAGTAAACTCGCCCTGCCAGGATAGTTTCACAACACCAATGGGGCCATTACGCTGCTTACCAATGATAATTTCTGCCACGCCGGCTTGATCAGTGTCAGGGTTATAAACCTCATCCCGATAGATGAAAATAATCACATCCGCATCCTGTTCAATAGCCCCCGAATTATGACTAACTAAACTATCCATTAACCACGAGTGATGCTTTGGTACAGTTAGATCAAAAACTTCTGCCGCGCCATCTGACTCAATCTCTTTAACGGCGTCCCAATCAGGATGTACGCCGTCATAAAGTCCATTACTTTGAGGTAAAAATTGCGCCAGTTCATCACCCACTTGTAATTGACTAATTTGTTTCCAGCCATCACTTGTAAATACACGATGCTCTAATGTTGCTCGAAAACATCTACCAGATTGCGTTAAAACCCGCATAACCGGTTTAATACCAGCAGACCAAACTAACTCAGCTGTAGCTAAGACAATTTCTTGCTGCTCATTCATCGCGAAGACTAAAGGCTTTACACCCAGTAACTGCGCGATCGGCAGACTAGTTCCATCGGCTAAACACACTAAGGTTTCACCAGTCACGCACTCTCTTAAATCAGACATGATCGGTCGTTTATTTTCGCGATTTTCTAAACCTCGATTTAATTGCGATAAAGCAATCACCGGACATTGCATTTCTTTGGCTAAGGACTTGAGTGAGCGAGATATTTCGGATATTTCAGTGGCACGATTTTCACTAGCAGTTCCAACCTTGCCAGACATCAATTGCAAATAGTCAATCACAATCAAACCCACGTTGCCATATTTCCTGGCCATACGACGCGCTCTCGCTCTTAATTCTAAAGAGTTTAACGAACCTGTCTCGTCAACTAAAATTGGCGCTAAGGATAGTTGCCCTACAGCCTGCGTTACTCGCGGCCACTCCTCGTCACTCAATTGACCAGTTCGCAGACGTCCTTGATTTACCTTACCAACCGAGCCAAGCATCCGAGACGCTAATTGAGATGCCGCCATCTCCATTGAAAAAATCAAAACTGGTAGGCCTTCTTTAATCGCTACATTCTCAGCAATATTCATTGCAAAAGAAGTTTTACCCATACTAGGTCGACCAGCAACAATAATCAAATCGCCCTTTTGCAAGCCACTTGTCTTACGATCCAAATCGATAAACCCAGTCGCAATGCCAGTAATATCACTTTTCGATCCACGATCAAATAACTCTTGAATTCGATTAATCGCTTCTGTCATTAATTGATCAATTGGTAAATATTCTGATTGGCGACCACCATCTTGACCAATTTGCAAAATACGGGACTCTGCCTCATCCAGTAAGGAGCGAACATTCTTACCATCAGCGATGAAAGCAGAATTTGCGATGCTATCGGCAGTTTGTATTAATCTTCGTAAAATACTACGATCATTAATAATCGTCGCGTATCCCCGAATGTTAGCAGCACTTGGCGTATTCGATGCCAATTGATTTAAATAGATAATTCCGAAATTTTCAGCAAGCCCAGTCGGCTTTAATTCTTCATGAACAGTTAAAACATCCGCCGGACGATTATCACCAATCAAACGACCAATCGCTTGATAAATAACTGCATGCTCGGCACGATAAAAGTCTTTATCAGTCAGAATATGGGCAATTAAATCCCACGAGGTATTATCTAAAAGGAGTGCACCTAAAACAGATTGTTCTGCCTCAATGGAGTGCGGGGGAGTTTTTAGGCCCTGTACAGCCCGATCTTCCTCACCCGTTGGGGTGAGAGATCGAAGTGGACCTACTTCAGACATCTTAGATCAGTTGATAAAAGATAGGGTATTAAGCTTGTTCACCAATCACCTTGACCATGACATCTACCACCACGTCAGTGTGCAAAGCAATAGCAATCGGATACTCTCCAACAGCTTTTAAAGGACCATTTGGTAAACGAACCGCCCCTTTTTCAATCGTAAAGCCTTTTTGAACGAGACAGTCAGAAATGTCATGATTTGTTACTGAACCAAACAAACGACCATCTACTCCAGCTTTTTGATGGATTTCAATAATCTGTCCTTTTAATTTCTCACCAACAGCTTGGCAGGCAGATAATTTCTCTTGGGCTACTTTTTCAAGTTCAGCGCGACGTGCTTCGAAATCAGCGATGGCAGTTTCAGTGGCTCTGCGCGCCTTGCGCTGGGGAATTAAAAAATTTCGTGCAAAACCGTCTTTCACACGTACAACATCGCCAAGATTTCCTAAATTGGCTACTTTTTCAAGAAGAATGACTTGCATGAATTTATCTCCAATTAGTTTTTATGTTGATCAGTAAATGGCAAGAATGCCAAAAATCGAGCACGCTTAATAGCCGTATCTAGCTGACGCTGATACTTCGCCTTTGTTCCAGTCAAACGTGCCGGAGTGATTTTGCCGTTCTCACCGATAAAGTCTTTTAAAGTATCAATATCTTTGTAATCAACTTGGGCGACATTTCCAACTGTAAAGCGACAAAAACGCTTGCGTTTAAATAAGGGATTTTGCGCCGGTTTCTTTTTCAAATCGACATTTTTTTTGCCAAAAGCCATGGTATTTCCTTTAATGAATAATGGTTGGATGAAAGCTACTGTTTACGATCCTTATCACGGTATGCTTACAATTAAATTTCATTCCAATTAGGTTATTTATTTAATTTACAGCTTGATGTGTGACTTGCTTAATTTGTCTTACTTCGGTAATAGCTCAGTTTTGTCACTGCGGTTATTACCGTAATTTATTAACTCAGTTACTACTTTCAGTTAGCTAAGCGCCAAATTCAATAGTTCAGCCACACACATACCGCAGAAGTCTTATACAGCTGGCGCCTCCACTTGTTGCGTTTTACGAGATTCTTCTTTTTGAACTTCTTTCATCATGATTGATGGTTCAGTTTCTGCTTTTTTCACCTGAATAATCAAGTGCCGTAAAACAGCATCATTGAATTTAAAAGAATGCTCAAGTTCAAGTAATGTTGCCTGATCGCATTCAATATTCATGCATACGTAATGGGCTTTAGCTAATTTATTAATTAGGTATGCCATCTGACGACGGCCCCAATCTTCAACTCGATGAACTTTACCGTTAGCAGCTGTTAATACAGCCTTATAACGATCAATCATCGCAGGGACTTGCTCGCTTTGGTCCGGATGGACGATAAAAACTATTTCATAGTGACGCATCAAACACTCCTTATGGTTATAGCTGCCCGGGCGTCAGGTTCTCTGTTTAAGAACTGTCAGTGCAGCAAGGGTGAAAAAAGAACAAATTTTTGTTAGATAACAAAGTACAGCCCCTTATTGTAGCAAATGACTGCCCCCTTTACAAATGAAATTACCGAAAAGTGCTAGGTGAACTTTATTTACCCGCTTAATCGAAGAAATACCTCTCACAAGTTTCATCAAAACAAAACTTGATTAATCCTTAAAAACTGTATATAGTAACAGTATGTATATAAATTCAGGAATTTTATGATTTCCTCGCTACCCAAATTAACATCTCGCCAGGCTGAAATTCTTCATTTGGTCGAAAAATCTATTCAAGAATTTGGCGCACCACCTACCCGCTCTGAAATTGCCAAGCAACTTGGTTTTGCATCTGCAAATGCAGCTGAGGAACACCTCAAAGCTTTGGCCAAAAAAGGCTACTTAGAGCTTAGTCCTGGCACTTCAAGAGGAATTCGCTTAGCAAGCATAGTCCGCCAAGCTGCTAAAGAGATCCAAAAGGCTTCGCAAACTTTTTCCCTCTCACTGCCATTAATAGGAAGAGTTGCTGCGGGTGCACCAATTCTGGCGCTAGAACATGTAGAAAAACAAGTTCCCGTAGACCCAAATCTCTTTGCGCAAGGTGCTGACTATCTCCTTAAAGTCCGTGGTATGAGCATGCGAGATGCTGGAATTTTAGATGGCGACTACTTAGCTGTAAAAAAAGCCTCTCATGCCAATAATGGCGATATTGTTGTTGCTAGAATTGATGACGAAGTGACCGTTAAGCGCTGGTTAAAAAAAGAAACGTCCGCCGGTACGCAATACCAATTGCTTCCGGAAAATCCAGATTTTGAACCAATTATTGTGAATCAGACAACGAACGATTTCTCGATCGAAGGATTAGCAGTTGGGCTAATTCGTCCTCATGGTTTATGAGATGGGTGTGTTGGGTGAATTTTTGTAATGAATGGCTTTTCCTCATCACGATGAAATCATTGTAATAGAACGCAAACAAGGCACACTTATACTGCCAGCATCGCTGCATCAAATGTCATTAATCCTGCAACCGCGGGAAAGCAACACGTTACGCATAAGCTCTAATTAGCTTAAAATACAGGCTAATCATGAATGCACCCAAATCACTTTTTGCAATACCGCAAGCGCCGCACCTCAATTCGTTTCCGAAGTACTGGGCGGAATGTTTTGGTCGAGCACCTTTCCTGCCAATGAGCAAAAATGAAATGGACCAACTCGGCTGGGACTCCTGCGACATCATTTTAGTCACTGGCGATGCTTATGTTGATCACCCTAGCTTTGGCATGGCAATTATTGGCCGCTTACTTGAGTCTCAGGGATTTCGGGTCGGAATTATCTCTCAACCTGCATGGCAAAATGCTGAGCCATTCAAAACCCTTGGTAAACCTAACTTATATTTTGGGGTAACTGCAGGCAATATGGATTCGATGATCAATGGCTATACCGCTGATCGTAAAATTCGTAAAGATGATGCCTATACAGCAGGTGGCATGGGCGGCAAACGTCCAGATCGCTGCTCCCTCGTTTATGCTCAGCGCTGCCAGGAAGCGTTTCCTGAAGTGCCAATTATTATGGGCGGAATCGAAGCCTCACTGCGCCGAATTGCCCATTATGATTATTGGCAGGATAAAGTCCGACGATCGATCTTGATTGATGCCAAAGCCGATATTCTTCTATACGGCAATGCCGAACGTGCACTGGTTGAAATATCTCATCGCCTGGCTCGCGGAGAAAAAATACGCGATATCCAAGATGTGCGAGGTACCGCCTTTGTGCGCCGAAAACCGGCGACCGATTTTCTAGAAATTGATTCTACCCAAGTCGATGCACCTGGCAAAATTGACCCGCCAGTAAATCCTTATCTGATGCCCGATGAACAAGCTGCTGCTCAAGGAGAGTCCTGCGCAAAAGCAAATCCTGATGAAACATCCCAAAAACCTTCTCCAACTCAAGTCGTTCAAATCCACTTATCACCCAAAAAACGTCTTGATCGAGACCGTACTGTGATCCGCTTGCCAAGCTATGAAGCAGTCAAACGGGATGCTGTCTTATATGCTCATGCTAGTCGAATTTTGCACTTAGAAACCAATCCGGGGAATGCTCGTGCTTTAGTGCAACAACATGGCATTGGCCCATCTACGCGGGATGTCTGGCTCACGCCGCCACCCATCCCCCTGACCACAGAAGAAATGGATTTTGTCTTCGATCAACCCTATGCAAGGGCCCCTCATCCAAGTTATGGGGATGCCAAAATTCCAGCTTGGGAAATGATTCGTTTTTCAGTCAACATTATGCGAGGCTGTTTTGGTGGCTGTACATTTTGCTCAATTACGGAACATGAGGGTCGGATTATCCAAAACCGATCAGCTAACTCCATTATTAAAGAAATTGAGGATATTAGAGATAAAGTTCCTGGTTTTACAGGAGTTATTTCTGACTTGGGTGGTCCAACAGCAAACATGTATCGGATTGCCTGCAAATCAAAAGAAATTGAAGCGCATTGTAGAAAGCCTTCTTGTGTCTACCCGGACGTTTGTCCTAATCTCAATACAGACCACACACCTTTAATCCAACTGTATCGTCGTGCTCGTGGCTTACCTGGCGTGAAAAAAATCCTGATTAGTTCAGGGTTACGTTACGACTTGGCCGTCAAAGCTCCAGCCTACATTAAAGAACTAGTCACCCACCATGTCGGAGGCTATCTTAAAATTGCGCCAGAGCATACCGAGGGTGGCCCTCTGAGCAAAATGATGAAACCTGGAATTGGGAGCTATAACAAATTTAAAGAACTGTTTGACAAGTACTCCAAAGAAGCCGGCAAAGAGCAATATCTAATCCCCTACTTTATTGCAGCCCATCCAGGAACTAGCGATGAAGATATGATGCACTTAGCTATCTGGCTGAAACAAAATAATTTTCGAGCTGATCAGGTTCAAACTTTCTACCCATCTCCCATGGCTACAGCAACTGCGATGTACCATACTAATAAAAATCCTCTGCGTAAAGTTACTCAGGATAGCGAATCAGTCGACATCGTCCGTGGGGAAAAAAGACGGCGTCTTCATAAAGCTTTTCTACGCTACCATGATGCCAATAATTGGCCTTTACTTCGAGATGCCCTTAAAAAAATGGGTCGTGCAGACCTCATTGGTAATGGTAAACATCATTTAATCCCAAGTTACCAACCACAAACAGATGGTAGCTATCAAAGTTCTCGAAAGAAAAACTCCTCGCAGCCACTTGGTTCTGCAAAAGCCGTTCTAAGAACCCGTAGCCAAATAGCTCCAAACCCAAGGGACTTTACAATTCCTGAGAAAATCAAAACAAAAAATTCAGCCCAGCCAACTCGTGGAAGAATCCTCACGCAACATACCGGCTTACCGCCAAGATCGATGCGTTCTAGTAAGTCGATCAAAACTGCTAAATAAGTTGCCATGCAATCCGCTCAAACCATGTGGCAGATTCTCGAGATATATAGCGATCTTTTTCCATTAGAAAAAAACCACCTCCTGTCACAAACACATTATGTGCAAGATCTTCCCGATCCCTTTGCGCGCTCCACCCTACCAGGTCATATTACAGGTAGCGGTATTGTCATCGTCGATCAAAAGATATTGCTGATTCACCATCGATATTTGAAAGAATGGTTTCAGCCAGGTGGTCATGTTGACCCTGGTGAAACACCAGATTCTTGCGCCATTAGAGAAGTTGCCGAAGAAACTGGTTGGCATACCGCACATATTGCATCCCACCAAGCCCCTCTCCCAATTGATATTGAAATGCACTTGATACCAGCCAATCCAATCAAACAAGAAAAAGAGCACTGGCACATCGATTTTGCCTATCTGTTGGAACCAATCCATCAAGGCTTGGCCAGCGATCCAGAAGTATGCGATTGGTTTGATATCCAATCATTACAAGCACCGCGATTAGCCCGAGTTATCCAAAAATATTACGAGCGCCTAAACTGAAAATACATGAGTCATTGAATGAGTGACTATTTGATTACACCAGTAGCGCCTACTAAGGCACCCCCCAACAATAAAACCAAGATATGTGCTCTAGTAAAAGAAAATAATAAAATCGTTACTATGGTTAATGCCCAATTGGGCCAATAAATTTCATAATTGGCATTATGTGATGATACGATCCAACTAGACGCCATCATGGCACCAATCACCACTGGCGACATGCCCTGCTTAAAGGCAATAACAAAAATCTTTTCACTATTTTTTTGAACCCAGCTCGTCGCTGTGTAAGCCAGTGTGCAAGTTGGTATAAGAGCACAAGAAATCGTCATCAAAAATCCTAAAATGGCCAAACCGTATGGCGAGGATCCGACTGCGGTAGCATTTAATCCAAAGTACCAACCCATCATCGCTAACATTAAAGCGTTCGGACCAGGTGAAGCCTGAGCTAAAGCCAAACCTGAATTAAATTGCTTCTCAGTCATCCAACCATGGTCATCAATAAAGAATCGATGCATCTCTGGCAATAGAGCAATAGCCCCGCCAATTGAAAATAATGATAGGCCAGCAAACTGTAAGGCAACTGTTAACCAATCACTCGCTTGGATAGGATTCATGACAAGGGTGGCCCCTTCCGAAGCGCAGATATCCGGCGATATGTCAACCATACCGAGATAAATCCAAGGCCAAATAAAACTAAGATGAGTGAAATTTTAAATATTGCTAAACTTAAAAAAGCAATACCCATAAAGACCATACTTCCCAAAAAAGTAATCGGATGACCTTTTAGACCTGACGCTAACTTAATCGCACTTCCTGCTATCAAACCAGCGGCAACAGCTCCCATTCCCTGAAGGGCTCCTGCAACTTCCGGAATATCTTGCATCTGTTCAAAAAAAATAGCCATCAAAATAAGAACAATGGATGGAAAAAGAAAAATTCCTGCAATGGACGCTAATGCGCCTCTTAAACCAAAATATCTAGCACCTAACATGACTGCTAAATTAACAATATTAGGACCTGGAAGAACCTGAGCTACAGCCCACTCCTCGACAAACTCTTGATTTGTTAACCAACGGCGCTCCTCCACAATCACTTTTCTGGAGATAGGAAAAATACCTCCAAATCCCTGCAGAGCTAAAGAGGTCATCGCCCAGAAAAGATTAGCAACAGATTTGGGCCTCTGAGCTACTTGGTCGATCGACGGATTCATAAAAAGATTATTAAAAAAATACTACGAACAGGTATACAGAATAACCCATCTGTTAACCTAAGCTAAAAATCGTGTAATTGGTTTTAAAAAGCATAAAATGTAGATTATTAACTTCACCATGATTAGGAATAAATGATGACTATTTCTGCACAAATCGTTAAAGACCTCGCTCCTACTGGCAAACTTCGTGCATCTATTAATGTAGGTAACCCGATATTAGCTAAACGAGATGGCCCAAACGCAACACCCTATGGTGTTTCAATTGATTTAGCACAACAACTTGCAAAAGAGTTAGAGACAAATCTTGAATTAGTTGTTTTTGATGCGGCAGGTAAATCTGTGGTGGCAGTCTCACAAAAGGAAGCCGACTTTGGATTCTTTGCGATTGACCCTGAACGTGGCCGTGAAATTGAATTTACCGCAGCATATATCGTTATTGAAGGCGCCTATTTAGTACCTAACCAATCTCGACTGCAGCAAAATGAAGAGGTAGACAATGCTAGTCATCGGATCGTTGTTGGAAAAGGAAGCGCCTATGATTTATACCTTTCTCGTGAAATTAAGCACGCTAAACTCGTGCATGCACCTACCTCACCCAAGGTGGTCGATTTTTTTATAGAAGGTCAATACGAAGTAGCCGCAGGTGTTCGGCAACAACTAGAAGCAGATGCCAAGCGCTTACCAGGTCTGCGCATACTACCGGGTCGATTTATGCAAATCCAACAAGCGATGGGTGTACATAAAGATTGCTCATCTGAAACTAAAGCCTTTATGTTGGATTTTGTTGAAAGAATGAAGCGCTCTGGCTTCGTTTTACAATCCATGCAACGGCATCAAATACAAGGTGCAGCTGTTGCAGCATTGTTATCGGCAGTCCAGTAAGCTAGAGCTAAACTTATGAGTGAAATCCTTGGCCCTAATGAACGGTAACTTTTCTAACCCGAACGAATGCGCCAAACTTTTCTCGAGATAAAAAAATATTTATCAAACGAAGAAATACTCTTACTTCTCAAGTAGCCATATATAGATGGTCAGGAAATCCATTTGGGTAGTTCCATCCAATCCCTATAACATCTCCCTTCTTTAAGCTTATCCCCCATTCTTACAATAAATCTTTAATGAGATAGCTATATGACTCATTTAGTAATTGATGAAAGTAATTCAAGTTCTTACGAGGTACGTATTGAAGGTGAAAGTGCCTAGCTTAATCTAGATCAACTGTCTGTACTTTTTGGACTTGATAGGTCAGTGATAGGAAAACACATTCGTAAAACATTTTCCGAAATAGCGCTAGAGAAAACTTCAGTATGGGCAAATTTTGCCCATACTGTCGAAGATGGAAAAACTTTTCAGGTAGACCACTTTAATCTAGATGTCATCATTTCAGTTGGATATCAGGTTAAATCAGTCGAGGGTACACGCTTTAGACAATGGGCAACCAGTAATCAATGACAATGATCTTGCCACACTCACATTATTAGTGGCTGAAAAGCCCAACGCAAAAAGAAACAATGATCGCGCTGATTATGAATATGTTAGCAAACCTCTTGAGGCCGACAAGTTAGAGGCTTAGTGCTTATACAAACAAGCTTTGAGAATATTGTATTAATTGGGGTGGCTGATGGGGCTCGAACCCACGACAACAGGAATCACAATCCTGGACTCTACCAACTGAGCTACAGCCACCATAGAATAGTATGAGATTTTACCCTAAGTTAGTCTTACACCCAAAGACTTCCTTATAAAATTCTTTTAAATATGTCGTCTTTCATACCAAGCGTAATTGATGCAAGTATTTTGGCTGCTAATGCAAGCCTGACTATAGTTTAAGTTATTAGCAAATACGTAAGGTTGAAGACCTAGCACAGAAAGTGAATGGACTTATTACCTAAGACTTATTCAACGAAATCCCGACATACCCACTCCGTACGCTTGAATTCGCCAACACTTTCAGCAAAAATTAACCAAACTAAAAATGATTTAAGGCCAACAGTGATTGTTCGCATAATGCTCTCCTTGGTTGTTAAGCATTTAATATACTGTATATTTATACAGTATTCAAGAGCATTTAAATAATTATAAGCTAATTGTTGTTTTTTTACTGTTTATTTTTACAGTAATTTACTTTCTATTTTCCCCTAGGAATAAATTGTATAGGCGACATTTTTTCTGGATATAAGCCTAATTTTCCGTCATATACTTCTCGAATCAAACTGAAGTCTTGATCGATATCCCCTGTCATATACAAAAAAGTTCTTAATTGAATACTTTTCCGTGGGTAGTCAATATAAGCAAACCCAACTGGATAGCCTGTTTCTTTAGCTAAATGATAAAACCCACTCTTCCAGCCGGGAGT
>CAIQHU010000159.1 GCA_903871735.1 uncultured beta proteobacterium | reverse complement strand
AGTTTAAAGGATGTAACCGTCCGGTGCAATTTGCTTAATCCGACTATTCCACTTTTCAAGTTCTTGGTACCACTGAAGAGTTTTTGTTTTTATATCAGGAATCAGTTCACCTTTGCTGAGCGCCTCAGAAATTTCAAAGGCGGCTGATTCGACATTGTGACTTGTTGTAAAGCCGAGGACACGCGCTATTTTACCAAAATCAACTCTATAAGATCGGACATCAATCTCTCCATAGAATTCGTATTCCAATTGTTTATCTAATCCTTTTGCAACTAACTCCGCAAGCTGCATAATTTGAAAATTCTGAGAGTTTGAGCCTACATTGAATATTTCCTGATTTACTATTTCTCTTTCAGCCTCAAGCACAGATAAAAATGCTTGTGAAGTATCCCGCACATGCACAAAAGGTCTCCATTGACTTCCATCCCTCATCATTGGGATTACACCATTTTGGTAAAGCCCAAGAGTCATCCCATTTATGGCCAAGTCAAAACGCATTCGAGGACTAAGTCCATATACCGTGGCCTGCCTTAGCACTGTTATAGACATGTCAGTCCCTTTTTCGGCCAAGGTTAGAGCTGCCCCCTCTGCGAGTAGATTCGCACTTGCATACGTTGTTAGGGGATTTGTTGCTGCGTTTTCATCAAGCACACCATCTTGGAATCCGTAAACACTACAAGAGGATGCAAGCACATATTTTGAAACCCTATTCGCCGATGCTAGTTCTTGAACTCGGCGCCTAGCGCGATAATTAATGTCTAAAGTTTTCGTAGGCATCATTTCCCCAGAAGGGTCGTTGCTCAGAGCTGCCAAATCCAGCACCCCAAACACGTTAGAGAAAAGAGCTTCAGGAATATTTCTTACGTCCCCCTGGATTGTGGTTAGATTTGGGTGAGGGTTAAAATTATTTCCAAAAAAGAATCGATCGTAAACACAAACATCAAATCCAGCCGAGAGTAATTCTTGGAC
Organism: uncultured beta proteobacterium; assembly: GCA_903871735.1. Lineage (GTDB taxonomy): Bacteria > Pseudomonadota > Gammaproteobacteria > Burkholderiales > Burkholderiaceae > Polynucleobacter. The sequence goes on along the minus strand of CAIQHU010000159.1, from coordinate 569 downwards.
TAAAATGCTCCCGATGTAGCCGGCTCCACCTGTCACCAAAATCTTTTGCTTTCTCATTTTTGAAGCCTATACAGAAAGTTCCCAAAAATCCATCACTATTCCTTAAAAGCGACTATGGAGTCTGCCAAGAGTGCGCGGGCTGTCTGCTTTCATCCTTTACTAAAATTGAGTCACGTCTAATCGATTCTCAAAGTGCGTTTCAATCAAAACCAGGCATTAAGGTGTATCTTATCTAAATGCTTTTCAAGTTTCTAATAATCACCTTCCCAACATTTTTCCTTCATGAAAAGACTTATGTCAAATACATTGTGGGAGTTACAAAAATTTGGCTATACACTCAAGGCAGCCGAATAGAATTTGAGATCAAGCTAGCAAATTATGAAGTAAGCGATCGGAAAATTCGATTTTGGAAGATTAAATTTGACAAACAAGTTGTTGTGACACCGTCAGGATATCGGACGAGTCGTTTCTTACGAGGGTTCGATCATGCAGCCGACCGGCAATGGCGCAGATATGGCGTTGAGAAGATTACCCAAGGAAATCCTATTTCTCTTGTAATAGATATAGGT
>CAIQHU010000158.1 GCA_903871735.1 uncultured beta proteobacterium | reverse complement strand
TTAAATCATGTCTATTAAGGCTTCTTTCGTAAACTGATCCAGCTTGAATTTTTGCGATTCTGAATCCATTTTTAACAGATTAAATGCCAATAGAGTTTTCTTTAGGTATTTTAGGTAGGGCATTCAATACTAGAAAAATTAGAATTTTTAATAAGTATTTTTTTAAAATGCTTCCTTGTAAATTAATAAAAGCTATTCAGAAGCTAAAGTTAGAATAGCTTTATTTATTCTGAATAATTTGATTTATGTCAAAGGTACTAATCTTTTTATTAAATAAAGAGTGCACATCTAAAACAAATAGTCTAATCTAAATAGACTATTTGTTGATAGCTGAAAATAAATTATGATTCCATTAGATGCCTTACATTTTGCTTCTTTACTAAAAAGATCCTTATCAGATCATAAGGGAAATGCAGGCAATTTAGTAATTATTGGTGGACAGCCTTCGATGCAGGGAGCATTAATTCTAGCTGGCATAAGCGCACTATATAGCGGCGTCGGTAAAGTACATTTGATAACTCTTGATTACCCATCTATTGTTGGTAGTTTCCAGTATCCAGAATTAATGATTCATGATGGCAATGATGAAAAGCAGTTTGATTCAATAATCAAAACTCAACCAGAAGTCATTTGTATAGGCAATGGGCTTGGGGTAAGTAAATTAGCCATAAAATGGCTTGAATTTAGTATTTTATATCACGTGCCAATTGTTATAGATGCTGACGCATTAAATTTGTTAGCAACAAATCCCGAATTATTAAAAATTATTCGAAAAAGGTTGTGGAGTACTGTATTAACGCCACATCCTGGTGAGATTGCTAGAATTCTAAAAACGACTGTGTTAAAAATTCAATTAAAAAGAGATGCATACATTCAGCAGTTGATTGATCTTTCCAATTCAATCGTTGTATTAAAAGGGCACAATACTCTTTTAGGAATGCCAAATCAACCAATATTGACATGTCATGATGGGAATCCTGGAATGGCTAGTGCTGGAATGGGAGATGTATTAAGTGGACTTATAGGGTCTATGATTGCCCAAGGATCGCACTATAATCTAGATCCATGGAGAGCTACTTGTTTAGCTGTTCAATTACATTCTTTGGCAGCTGATTTATTAGTTAAAGATGGAATTGGGCCGATTGGGTTACGAGCATCAGAATTGTGTTCAGTAATCAGGCGTCAGATCAATATTAGTTCTGAAGTTCAAGCATCATCAGCTATTTAATCCAATTTGCTTATTAATATTGGCCTAATAAATTTTTTCCATGAAGATCTTTAATTTTCGGAAGATTTTCATCCTAAAATAGTTAACATTCTTACGTGCCTACTAAATCGGGGGAATATCAGTAATACTTCAAATACTCAAGAAATGTTAATAGAAAAGATCTTAATCTCTCTATCGATGGTGACGACTAACGAGAAACCAAGTATTGATTGGACCTTTACCTACAATATCTTTAAATCCCAAATTTTCAGTTATAAAATTCTGCCCAAGTCTTATTTGAGTGGAGTCAGTAATTTGTATTCTTCCTGCCATGCCTTGTGACTCCATCCGACTAGCAGTATTAACAACATCACCCCAAATATCATATAAAAATTTACGAACTCCTATTACCCCCGCTATTACTGAGCCACTACTCATACCAATTCTAATTTTAAACTTGTAGTCATTTTCTTGGTTAACTTGCTCCATGACTTCTAACATATCAAATGCTGTATGTGCAGCTTGTTCAGCGTGATTTTGCATTGGAGTCGGTAAACCTGCTGCTGCCATATATGAATCCCCAATAGTTTTAATTTTTTCAAGTCCACGATGATAGGTGATATTGTCAAACTTTGTGAAGATGTCATTCAGCACATCAACCATTACTTTTGGATTTACAGTTTCAGTAAATTTTGTAAATCCAACTATGTCGGCAAATAAGACGGTTACTTCTGGGAAAGTATCCGCAATGACTCCTGAAAAGTTATCTATTTTAAATTCAGGTTGTTGCTTCAAGCGTTTTACAATTACTTCTGGAAGGACGTTATTCAACAAACGCTCAGACACCTTTTGCTCAGCTACAACTAGTTCGAATAACTTCTTGGTTTGTAAATTGAGCAAACGAACCTCAAGTAAGTTTTGAACGCGCACCAACACTTCTGCGAGGTTGAAAGGCTTACTAATAAAATCTCTCGCCCCAGACTTTAATGCACGGAGTTTTTCATCTGGTTGGGCTGTGATAACAAGTACAGGAAGGTATCCACCAGTTTCAATTTCCTTCAGATTTTCCATGACTTTAAATCCATCCATGATTGGCATGTGAAGATCTAAAAGTATCAAGTCATAGTGATTTTGATTATGTAATTGACAAACCTCTTGAGGATTTTGTGTAGAAGTGATTGAGGTATAACCGTCACCTTTAAGTATTTTTTCGAGTAATAGAACGTTTGCTGGCTGGTCATCTACTATGAGTAGATGAGCATTC
>CAIQHU010000157.1 GCA_903871735.1 uncultured beta proteobacterium | reverse complement strand
TTTCGACTAATGAAGGAGTTGAAGTCTCAGGGAATTTCCATTCTTCTGATTGAGCAAAATATCCATAAAGCGATTCATTTATGCGATAGGCATTATGTAGTTGAGAGAGGAAAGGTAGTACTTGAGGGCAACTCTCAAAATATAGAAGAGCGTAAAGAGCTAATAAGGCGAGTCAGTGTTTAATAATTTAATGGAGAAGTTCATGAAACTAAAAAAAATAGGATTTTTTATTGCATTCTTAATGGGTATTTTTTCTGTCACTACGAGTCAATTGTTTGCACAAAGCTCGACATCTTACCCAGATAAACCAATTACGATTGTTGTTCCATATCCACCCGGTGGATTTAACGATACTTTAGGCAGAATTATCGGGAAAAAACTCAGCGACGCCTGGGGTGTAAATGTGGTTGTAGAAAATAAACCAGGCGCTGGCACCACAATTGGAACTAGTTTTGTTGCTCGATCTGCTCCAGATGGATACACAATATTAGTCGCTCAGTTTCCATTTTCTGCAAATCCTTATTTATACAAGTCTTTGCCTTATGACACTCTCAAGGCATTTAGTCCAGTTGTTTTAGCTGGTCGAGCCCCGATGGTATTGGTTGTTAATTCAAATTCTCCCATTAAAACGACTGGAGATTTATTGGCTTTAGCTAAATCAAAGCCGGGCTCAGTCAACTATGGCTCATCGGGTTCTGGCTCCTCTAATCATTTATCCATGGTTTTATTTGAAATGATGGCTGGCGTTAGCTTAAATCAGATTCCATATAAGGGTAGCACTCCACTCCTCACTGATTTAGCGGGTGGGCAAGTAGAGGTGGCATTTGATGCTTATCCTCATGTACGCCCATTTCTTCAGTCTGGAAAAATTCGACCTATAGCTATAGCAACGGAAGTAAGATCTCCGTTAATGGCAGATGTACCGACGGTTTCAGAGTCTGGGGTTAAGGGGTATGAAGCCTCATCATGGCATGGTTTTGTGGTGCCATCGGGAACTCCTCAGCCTGTTGTTGATAAGCTCAATAGGCAAATTAATATGATTCTGAAGCAAGAGGATATTAGAAAAACATTCAATGAGCAGGGAGTTGTTCCGGATGGAGGAACTGCAGCTCAATTTGAAGCCTTTATTCGCAAGCAAATGGATGTTTGGAAAAAAGTGGTTTCAAATGCAGGCATTACCCCAGAATAATCACTATTCTGGAGACCTTAAAGGTGGCATTGATGAAAAAATTTACGCAATTACGTCCATGGTTATCCCGCCTTGCCGATACAAATCGCTTGGTTGCTAGCAAAAAGAATGTATTGCTTAAACATGAGCTAGCAGCAATTGCTAAAAAACTTGATGGTAAAAGCAGTGTCTTTTTTCCTAGTCCGGATGGTCACTCAATCCCGGTTGTTTCTGGTTTCATGTCTTCACGATCTTGGATTGCAGAAGCAATGGGAGTCAATGAGGCGCAGTTGCTGGATGCATTTCGCTTGGCAGCTGATAATCCACTGCCTTGCAATCAAGTTAAGCAGGCACCTTGCCAGGAGGTTGTGCATAATGATTTTGATGTGAGGACATTGTTGCCTGTACCCACACACAGTGAGCATGATAGCGGACCATATATTACTGCTGGCTTGGTGATTGCTAAAAATCCTAAGACTGGAATTCAGAATGTATCAATCAATCGCATCCAGGTAAATTCAAAAGATCGTATGGCTGTATTGATTTTGCCTAGGCATCTCCATGCCTTCCAACAGGCTGCAGAAGAATTAAATCAACCATTACCAGTTGCAGTAGTTATTGGGGTAGATCCTCTGACGCTATTGGCATCTCAGGCGATTGCACCGATCGATTCAGATGAGCTTGAAATTGCGGGCGCATTACATGGAGAGTCCTTGGATGTTGTTAGATGCTTAACTAATGATGTTTTAGTGCCCGCAAATGCAGAAATAGTAATTGAGGGCCATATTCCGCCTAAGGTACGTGAGCTCGAAGGTCCATTTGGTGAGTATCCTAAGTACTATAGCTCTCAAGAGAAGCGTCAAGTGATTGTGGTTGATGCCGTGACTCACAGAAAAGACCCTATTTTCCATACCATCGTTCCGGCAGAGTTGGAGCACCTGTTGCTTGGTTCAATTCCGAGAGAGGCGACAATTTTGTCGCACCTACGCAGAAGCTTTCCTGGCGTCTTAGATGTACATCTATCTTTAGGAGGGGTTGGACGATATCACCTTTATGTCCAAATAAAGAAAACGCATGAGGGCCTTCCTAAGAACGTGATCTCGGGCGCTTTTAGCTCTCACTATGATGTAAAGCATGTTGTCGTTGTGGATGAAGATGTTGATGTTCATGATCCGATCCAGGTTGAATGGGCGATTGCTACGAGATTTCAGGCTAAGCGTGGTCTAGTTGTTATTCATGATGCACAAGGTTCTGTTTTGGATCCCTCTACAACGGTTGGGTTACCTGTTGATGTGGATGGTGTAATTCCAGCACAATTTCAAGGCATGAGCTCTAAGCTAGGTTTGGATGCAACTAAGCCGTTAAGCTATGAAGGACATGTTTTCACTAAGGTTAAGATTCCTGGTGAAGATGATGTGAATTTAGAAGATGTGCTTGATGCTAAATTTCCAATTGCCTCATACCTGAAGTGAAATTAATTTTTAGGACTTATCGTGAATAAACGTTTAATTGTTGCCATTACGGGAGCATCGGGTACGATCTATGGCATTCGTATTCTTGAGGCTTTAAGGGGTATTGGAATTGAATCTCATCTCATCATGAGTGACTCTGCGAAGTTAACTATGTCTGCAGAAACTGATTACAAGCCATCACAAATTGAGGCTATGGCTGATGTCGTTCATTCAGCAAAAAATATTGGCGCATCTATTTCATCTGGATCATTTAAAAGTCTCGGCATGATTATTGCGCCATGCTCAATTCGAACTTTGTCAGAGATTGCTAGTGGAGTAACTAGCAGTTTAGTTTCTAGGGCGGCTGATGTAGTGCTCAAAGAACGTCGTCGCCTAGTGCTATTGGTTAGGGAAACACCATTGCATGCGGGTCATTTACGTTCTATGTCTCAGGTAACTGAATGTGGCGCAATTGTGATGCCCCCAGTACCAGCTTTTTATGCCAAGCCAGAATCGATAAATGATATGGTGAATCATACGGTTGGAAGATGTCTAGATCTTTTTGATTTGGATAATTCACTGGTAAGCCGTTGGGGTGGAATGGATGGTGGTAAATGACTTTATATGTTTACTTTAAGTTTATTGTTTCTGATCATCCGATGACGCTAAAGCTCATAAAGGGTATGCAAGAGCAGTTAATGCAGGAGTATCCAGGCTTAGAGTATGATTTATTAAAAAGACCTAATCCAGATGAAGATGGCAAGGAAACGTGGATGGAGATATATCGCGGCGTAACATCCCAGTCATCTCTATTCATGGAGCGACTTTCAGAGTTAGCTTTAAAAAATGACTTGCCTCAACCTAGGCGAAATGAAGTTTTTATCCCAATTGAATAAAGTATCTGCAAAATAAAAGCCCCAAATTATCGGGGCTTTTTTATTTGAGATGAAAGTTCTATTTATTTCTTCTTAGCAGCCTTATTCTTAGGTTGTGCTGTTTTGATCACAGTATCCGTAGCGCTAGTCAAATTA
>CAIQHU010000156.1 GCA_903871735.1 uncultured beta proteobacterium | reverse complement strand
CCTTATCGAATAAGACAGAGGGTATTAAGGCCGAAGAAATTAAAAAAGCCTTATGTGACACCATGCTTTTTTCTGCTGGCCTTATACGGGATGAGGCTGGCTTAAAAGAAGGGAAGAAAAAATTAAGGGATCTGCAATTACTTTTAAATAAAGGGCTTCAGGCCAAGAACTTATCTGACGCACTGCGAGCATTAGAGGCTGAACATATGCTATTGACCGCACAAGTTATTATTGAGGCTGCTTTGGAAAGAGCCGAAAGCAGAGGGGCACATCGTCGAAGTGATTATCCGAACAGTGATGATTCCTCTTGGCTTCATCATATTGGCTTTATGATGAAGCAAGGACAGGAATTGAATCGTCTCAAAGTCCCGATTGAGTAATGTAGGTTAGAAAATAAGTGAGACTACGGTAATGAGTAATAAACCACTTAGTGGAATTAAGGTCCTCGACTTTACTAGGATGCTGGCGGGACCCTACTGCACTATGCTTTTAGGGGACCTTGGAGCGGAAGTTATTAAAATTGAGGGCCCCAATGAGGGTGATCCAATTCGCACACAAGGGCCACCATTTTTTCACGATAGTGGAGTTACATTTTATGCAACAAATAGGAATAAGTACTCCTGTGCTATTAATATGCGCACTCCTGAGGGTAAATTACTTGCACAAAAATTAGCAAGTAAAGCCGATATCATTGTTGAAAATTTCCGCCCAGAAGTGATGATGCAATTGGGCTTAGATTATGAATCTCTGAGCAAGAAAAATCCTAAACTCATTTATGCATCTCTTTCCGGTTACGGTGCTGATGGTCCTGAAAGTGAAAAAGGCGCATTTGACTTAACTATCCAAGCTGTTGGTGGATATATGAGTATTACTGGTGAGCATGGTGGTGCACCAGTAAAGCTTGGTACATCAGCCTTTGATATTGTTGCTGGTATGAACACTCAATCTGGAATTCTGGCAGCTCTATTTCATCGAAGTAATACTGGCAAGGGTCAAAAGATTGAAACAAGCTTACTAGAGGGTGAGGTTGCCTTTTTGGCGAATGTGGGTCTAGATTACTTAATGTTTGGCAACATTCCACAAAAATGGGGGTCTGAGCATCCTCAGGCTGTTCCGTATAAAGCATTTGAAACTCATGATGGATGGTTGGTAATCGGTGCTGCGATTCAAAACCTCTATGAGAAGTTTATGCATGCAATAGATAGGGATGATTTGATAGTCAATCCCAACTATTCAAATTTGGCAGGTAGAACAAAAAATCGTCATGAGTTATATGCCATTCTTGATGGTGAGGTCAAAAAGTACCACACCAATGAGTTAATGCAAAAACTAGAGAATGCTGGCGTTCCATGTGCGCCAGTGAATGATATAAAAGCGGTTTTTGAGAATACACAGGTACTTCATAGAAAAATGCTCGGCCATCTTGAACATCCAAGTTATGGAAAGATTCCAACAATTGGACCTGCAGTTAAATATTCTGCTTTTGAATCTGCTGGCGAATGGATTGCTCCCCCGTTATTGGGTGAACATACAGAACATGTATTAGAGACATGGTTGGGTTACGACCATGCAGAGATTGCTAGCCTTCGAGAAAAGAAAGTATTTGGTTAGTTTTAATAAAATTTTAGGGGATGTATGTCTGAGAATAAAAATATCGACTCTAGCGATGTAGATCCGTTTTCCAATGCAAAGGTTGGAATGAGCTCAAGCTTTACTAAAACTGTTACTGAGTCAGATGTGTATCTATATGCTGGAATTACTGGAGATTTTTCTCCTAATCATGTGGATGCTGAATTCATGTCGAAAGGTGCATATGGGGAGCGTGTGGCTCATGGAACCCTGATGCTTGGATTTATGTCTGCAGCCTCTGCCAAAATGTATCTTGGTCGGACTGTTTCACAGGGATATGACCGCGTACGTTTCTTAAAACCAGTGCGTTTTGGTGACACAATTACCACTCTCTATAAAGTCAGCTCGATAGATCCTGTGAAAAAGAAAATTATTTCAGAAGTAACATGCACCAACCAAAATGGTGATCTAGTTGCAGTAGCAACAAATATTAGAGTCCATATTGGATAAAACGAAGGTGTTTATATGAGTGTTTTGTTAAGTACCGTTAATGGTAGCTCGCTAGTATTGGAGATGAATCGGCCTGAGTCCATGAATGCCATGTCGAGCGAGTTGGCAAACTCACTTTTATCTGCTGTATTAAATGCGGGTAAAAATGAAAAAATACGTGCAATTATTATTTCTGGCGCTGGCGACAAGGCATTTTGTGCTGGCACCGATCTGAAAGAGCGGCGTCATTTAAATCCCGATCAGAAATGGGAGCAGAGCAGATCACTATTTCATCTTAACGAAGCAATTAGAAATTCTTCGCTACCTGTTATTGCAGCAATTAATGGCTGGTGCTTAGGTGGTGGTTTTGAGCTCGCACTGTATTGTGATTTAAGAATCGCTACACCCGAATCTAAATTTGGTTGGCCCGAGATGACTTTGGGAGCATATCCTGGGGGTGGCGGAGCAGTAATGTTGCCAAGAATTATTGGGCAAGCGAAGGCCAAAGAGTTATTCTTTACCGCAAGACGAATTGAAGCTATCGAAGCCTTGGATTTAGGGATTATCAACGCCATTGCCTCCAAAGATCAGTTAATGAATAAAGCTCAAGAGTTTGTTAGTGGAATTGAAACAACTAGCCCATTAGGTTTGGCCGCTATTAAAAAATCGATCAATGACGGTGCAGATATTCCTTTTGATGAGGCTGTTAAGGTTGATCAAATGATGCGAAGACCGCTCGAATCTACAGAAGATTACAGCGAGGGCTTGCTCGCACATTTTGAAAAAAGAAGAGCAATTTTTAAAGGTAAATAGGGTATTAATCCAAATACCCTATTTCATCTTTATATTATTTTCTCTTTCTTCATTTGCTCTATTGATTCTTCTGAATAACCTAAAAGTTGATTCAGAATTTCAAAGTTTGAATCTCCCAACTTGGGAGGTGGGCGATTATATTGCGGTGGAGTATTTTGGAGTCT
>CAIQHU010000155.1 GCA_903871735.1 uncultured beta proteobacterium | reverse complement strand
GGAAAAAAGGGGCAGCCTAGATTTAAACCACCGTTTCCGGCAAGTTATGGATTATTTGGTAAGCCAACAACCATCAACAACACGGAAACTTTTGCTGCGGTACCGTTTTTATTGCAAGTTGGGCCTGAGGCCTATTTGAAATTAGGTAAACCGAATAATGGTGGTACAAAAATATTTTCTATTTCAGGGGACGTTGTAAGACCTGGAAATTATGAGATCCCTCTGGGGACACCATTTGCGAAGTTATTAGAGTTAGCTGGTGGAATGCGCGATGGTATCAAGATTAAAGCAGTCATTCCTGGGGGGTCATCTGCGCCGGTAATACCTGGAGAGATGATGATGTCTATGGACATGGATTATGACAGTATTTCAAAAGCTGGTTCAATGCTTGGATCTGGTGCTGTGATTGTAATGAATGAGACGCGTTGTATGGTGAAGTCATTACTTCGCTTATCGTATTTTTACCATGAAGAATCCTGTGGACAGTGCACACCTTGCCGAGAGGGGACTGGTTGGTTATGGCGGATGGTAAATCGGATTGAGCACGGCCAAGGTCGACTAGAAGATTTAGAGATGTTGGGTGATGTTGCTGGCAACATTATGGGTCGAACGATTTGCGCTCTTGGGGACGCTGCTGCAATGCCAGTCCGAGGAATGTTAAAGCATTATATGAGTGAGTTTGAATATCACGTCGAGCATAAGAAATGTTTAGTGCCTGAATATGTGTAGGGTCACTAGACTGTAATTCTGGATGAGGGTGGGTTAAAGAATGGTTCAAATCGAGATTGATGGTAAGCCTGTAGAGGTTAAAGAGGGGACGACGGTCATTCAGGCGGCCCATCAATTAGGCACATATATCCCGCATTTTTGTTATCACAAAAAGTTAACAATTGCTGCGAATTGTCGGATGTGTTTAGTGGAGGTTGAAAAAGCTCCCAAGCCTTTACCTGCTTGTGCGACTCCGGTCAATGCTGGGATGAAAATTTTTACGAAGTCGGCCAAAACTGTCGCGGCTCAAAAATCAGTCATGGAATTTTTACTGATTAACCATCCTTTAGACTGTCCAATTTGTGATCAGGGTGGCGAATGTCAATTACAGGATTTGACGGTTGGTTATGGTAAATCGAATTCACGATATCAAGAAGAAAAGCGGGTTGTCTTTCACAAAAATATTGGTCCGTTGATTTCTATGGAAGAGATGAGTCGTTGTATTCATTGCACGCGATGTGTTCGCTTTGGTCAGGAGATTGCTGGCGTGATGGAATTAGGAATGCTCAATCGTGGTGAGCATTCAGAGATTACTGCTTTTGTTGGTCAAACGGTTGATTCAGAGTTATCTGGCAATATGATTGATATTTGCCCAGTTGGTGCTCTAACTAGTAAGCCATTTCGATACGCTGCTAGAACATGGGAACTTGGGCGAAAGAAGTCAATTAGTCCGCACGACTCCTTGGGAAGCAATATTATTGTGCAGACCAAGGCTGAACAAGTGAAGCGTGTTGTGCCATTTGAAAACGAAGCGATTAATGAATGTTGGATATCTGACAAGGATCGCTTTGCTTATGAAGGTTTAAATAGTTCGGAGCGGGTTTTGCATCCAATGGTCAAGCAAAATGGCCAGTGGTTAGAGTGCGATTGGCAGACGGCCTTAGATTATGTCGTGGATGGTTTAAAAGGCGTTAAGCAAGACCATGGTGCTGGTAGTATTGCGTCCCTAGCCCATCCTATATCGACGGTTGAAGAATTATTTTTATTACAAAAACTGGCTCTTGGCTTAGGTTCTTCGCAAGTGCAGACCCGCTTACGCCAGTCAGATTTTCGGGGTAAGTCACAAGTGAGTTGGTTAGGATTAGCCGTTGAGGCTATTGATCGCTTAGACCGGGCATTAGTGATTGGCAGTTTTTTACGTAAAGATCACCCCATTCTTGCAGCGCGCTTTCGAAAAGCATCTAAGACAGGTTTACGCTTAATGCGAATTGATAGTGGGGGAGATGACTGGCTCATTCCAACAGCGAGTGCACAAGCACTTGCCCCTTCGCTTTGGTTGCAGGCTTTAGAGCATATAGCTGTTGCGATTGCTCAGCAAAAAGGGATTACGGCACCGGCTGGTGCGACGCAAACCGACCCAATTGCACAGGCATTAGCCAAGGCGATGATTTCTGGTAAGAGCTCTGCCATTTTTCTTGGCAACACCGTTTTAGCGCATCCGGACTTTTCGCAAATACATGCTTGGTCGGCATGGATTGCAAAAGAAACTAGCTCTAGTTTAGGCTTTTTAGGTGAAGGGGCAAACTTTGTAGGAGCTCAAGTGTTATCGGCAAACGGCAATTCGGATCCTGTAGATGCGAAGGTATCGTCGGCAACGGACGGACAAGCTCGGGCAGTGATTTTATTAAATGTTGAACCCACTGCCGATTTAGTCAATCCAATGCAAGCCCAAGTAGCTTTGCGCCAAGCCGCAACAGTGATTGCTTTATCCCCTTATATGACCAGTGATTTACTCGATTTAGCGGATGTGATTTTACCGATAACGCCCTATACCGAACAAGCTGGAACGTACATCAATATTGCGGGAGATGTTCAGTTTTCGCAAGCAACGGTAAGGCCTATGGGCCAGGCAAGACCGGCTTGGAAGGTTTTGCGTGTCTTAGGTGACTCTTTAGGAATAGACGGATTTAATTTCAACACTGTTGAAGAGGTGAAAAATTCTGCTTTAGACGGCTTAGATATAAAAGCGCTCTTTAATAACGAAGCAAGCTGTGAAATATTACCTGTAGGATCTCATGCCCTAACATCAGTTGGTTTGGGGCAGGACTTGGAGCGTTTAGCAGATGTGCCAATTTACTTTACTGATGCGATTGTGCGACGTGCGCCATCTTTACAATTAACAGTTGATAGTAAAAGAGCGATGAAGGTAGGTTTACCGGTGGGTTTATTTAAGCAGATGGATTTACAGGAAGGTGATTCAGTTCGTGTGTTGCAAGATGGCTTGCAAGTTGTCATGCCAGCCACGATGCAGCAAGGGCTTGCTGAGGGAGTGGTTCGAGTTTCTGCGGGCACTGCAGCGAGTGCTTTATTAGGCTCCATGTTTGGTCGCTTAGAGGTGCAGCGGGCATGATTGAGATAATAACCACAGAGGGAGAGGCGATCTTTGGTGCTCTTTGGCCGCTTGTTTGGGCTATGGTTCGGATTGTCATTATTGTTTTGCCGATGTTTGCTTGTGTAGCTTATTTAACCTTATGGGAACGCAAGTTAATCGGTTGGATGCATACCCGGCTTGGCCCGAATCGGGTTGGTCCTTTAGGACTGTTTCAGCCAATTGCAGACGCCTTAAAATTATTGTTAAAAGAAGTTATATCGCCGGTACGGGCCAACAGGATACTATTTTTGGTCGGTCCGATTATGGTAATTGCTCCGGCATTTGCGGCTTGGGCAGTTGTGCCATTTCAGGCGGACATGATACTTGCCGATATTAACGCTGGACTTTTGTATGTCATGGCAATTACATCAGTTGGCGTTTATGGTGTGATTTTATCTGGTTGGGCATCGAATTCTAAATATGCTTTTTTAGGAGCGATGCGTGCCTCAGCGCAGATGGTTTCGTATGAGATTGCAATGGGTTTTGCGCTCGTTTCGGTATTAATGATTTCGGGATCATTAAATTTAGGGGATATTGTCCGGTCGCAATCACAAGGATTTTTTGCTGCGCACGGTTTGAATTTTTTATCATGGAATTGGTTACCTTTGTTGCCCATGTTTATGATTTATTTTATTTCTGGTGTGGCAGAGACAAATCGTCATCCATTTGATGTGGTTGAAGGAGAGTCGGAGATTGTTGCAGGTCATATGATTGAGTATTCTGGCATGGCCTTTGCCATGTTCTTTTTGGCGGAATACGCCAATATGATTCTAATTACCACGCTATGTGCCACGATGTTTTTAGGTGGTTGGTTACCGATTCTTGATTTACCTATTTTGCGAGATATACCTGGATTTTTTTGGTTGTTTGCTAAAACATTTTTCTTACTATCTGTTTTTATTTGGTTAAGAGCTTCGCTACCGCGCTACCGGTTTGACCAGATTATGCGTTTAGGTTGGAAGGTGTTTATACCTATTTCGGTTTTTTGGATTGTGGTTGTTGGCGCATGGGTAGTATCCCCTTGGAGTGTGTGGAACTAATGAAAAGTAAGACATCAATTAGCGAATGGAAATCGATCGATGCTTAAGAAGATTCGTGAATTTTTAAACAGTTTGTTATTGAAAGAAGTTTTCAAGGGGATGAGTTTGACGGGTAAATACCTGTTTTCTCCCAAGACGACGATTCAATATCCAGAGGAAAAGACGCCGATGTCTCCGAGATTTCGTGGATTACATGCATTGCGTCGTTACCCGAATGGCGAAGAGCGCTGTATTGCCTGTAAATTATGTGAAGCGGTTTGCCCGGCTTTGGCAATCACGATTGAGTCAGATCAGCGCGATGATGGGACCAGAAGAACTACCCGTTACGACATTGACTTAACGAAATGCATATTTTGTGGATTTTGCGAAGAAGCCTGCCCAGTAGATGCGATTGTTGAAACGCATATTCATGAATATCATGGAGAAAAGCGTGGCGACTTATATTTTACGAAGGACATGTTGTTGTCAGTAGGAGATCAATTTGAAAAAGAGATCGCCATGCACAAGACTTCTGATGCCAAGTTCCGATAAAGCGACTTTATGACATTTGATCCACAAACCATTTTCTTTTACGCCTTTGCCACAGTTTTGGTCATTGCTGCACTGCGCGTCATTACTGCCAAAAATCCTGTCCATGCAGCGCTTTTTTTAGTATTAGCTTTTTTTAATGCTGCTGGCATATGGATGTTATTGAAGGCAGAATTTTTGTCCATCGCCTTGATTTTGGTGTATGTTGGCGCCGTGATGGTTTTATTTTTATTTGTGGTGATGATGCTCGATTTAGATGTGGCCCATTTACGGAGTCAATTTAAGCAGTTTATCCCGGTGGCATCGATTATTGGTGCAGTGATTGTGGCGGAGATGACCCTCGTCTTGGTTCGAGGATTTGTTGGTACTACAAGGCCTTATCCGATGGCGGTTCCGCCAGGCGAGAGTAATACGATGAGTCTTGGTAAATTAATTTATGGCGAGTACGTTTTTGCATTTGAAATAGCTGGGGTGATTTTACTCGTGGCGATCGTTGCGGCGGTTGCTTTAACGCTTCGTCGACGCAAAGATCACAAGACACAAGATATTGGATCGCAAGTTCGAACCCAAGCGAGTGATCGCTTGCGGATCGTATCTATGGCTTCCGAAAACCAGAATCGGCAGATTGAGAAAAATAAATGACAATTACACTCGCGCATTATTTGGTACTTGGAGCAATACTATTTGCCATTGGGATCATTGGTATTTTTCTAAATCGAAAAAACATTATTGTTTTGTTAATGTCAATCGAGCTGATGTTGCTTGCAGTGAATACTAATTTTATTGCTTTCTCCCATTATTTGGGGGATATGTTGGGTCAAGTATTTGTATTTTTCATACTCACCGTTGCTGCTGCTGAGGCGGCTATTGGTTTGGCAATTTTAGTCATTTTATTCCGCAGTAGTGATACCGTCAGTACTGAGGATCTTGGGCAGTTAAAAGGTTAGGGTGTATTTTGATAGATAAGACAATGACTGCTGCTATGAATACAACTTTATTAATTGCTATTCCATTAGCACCTTTATTCGGTGCAATCATTGCTGGCTTTTTTGGCACGAAGTTCTTGGGGAATTTGTTAGGCCGTAAAGCCTGTCATCGAATCACGATATTCGGTGTAGCGGTTGCTTGTGGTTTATCGATTACGGTCTTGCTCGATGTCTTGGCTGGGGCGCGATTTAATGGCAACTTGTATGAGTGGATGCGCCTTGGCGACGAATTAGTTTTATCGATTGGATTTTTAATTGATCCCTTATCAGCGATGATGATGGTAGTGGTGACATTTGTGTCATTGATGGTGCATATTTACACCATTGGTTATATGTCTGAAGATGAGGGGTATAACCGGTTTTTTGCCTATATCTCGCTATTTACTTTTGCCATGTTGATGTTGGTCATGAGTAATAATTTTTTACAGCTATTTTTTGGTTGGGAAGCGGTCGGCTTAGTGTCTTATTTGTTAATTGGTTTTTGGTATACGAGACCGACGGCCATTTTTGCCAACATGAAAGCATTTCTCGTTAATCGGGTTGGTGATTTTGGGTTTATTTTAGGAATTGGTTTAATTTTAGCTTCGACTGGTACGATGGATTATCAAGAGGCTTTTGGGCAAGCTGAAAATATTTTGGCGCAAAACTTACCTGGGACTTCTTGGAACTTGATGACAGTTGCATGTATTTGTTTGTTTATCGGGGCGATGGGTAAATCAGCACAATTCCCCTTACATGTTTGGTTGCCAGATTCGATGGAAGGCCCAACACCGATTTCCGCTTTAATCCACGCCGCGACGATGGTCACGGCTGGTATTTTCATGGTGAGTCGGATGTCGCCCTTCTTTGAATTATCTGACGCCGCGTTATCCTTTATATTAATTATTGGTTCTATTACTGCTTTATTCATGGGATTTTTAGGGATTGTACAAAACGACATCAAGCGTGTTGTTGCCTATTCCACGCTTTCGCAGCTAGGTTATATGACGATTGCTTTAGGTGTATCGGCTTATCCAGCCGCAATTTTTCATTTAATGACACATGCTTTTTTTAAAGCATTACTCTTTTTAGGTGCGGGAAGTGTGATTATGGGGATGCATCATGATCAGGATATGCGACGGATGGGGGGCTTATACAAATATATGCCCATCACATGGTTTACTTCTTTAGTCGGTAGTTTGGCCCTCATTGGAACGCCATTTTTCTCAGGATTTTACTCCAAGGATTCGATTATTGAAGCGGTTGCGGCTAGTTCAATTTACGGGTCCACTTTTGCTTACTGGTCAGTAATGATTGGGGTTTTTGTGACGGCGTTTTACTCCTTCCGAATGTACTTTTTAGTATTTCATGGAAAAGAGCGATTTGGCCATCATGACCAGGCATCTGAGCATGGCCATGATGAAGATCATCATGGCTTAGCGGCTGGTCAAAAGCCGCACGAATCACCTTGGGTAGTTACATTGCCACTGGTTTTGTTAGCGATACCATCAGCAGTTCTTGGGTTTTATACGATCGAGCCGATGTTAATTGGGGACTTTTTTAAAGAATCGATTCTGGTTGATTCGGAAGTACATCCTGCGATGACAGAATTATCTGGCATGTTTCACGGAGCCGTTGCGATGGCCTTGCACGCCACCTCGACAGCCGTATTTTGGTTAGCCTTTGCGGGTGTTCTTTGTGCAGCGTTATTTTACTTATGGATGCCGCAGATCCCCACGGCATTAGCACGTATTTTCTCGCCATTAAAAGTCGTATTAGACAATAAATATTATTTAGATACTTTGAATCAGGTTGTATTTGCCAAAGGGGCCCTCTTCATTGGGGGAAGTTTTTGGCGTAGCGGTGATCAGAAAATCATTGACGGATGGTTTGTTAATGGTAGTGCCAAGCTTGTTTCTTGGATTGCTAGCATAGTCAGACAGGTGCAATCTGGGTACTTATATCACTACGCCTTTGCCATGATTGTTTGTGTCATTGGAATAATGACTTGGACTCTTTATACCCATTTGGGTTCAATTAAATAAGCGATTAGTTATGAATTTATCTTTAGCCATTTGGATGCCGATTATATTTGGGATCATCCTGCTTGGGAGCGGCTCTGATCGCAATACAAAGTATGTTCGTTATTTTGCTTTAATTGCAGCTCTGCTCAGTTTTATGGTCACTCTGCCCTTGGTAATTGATTTTGATGTAACCAAGACGGGCATGCAATTTGTTGAAAACGTGCCTTGGGTTGCCCGTTACGATTTACGTTATCACTTGGGTGTTGATGGCATCTCTGTCTGGTTTGTAGTGCTCACTGCGCTCATTACCGTATTAGTTATTTTAGCTGGTTGGGAGGTAATACGAGAACGTGTTAGCCAGTATATGGCTGCATTTTTAATTTTATCTGGCTTAATGATTGGGGTATTTGCCTCATTAGATGGCATGTTATTTTATGTTTTCTTTGAATCTACCCTGATACCGATGTATGTGATTATTGGGGTATGGGGTGGTCATCAGCGCATTTATGCCGCATTCAAATTCTTCCTGTACACCTTAATGGGATCCTTATTAACGTTAGTTGCCATTTTGTATTTATATAACGCCACGGACACTTTTGATGTTCTATCTTGGCATACAGCGCAATTAGACTTTAAAGAACAAGTATTTATTTTCATCGCATTTTTTATGGCTTTTGCTGTCAAAGTTCCGATGTGGCCTGTACACACCTGGTTGCCGGATGCGCACGTAGAGGCGCCAACTGGCGGTTCGATTGTGTTAGCGGCCATCATGTTAAAGCTAGGCGCATATGGATTTTTACGGTTTTCATTACCGATTGCGCCTGATGCAAGTATTTACTTAGCCCCAGTTGTTATTACTTTGTCTTTAATTGCGGTGATTTATGTTGGCTTAGTTGCTTTAGTCCAAAAGGATATGAAAAAGCTTGTGGCTTACTCTTCGATCGCCCACATGGGTTTTGTTACTTTAGGGTTTTTCATTTTTAATCCCATGGGTATTGAGGGTGGTATTGTGCAGATGATTTCGCATGGCTTTGTATCTGGGGCGATGTTCTTTTCGATTGGTGTGTTGTACGACCGGATGCATACACGTCAAATTGTGGATTATGGTGGTGTAGTTCAAACGATGCCAAGGTTTACTGCCTTTGCGGTATTTTTTGCGATGGCCAATTGTGGCTTGCCTGCAACCTCTGGCTTTGTGGGCGAGTTTATGGTGATTTTAGGTGCGATTGATTATGATTTTCTGATTGGATTTTTAGCAGCCACGGCACTGATATTAGGTGCAGCTTATTCCTTGTGGATGACTAAACGCGTATTTTTTGGTGCAATCACTAATACGCACGTTGCCGAATTGCTAGATATCAATAAGCGTGAATTTTTCATCTTAAGTATTTTTGCTCTATTAACCATTGCGATGGGCGTTTATCCAAAGCCATTTACCGATTTGATTCATCCATCGGTCATTGCATTACTCAAGCATATTGCAATTAGTAAGATTTAATTAACTGGAACAAGCATGGAAGCCATTGACCTCATAGAAATACTCCCCGAGCTTTGTTTACTATTGATTGTCTGTTTTATTTTGTTAGTAACGCCATTTATTAAAGAGCCTTTAGCGAAGGACGAAGATGTTTTCTTTACGCCTAGGGGAGCCAACTTAGCTTACTACGTTGCCTTAGTAGTACTTTTAATACTGAGTATTGTTTTTGCATTAAAAGCCAATGATATGCCGCAGTTGTTAATGAATGGCTTATATCAAGTTGACCCCTTATCCAATATTTTGAAGAGTGTTTCGTCTTTAGCGGTTTTAGTTACCTTGATTTATTCAAAACAATATCTGATTGATCGGGATTTGTTTCGAACGGACTATATTTCATTAGCATTGTTAGCTCTTCTAGGGCAATTCGTCATGATATCTGGTGCTAATTTATTGACCTTATATTTAGGTTTAGAACTACTCGCCTTATCGACCTATACCTTAACGGCGATGCGGCCGAATTATCCAAGAGGTATAGAGGCGGGTATGAAGTATTTTATTTTAGGAGCGTTGTCTTCGGGTTTCTTACTCTATGGTATGTCGATGATATATGGTGCGACGGGTTCATTAGACTTAGACGATATTTACCGGGCGACTGTAACTGGTGGCGTGATGCGTCTAGTTTTAGCTTTCGGACTAGTTTTTTTACTAGCCGGTTTAGCATTTAAATTAGGTGTAGCGCCATTTCATATGTGGGTACCAGATGTGTACCATGGTGCGCCGACATCCGTTACCCTATTAATTGGTGGAGCGCCCAAGATTGCTGCCTTTGCCTTGATGTTCCGATTGTTGGTTGATGGCTTACAACCATTACAGCTTGATTGGCAACCGATACTGATTTTTTTAGCAGTTACTTCCTTAGCGATTGGCAACTTTACAGCGATTGCGCAAACGAATATCAAGCGGATGTTGGCATACTCCACGATTTCGCATATGGGTTTTATGGTGTTGGGCTTTTTATCGGTATTTGACGAGCACGCCTATAGTGCTGCATTTTTCTATGCGATCACGTATGTGTTATCCACCTTAGGAAGTTTTGGTTTACTGATGATTTTGTCGCGCAAGGGATTTGAGTGTGAAACGATTGAGGATTTAAAGGGACTCAATCATAAAAGCCCATTGTTAGCATTTGTGATGCTTTTACTCATGTTTTCATTAGCGGGGATTCCACCGACGGTGGGATTCATTGCTAAGTTGTCAATTTTAGAGGCATTGGTAGACGCGGGTTATGTGAGTTTGGCCGTAGTAGCAGTAGTAGCCTCACTGATTGGAGCTTTTTATTATTTACGCGTTGTAAAGACGATGTATTTTGAAGAACCGACTGACCATGTGGCCATTACAGGTAATACATTTGCCAAAGGCGTTTTAACTTGTAATGGATTATTTATCTTATTAGCTGGCATTTTTCCGGCCACTTTAACTGCCCTTTGCTTATCGGCAATGCGTTTAACAATGCAAGGTTAATGGCAAAAGTACCCAATTATCCAGGTGATTTTGCGTCTTTAGTAGATGGAGACGATCATTTAAAAGAAATCCAGCAGAGCAGTCGTTTAATTCATGCTGGTTATTATTTAAAGCTCTATCAAGACCAAGTTAGCTTGCCTAATGGAGATATTGTTGGCCGAGAGTATTTAATTCATCCTGGCGCAGTAGCCATCTTGCCATTATTGGATGATGGGCGCATTTTGATGGAGAGACAGTATAGGTATCCCTTGAAGCAGGCCATTTTGGAAATCCCTGCTGGCAAATTAGATCCCGAAGAAAGTACATTAGTATGTGCTCAAAGGGAGTTACAAGAGGAGACGGGGTATACCGCTAAGTATTGGGATTTCTTAGGAAAGATCCATCCAGTCATCTCACACTCTACAGAATTTATTGATATTTATCTGGCTAGAGGCTTAAGTTTTGGTGAGGCGCGGTTAGACGACGGAGAGTTTTTAGATGTTTTTGCGGTAGAGCCTAGGCAGGTTCACGATTGGATTAAATCGGGTTTAATTACTGACGTAAAAACAATTATTAGCTGGTACTGGCTGATGGAGTTTTTAGAGTCTAATCCTGGATAAGTGTCAAAAGTTCTTTATACGATAGAATGTTAAGAATTTGCCACTTTTGGCATTGAAATTACAAGAATCGGCACAACATACAGATTATGAAAGTTTACAATTTAGCTTGTTCGATGAATCACCGCTTTGAGGGGTGGTTTAGTTCTGAGGATGATTTTGTATCGCAACAAAAAAAATCAATTCTTTCCTGTCCGCTTTGCGAGAGTTTAGATATCACTCGGATGCCTTCAGCGCCTTATTTAGCATCTCATGTTCGGGAAAGTCATCCGGTGCATGCAGTAAAAGAGGAGCAAAAGCCTGCTGATTTTCCACCGGCTGTGAATGACACGATGCATTTGACGCCTGATCAAAAAGTTGTTTTTCAGGAAAAGATGCAAGCGACTATGTTACAGGTGGTTCGAGAGATCATGACTAAGACTGAGGATGTGGGAGAGTCTTTTGCTGAAGAGGCAAGAAAGATTCACTATAAAGAGAGTCCACAGAGAAGTATCCGTGGCATAGCTACATCGGATCAGGCTGCTGATTTGATTGAAGAGGGTATTGAGGTATTTTCTTTACCGGCTTCTCCTCTTTTAAAGTCAACCTTGCAGTAGCATTTTGAGATCCTGAGTTTTGCAATGCGTTTATGTTGCGACATGACGCGTAGTAATACTCAGTATGCTCAAGTAAACCGAATTAAGCCCAATTAAAGCCTAGCAAGTAGGCGTTACTGACCATCAACCATTACTCATGAGTAGATATGTATCTAGTGCATAGGCTTAAATTACTCGAGCCGCCACATCAAGATTGATACGAACCTATGATCAATTCCTTTAAGGATAAACTGACAGTATGATTTACATTCATAAAGTTTTACCGTATTTTTTTTACCCGATCACCATCATATTAGTGCTGATGATCATTGCTGTGATTTATAAAAAAAGGACGCCGTTAGTGGCGGCTATTTTTTTGTTATTAGTGACATCTTCCCCTATTTTTTCAGATGCTTTATGGGACGCTTTAGAAGAGGGGCAATTACGCAAATTACCTAGTGCAGTCCAAGCAGCTGACGCTGTTGTTGTTCTGAGTGGCATGATGGGAGTTGTGAAGTCTGCCAACGGCTCGGTATTTGAATGGAGTGACCCAGACAGGTTTTTTGGTGGTATAGAATTAATGCGTGCTGGTAAAGCGCCAAGTATTATTTTTACAGGTGGTAAATTACCTTGGCAAGGGGATGTGAAGACTGAGGGTGAGATTTTGTCGGATTATGCGATAACTTATGGCATCAAGCCTGAGCAGATTCAAATTACGACAGATGTAGAGAACACCAAAGATGAGGCAATGGCTGTAAAAGAAATCCTCAGAAAAAATAATCTCAACCGCATTATTCTAGTGACGTCAAGCTTTCATATGCCGCGTGCCAGTCGTTTATTTGTTCAAGAAGGCATAGAGGTACAAGAATATGGAGTTGACTCGAAGGTAGAAGTGCGTAGTAGAACCCCGATGGACTTTTTACCCAGTGCGCATGCTTTTAGGTGGACCCAAGAGGCTGTTCGCGAATTCATTGGTAGAGGGTATTACTTGGTCAGAGAAAATTTAGCGTTTTAAAGGTAGTCTAACCAAGTCCCACGAAGTAAGTTCCACTCACTCAGTTCCTCGAACTAAGCCCCAATCAAGCAACCTTAAAAAGTGGACTGAGGACAACTTACTTAATGGTTGGCATAACAAACTCATTACCTTTAGAGATGCTTTCAGGCCAGCGTTGCATGATACTTTTCTGTTTGGTATAAAAGCGCACGCCTTCTCTGCCGTAAGCATGCATATCTCCAAAAAGAGATTTTTTCCAACCACCAAAACCATGCCAAGCCATTGGGACAGGGATTGGGACATTGATGCCGACCATCCCAACTTGAATACGTCTGGCAAACTCACGGGCAATATTGCCATCGCTCGTAAAGCAAGAAACTCCATTACCGAACTCATGGGCATTAATCAGTTCGACTGCGTCACTAAAAGTTTCTAATCGCACACACGATAAAACAGGGCCAAAGATTTCTTCTTGATAGATTTTCATATGGGGTTTGACATGATCAAAGAGTGTTCCGCCCAACCAAAAACCTGCTGCAAATTCGGGTAGTTGAAAGTTTCTGCCATCCACTAAGATAGCAGCACCTTCGTTAATACCATCTTGGATATAAGCACTAATTCGTGTTTTAGCGGCAGCTGTTACGATTGGGCCCATTTCCGCATCGAGTTCCATACCATTCTTAATTTTTAAGGTTTTTGTACGCTCGATTAATGCTGGCATTACTTTATCGGCTGCTGAACCAACTAGGACCGCAACCGAAATGGCCATACAGCGCTCCCCTGCAGAGCCATAGGCCGCGCCAACTAGAGCATCTACCGCCTTATCGATATCGGCATCAGGCATAATTACCATATGATTTTTAGCCCCGCCTAAGGCTTGTACGCGCTTGCCAAAGTGCGCACTGCGTTCATAAATATAGTTGGCAATGGGCGTGGAGCCAACAAAGCTTAGTGCTTTGACATCGGGGTGTTCAATGAGGGCGTCAACCGCCTCTTTATCCCCTTGAACGACATTGAATACGCCATCGGGAAGACCCGCTTCCTGAAAGAGGCGCGCAATGAATAACGCTGCTGAAGGATCTGTTGGGCTTGGCTTGAGGATAAAAGTATTACCAGCAGCAATGGCCATTGGAAACATCCACATAGGGACCATGACGGGAAAATTAAACGGGGTAATTCCGGCGACAACACCAAGGGGTTGTCGCATTGTCCAGTTATCGATGTTAGTCGATACTTGGTCGGTATACTCCCCCTTTAACAATTCTGGGATGCCGCACGCAAATTCGACGATTTCAATACCGCGGACAACCTCACCTTGCGCATCGGTAAAAACTTTGCCATGTTCGGCTGTAATAATTGCCGCCAATTCGTTTTGATGCAGATTTAAGAGTTCTAAAAATTTGAACATAATACGCGCACGTTTGAGGGGTGGTGTATCAGCCCACTGCCCAAATGCCTTTTGCGCAGCCGTTACAGCCGTGGCGACATCAGCGGCACTAGCTAGGGCTACCCGACGACTTTTACGTCCGGTAGCGGGATTAAAAACATCACTAAAGCGGGTCGATTTTGCTGGGGTAGTCTGACCTGCAATAAAGTGCACGATATCATCTGATGCTGTGAAAGCTGGTGTTGACATGAAGTCTCCAAATAGGGGTTATATGTACAGTAGTTTTATATTATTTTACATAGGCTTGGGAAGGTTTGCGAAGAATTGTTTTTGGGAAGAATTATGGAGGTGTTTTCAGAACAGGCGATAATAGAATTTTGGTGAAATTTTAAATATTTTGTATGAGTGCCTCTATTTTGAATCGTGAAAGTTGGCTACAAGAAGCTGTGGGTATTCTTGAGCCAATATTTTCTGCTGTGGGGTATGGTATTCCACCGTTAAAAGTATCCTGCGGGTTTGCCGCGTCTAGTAGTCCGAGGACCACTCTTGGTCAGTGTTGGCCCCGCGAACGCTCGGGTGATTTAGTGAATGAAATTTTTATTTCACCAAAAATTGATGATCCAGTTGAGGTTTTAGACACCTTGGTACATGAAATCTGTCATGCGATTGATGACTGTCAAAGCGGCCACGGCGCGGATTTTCAGGGGATTGCCCAAGTCGTTGGGTTAGAGGGTCCTGCTCGTATGGCGCACGCTGGCGAGTCATTAAAGGTCCGTTTAATGACGATCAGTAAAACCTTAGGGCCATACCCGCATCGTGCTTTAAACTTTCCCCCACCTAGGCCGAGTAATGCTAGTCGAAACAAGGCAAAATGTATGCAGTGCGGATTTGAGGTGACATTATTGAAGCGCTGGGAGAGTTATGGTGCGCCGATTTGTCCGAAAGATCATATTCGGATGGAGCAAACCCAACCAGAAGTCATTGAGGTAGAAGATAGTCAAGACGATTCCATTAAAACTAAAGAAATCCGAAGAGCGGTGAGTAAAAAATGACAGAAAAATATCAAATAGCAGTAATTCCTGGAGACGGCATTGGTGTAGAGGTTATGCCGGAGGGGCTCAGAGTATTAGAGGCAGTAGCTAGCAAGTTTAGTATTGACATTCAGTTTAATCATCACGATTTTGCATGTTGCGACTATTATCTCAAGCACGGCCAAATGATGCCAGATAACTGGTTTGACACTTTAGTTACCCAAGATGCGATATTTTTTGGCGCAGTTGGGATGCCTAAATTAGTCCCAGATCACATTAGTTTATGGGGCAGTTTAATTCAGTTTCGTAAGCGTTTTGATCAATACGTTAATTTAAGGCCGGTGAAGTTAATACCGGGTGTGCCGAGTCCTTTAGCGAATCGTCAACCTGGCGAAATTGATTTTTATGTAGTTCGTGAGAATACCGAGGGTGAGTATTCCAATGCTGGAGGAATTTTATTTGCTGGCACTGATCGGGAGTTCGCTATTCAAGAGACGGTAATGACTAGGCAGGGGGTGGATCGAATTTTAAAATATGCCTTTGAATTAGCCAGTAAGCGCCCCAAAAAACATGTCACAAGTGCTACAAAGTCCAATGGTATTTCTATCACGATGCCATATTGGGATACTCGGGTAGCCAATATGGCGCAGTCTTATCCGGATATTCGGGTAGATCAGTACCACATTGATATTCTGACAGCATTTTTTGTCTTAAAGCCACATCTGTTTGACGTGGTTGTGGGAAGTAATTTATTTGGTGATATTTTGTCGGACCTTGGACCGGCATGTACAGGCACGATCGGCATCGCGCCATCGGGTAATATCAACCCAGAGCGTATTTATCCGTCTTTATTTGAGCCGGTTCACGGCTCTGCACCGGACATTGCTGGTCAAGGAATTGCTAATCCGATAGGGCAAATTTGGAGTGCGGCAATGATGCTAGAGCACCTTGGCCACCCGTTGGCAAGTAAGGCCATCGTAGACGCTTTCGAAAAAATCCTTGCAGCTGGACCGCTGCATGCACCATTTACTCCAGATATGGGCGGCACTGGTAATACGAGCGATTTTGGAAAAGCGATCGCGCAAGCCATTTAATGGACACACCTTCATGAATCTTCAAAGTTTATCTGTTCTTGATCAGTCCGCGGTTGGTTTTGGAAATAGCCAAGCAGCGGTGATTCGGGAGACATTAAGCTTAGCGCAGCGATGTGAAGAGTGGGGTTATGAGAGGTTTTGGGTTTCTGAGCATCATAGTCATCCGACGATTGTTGGCACTGCTCCAGAAATTTTGATGGCTGCCATCGCAACCCAAACCAAAAAAATTCGCATTGGCAGTGCTGGGGTAATGTTGCCACATTACAGTGCTTTAAAAGTTGCTGAGCAATTTCGGGTACTTGATGCTTTAGCTCCTGGTCGAATCGATTTAGGTGTTGGGCGTGCCCCTGGTAGTGATGGCCGAACAGCGCAGTTGCTGAACCCAGACTTGCGATCTGCGGCGAGGTTTCCTGAGCAAATTCAGGATTTGCAGCACTGGCTTGGTGATATTCCATTTGAACCTGGCCATCCGGCGCGGGGTATTCATGCTTATCCTCTGGGGGAGACGGTTCCAGAAGTATGGGTTTTAGGAAGTTCAGACTATGGCGCACAGGTTGCCGCGCATTTTGGTCTACCTTATGTTTTTGCGCACTTTATTACAGAGGGGCAGGGTGCTGAAGAAGCGATTGAATTATATCGAGCGCGCTTTACACCTTCGCGTTATTTATCTGAACCTAAAGTATTGATTTGTGTTTGGGCGTTAACGGCTAGGACGGAAGAAGAGGCTTTTTTTCAATTTCGTAGTCGAGCCAGATTTAAAATGGATCGAGGCATTGGGGTGATGGGTGCAATTAAGCCTCCCAAAGAGGCGCTGGACGGCTTAGATTCTGCTCAGCGGACTCAATTTGATCAACTCTGTCAACGGGGACTCGTTGGCAATCCTGAGCAGGTTTACACCAAACTCAATACTCTCTCGCAGGATTTAGGGGTGAGTGAATGTGCGGTGATTACTTGGACGCATGACTTTGTGGCGCGATTAGATTCTTATGAGTTATTAGCTCGGCAGCATCACACACAAGCCGCATTGAAAAAAAACCTTCCTGAAACCGATGCGCAGACTATTTCTTCTTAGAATGGTTGGTTGTCTTAAAAATGCGTCCATTTAAACCAGTCCAGCTTGTTAGTATTTTTAATTTTTTAGTGGCAATAGCAGCTTTAACCATTTGTTTGCAATGGCTCACGCAAAGCCCCACGATTACGAAATCAGAAAAAGAACTGCCCAGATTACCTGTAGAATCCGCCCATCATCCAGCAAAAGATGCGCGCTTCGATGGCGTTGACCAGACTCGCCTACAAGAGCCTAATTTTTACCAGCGCACTGGGCCCTCGAGCTATGACCAAGTTGCTGCATTACTAACTGGTAAAGCTGAACTAGGACCAAAAAATATCGATGCCCAAGATTGGACTAATTACGTTAAATTGATTCAGGTTAACTGGGAACAATATCAACAGTCAATTGGACAACCGATGATGGTATGGTCGGCTACAGAAATTAAAGACCAGCATCCGACAGTTTTTTATCCATTTTCAGGGCCAGATTTTACGACTCTGTATCAGATGTATCCCGACAAGGATTATTATGTGATGGCTGCCTTACAGCGCGCGGAGAGGCTCGTTGATTTAAATCAATTGAGTCCAAAAGTATCAGCTCAAACGTTGGAGGTTTTAGGTTCAGCATGGAATAGCTTTGGTCAATATGGTTATTTCATTACAGAATATTTATACAAATACCTTTCGCAGAATAATGTCAAGATTGGCGCCACAACCTTAATGAGTTCATTTTTACAATTACATCAGTTTTCAATACAGAAAATTGTGCCCATTCAAATAGCTGATAACGGTAGTATTATTGAATTACATGAAGATCAAAACTGGGACTCAGTCCGTTTTTATTTAGTAAAAGATGGGCGAGAGGTGAAGTTAGATTATTTAAAGATGGATTTATCCAATGCCGGGATACTCAAGACACCTAAAAATAATCTTTTTTTGAAGCAGGCAACGACCAACCCCGTACTATTAAAAGCCGCATCGCATCTTCCTCAGCATCCCAACTTTACCAAAGTGCGCGATACTATTTTGGAAAATGCCCCAGTCATTGTGCAAGATGAGACGGGGATTGATTATGCCCCATTGAACATGCGTTTTGACACGACCCTCTATGGTGAATTTAACAAAGCGTATCGCGTTTTTTCAGGCTATAACAAGGACTTAGCAAAAGCATACATAACGCGTGATGATGAAAAGATATTACCATTTCGGATTGGTTATTTCAAAGATGGCAACTATGCCTTGATTGTTGCTAGGCGAAAATAACGCAGACCCTCTTGATAAATCCTTTAGCTGAAGCGATGTTGTAAGACTTGCAGATCTAAATCATTGAGGAGTGCTTCTAAATGAAGTTTTGCAGCTTTTGCCTTCTTCGAGTTCGTTATCTGAGAGGCCATGATGAGTTCGTTTTTCATGGAGTGTTCCCAGCCGACGAGTTCAGTAACCGTGACCTCATAGCCATAAGATTCTAGTTGGAGGCAGCGTAGCACATTGGTGATATGACTACCAAACTCTCTGGCATGGATTGGATGTCGCCACATTTGTAGGAGGTGTTTTTCTGAAGTGGTTTGATTGCGCGATTTTTTGAGTAAAGAGGCAACCTCTGCTTGACAGCATGGCACTAAGACGAGGTGTTTTACCTTTCTAGTGAGGGCAAAACGAATGGCGTCATCCGTGGCTGTATTACAAGCATGCAGCGCGGTTACTAAGTCAATTTGGTGCGGGAGATTGGGGTCGATTAAAGCCTCTTCCGCACAGAGATGCCTAAATTCCATCTGCTCAAAATTTAATTGCTGGGCTAAATTTTTTGAGTAGGTGACTAAATCCTCGCGGATTTCAATACCGATGATATGGCAAGGTTTGCTTTGAAGTTTACAAACGAGGTCTTGGAGAATAAAACCGAGATAGGATTTACCTGCGCCAAAATCTACCATATTCATTTGGGATTGATTCTCTAGGATTTGTTTGATGAGAGGTTCAATCAGTTGGGTCAGGTGGAATACTTGTTTGAGTTTGCGTCGACTATCTTGATTCATTTTGCCATCTTGAGTCAAGATGTGTAATTCTTGCAGCAAACGCGTCGACTGATGATCCCGAATAGCATAGGGTTCAATGGCTTGTTTAGTTATTTGGGGTGAGTTGTTGCGCATCAGTGCTAAAGTACGCGGGTATATTTGAAGGGATTTTACTGAAGCCAGCTTGGCGGCTGCTTCGATTTTTTAGCAATTTCTTGGAGCAATTGCTCATGCAGATGTATTTCTGTATCGTTGGCCATCAGAACTTTTAAATCAGTGGGCAGAAGTGTTTTTTGAAGGTTCATTTGAGAGCCCAATAATTCTTGGGGATGATCCATGCCAAGATCATTTTGGCCTCGCGTCATGGCTAAAAAGACCTCAGCTAAAAGTTCGGCGTCTAAGAGTGCGCCGTGTAATTTTCGGTGATCGTTACGAATTCCGAAGTGTTGGCATAAATCGTCTAGTCGGTTGCGTTTACCTGGAAACATCCGCTGCGCATCGATTAGTGTATCGACTACACCAGGGATCATCTGAGTGAATGGTGGTTGTCCCAAGCGCTGATATTCCATATTCAGAAAACCGAGGTCAAATGGTGCGTTATGGATGACGACATGCGCATCTTTTACAAAAGCGGATATTTCCTGAGCTACGGATGCAAAAATAGGTTTATCAGCCAGAAAGTCCGAGCGTAGGCCATGGATTGCAGCCGCAGCTTCAGGCATATCTCTTTCTGGGTTCATATAAAAATGCAGTGTTTTACCGGTAGGTCGGCGATTTTCTAATTCGATACAACCAATTTCAACAATACGGTCCCCCTGATTAGGATGGAGTCCCGTTGTTTCTGTATCAAGAATAATATGTCGCATGATTAGGGCAAGAACTAGTCTGGTAGCATCTCAGGAGGAATATTTAATGGCCCATCACCAGCAAAACGATCTAGATAAATATAGATAATGGGAGTGATATACAGGGTAATAATTTGGGAGAAAATGAGGCCGCCCACGACTGCAATTCCAAGTGGTTGGCGCAACTCTGCTCCAGCACCGATGCCTAGAGCGATTGGTAGCGCACCCATTAAAGCTGCCAGGCTAGTCATTAGAATTGGTCTAAAGCGAACTAAACAGGCTTGCTTGATAGCCTCTTGGGCAGACAAATTAGAGCTTCGTTTTGCTTGCAGGGCAAAATCGATCATCAGAATAGCATTTTTTTTCACAATACCAATTAGCAGTAAGATCCCGATAGTTGCGATCATCGTTAGTTCCATACCAAATAGTTGCAGAAAAACGAGCGCACCAATTGCTGCGGAGGGTAAGCCAGCAAGGATTGTTAATGGGTGGATATAACTTTCGTAGAGCACCCCAAGTAAGACATAAATCACCAGCAGAGCGCTAATCAGAAGAATTGCTTGCCCAGCTTGCCCATCTTTAAACACAGCCGCATCACCGCCATAACTGGTAATAATCGATGGCGGTAGTTGTAACTCTTTCGTATATTGCTCTAATTTTTTAGTAGCAACGCCAAGTGGAACATCTGGGGCGAGGTTAAAAGAAATCGTTACGGCTGGGATCTGACCTTGATGATTTACTGACGTTGGACCAATAAACCGGTTAAAGGTGGCGATACTTGAAAGGGGGACGAGTTTATCAGTTGCCCGTCCGCGCAGAAAAATTGAGTTCAGATCAGACTCAAACTGTTTATCTTTTGCGGCTACTTCTAAGATGACTTGGTAGGTATTGACCGGGGTATAAATCGTAGAGACTTGTTTTTCCCCGTAGGCTGAGTAAAGTGCAGTTCGAATATCTTGCATATTCACGCCTGCGCTAGCGGCTTTTTGGCGATCGATATCAATTTTTACATTAAGTCCCTTTAACTGTGAGTCGCTTGTAACGTCTCTAAAATCTGGATCAGTCTTCATTTTTGCTTGGACTTTTTCGGCCCATTGATTCACACCCTCAAGGCCAACGCTTTGGAGAATATATTGGTAGCGACTTTTACTAGCTTTTCCACCTAGTTGGAGATTTTGTACTGGCCGCATATAGACTACGAGACCTGGTATTTTTCGTAAATCTCTGCGCAGTTTTTCTAGCACGACGCTCATTTTAGGTCGTTCACCTTTTGGTTTTAGGTTGATAAATAAACGTCCGCTATTAGTCCCTGTGCTTGCCCCCCCACCGATGACTGACACGAAAGTATCTACATTCGGATCCTTCATAACCACATCAGCAGCTTGGTCTTGAACTTCTAGCATCGCTATATATGAAATATCTTCAGCCGTTTCGGTAGTAACAATAATTTGACCGATATCTTCTTCGGGAAAAAAACCTTTTGGAATGTAGTAAAAGAGGACGGCGGTGATTCCAAAAGTAGCAAAAGCAACACCGAGAATAATGCGTCGGTGGTTGAGTGCTTTATCTAGAGTGATTGAATAAAAACGAAAGATACATTGAAAACCTTGCTCGAATTTTTTAATAATCCAAGGATCCTTTGCGTGCTTTAATTTGGACGCATCTGGCAGAAATCTACTACAGAGCATTGGCACAAGGGTGAGGGAGACAACAGCTGAAACCAAGATGGCTAGTGTAACGACGACGGCAAACTCTCTAAATAAAAGACCAACCGGCCCTGGCATAAAAAAGATTGGAATAAATACAGCTACGAGTGAGATGGATATTGAAATAATCGTAAAGCCAACCTCTTTACTGCCCTTGAGAGCTGCTTTGAGTGGAGACATCCCTTCTTCCACATAGCGGATAATATTTTCTAGAACGACGATCGAGTCATCCACCACGAGACCGACCGCAAGGGTAATGCCCAGTAGGGAGACGTTGTCTAGGCTATAGCCCATCCAGTACATGATGAAGAAGGCTCCGATTAAGCTCACTGGCAGGCTAAGTGCAGGAATAATCGTCGCAGCCAGATGCTTCAGGAATAAGAAAATCACTAAGACTACGAGGGCGATCGTAAACAATAGAGTCAGGTTGACATCATGGATTGCTTCTCTGATCGATTTCGAGCGATCATTTAAGAGATTGATCTTCAGCGATGCGGGGAGTTGTTTTTCAAACTCTGGGATCATCTTTTTGATCCCGTCGACAACTTTCACCGTATTCGCACTCGGTTGGCGCAAAATGGCGATGACGATTGATCGCTCATCTTTAAATCGACCTAAGCTTTTGATATTTTCATAGGACTCTGAAACTTGGGCGACGTCTGCTAGGCGGATTGGATTCCCACCGCGTTGGGCGATGACTAGTTCAGCATAATCAGATGCTTTAACCATTTGCGAGTTAGCATAGATCGTTAGTGCCTGTCTTGGCCCATCAAGAACCCCTACAGGCGAGTTCGAATTGGATTTATTAATCGCAACGCTAATATCATCCAAGGTCAGATTGTTCAATGCTAGCTTATCTGGGATAGCGCGGATTCGGACGGCGTAGCGTTTATTGCCATAAACCAGGACTTGGGCTACGCCTTCAATCGTTGAAATGTTTGGGGACAGTAAATTTTCCGCATAGTCAGTAATTTGCGATAAATTCATCGATGGGGAGGTGAGGGCAAGAAGTAATACGGGGGCATCAGCAGGATTGACTTTGCGATAGGACGGTGGAATCGTCATTTCGATAGGTAAGCGTCTTTGAGCTCTCAGAAGAGCTGCTTGCACATCCACTGCCGCCTTATCAATATCTCGATTGTTATTAAATTCTAAAGTAACACTGGTACTTCCCAAAAAATTGGTAGAGCTAATTACCTTGATGCCGTCGATGGTGGAGAATTCTTTTTCTAAAGGTAGGGCGACACTAGCGGCCATATTTTCTGGGCTTGCTCCGGACAATACTGCTGTTACTTGAATCACTGGAGAGTTAAAGCTAGGGAGTGCTGCTACTGGAATTTTGGTATAGGCAATGGCGCCGGCTATCACTGTTGCGATGGATAAGAGAGTCGTTAAAACAGGTCTTCGAATACAAATTTCAGAGATATTCATTGGCGTTGGCTATTTGGGGGCAAGATTGAATGGAAGGGTTTAACAACGCGTTCATTGTTTATGGCCCCGATTTTTTTTCTGTGGGTTTGTTTGCAGAATTATTGGCTTCAACCACTTTGGAACCTGGGCGAAGATTTTGTTTTCCTTCAACCACAACGCGGTCGTTTGGCTTAATCCCGGTGACTACCCCAAAGCCATTATTTTGAGCAAGCACTTTAATTTTATTCAGGGTTACTTGATTTTCTTCATCAACGGTATAAATTTGATCACTCACTGGACTTGAAATAATTGCTTGGCTTGGAACTACCAGGCTATTTTTTAAGATTTGTGTTTGTAGGGTAACTGTCACAAAACGACCCGGTGCTAGGGCGTAGTCTGAATTATCAAGGCTAGCTTTTACTTTAACGGCGCCGATAGAAGGATCAACTTGGTTATCAACCACAAATACCTTCCCCTGTTTTTTTTGGCCATTTCCTAACTGGACTTGAACGACTAGTCCAGTAGGAGATTTTTGAAGTTGCAATAAACTTGCCATATAGGTTTCAGGAACAGTAAATTGCACATTAATTGGATTTAACTGGGTGATGGTTACCATTGCGCCTAGGGTCGTGGTGGCTGCTGCTGTTGAGGTGGTAGATACGACGTTGCCAGGTTGGACAAGAGATCCGGGAAAGACATTGATAACACCCGCTTTGCCGGTTATTGGAGAGCGGATTGTGTCATAACTTAATAAAACTTGCGCAGCATTAGCGGCGGATTTTGCGGAGTTGGCATTTGCAAGAGCGGTATCCGCACTTGCTTTGGAAATAAAGTTTTGTTTGACAAGTTCTTCGGCGCGGTTATATTGTCGCATCGCATCCTCAGCAAGAGCCTGGGCTTTTTCGTAATTAGCGCGATCGGCGCGATCATCTAAAGAAAAAAGAATATCGCCAGCCTTTACTTCTTGGCCTTCGGTAATATGTACTTTGGAGATGATGTTAGTAACTTGTGGTCTGATATCCACAATATTTGCGGAGATAACATTGCCAGATGTTTCAATAATGACTGGAAAATCTCTCTCCTCAACTTTAGCAGTTACTACTGATTGGGGAGGTGGCGAAGGTTTTTTAGGGGCGGTTTGGCTACCCTGGGTAGAGTAGTAATAGTAGCCTGCCCCACCGCCAGAAATTAAAATAATGACAAACCAAATCAGTTTTTTTCCTAGACTTGACTGCGGATGACTTGTTGTTTCCATATGACTCCGAATATTAAAAGCATTTAAGGCGATTTGGGTTGTCTCATTCTGGCCAGAAACATGTTGGCCAATAAATTAGAACTTTGTAAATTTTTAATACTTATTTTCTCACAAAATCATCAATCTAATTGAAACGCAAGGTTTTTAGATAGATGAATATGCTTCACCTATCTGCTTTAGTAGTACTTGGTTCTATCAATGATGGAGCGAGGGGAGTTGGGTAGCCTGGGCGGGTAAATTACCTGCAATATTCGAGTGCACCCTGATTTGCCAGAGCATCAGCTAAATCATTCCCTGGGTCTCCTGAATGTCCTTTGACCCAGTGCCAACGGATGACATGATTTTTTAATAATGGGTCTAGTATTTGCCATAAATCGGCATTTTTAACAGGGCTTTTACTCGCAGTTTTCCAGCCGCGTTGTTTCCAGCCATCTAACCACTCACAAACGCCTTTTTGAACATACTGTGAATCCGTAAATAGTTCTATCTCACAATCAAATTTAAGGGCTTTGAGAGCTTCGATGACAGCGGTCAGTTCCATGCGATTATTCGTTGTATGGGGTTGGCCGCCTTTTAAATGCTTCTCATGACCGCCGTAACGCAGTACGGCGCCCCAGCCACCAATTCCTGGGTTGCCTTTACAGGCGCCGTCGGTATAAATAATTACGCTGGGGACTTTTCTAGTCATTGGTGGAGTTGGTTTGTTGCGTGGTTTTTGACTGGGTAACGGGCGCTAGCGTTTGGGAGAGGGATGGTCTTCTGGATGAAATTTTTCCAACTAGTTTCATCCGCGGGGTTCTTTTGATGGCACTGAGCATAAATACGGATCCTAAAAAGGGCCACCAACGATCCCCCACTTTATCTAATAGGCTTGGGGTTGTCATGGTGCGATGATTTTGGAGGGGAAGGCTGTAGCAACCAAATTTGCCCCGGTCAATCGCATAATTGAGTAGGCGTAGCCAATCTTTGATACGTAAATGACTAATAAATTGGCCTTCTTTCGGCAAAAATGGCCGATTAAATAATTTTCCGTAGTACTGTCGCATTCCCCATAAGCTCATTGGGTTAAATCCCGAGATGACAATTCTGCCCTCTGGGCGAAGAACTCGGTGGACTTCCCTCAGGGCTTCATGTGGATTAGCAGTAAACTCCAAGACATGCGGTAGGGCGATTAAGTCCATACTTTCTGTCGCAAAGGGGAGATCATAAATTGAGCCTTGGCAAATCGTATGAACGCCGTGATTATTGGATAAATCAACCGTAGGCTGGGATGGCAGTTGCATCAGCCAACGGTTCGATATTCTGTTTTCATTTAGGCAGCCCACTTGAGGAAAACCGATTTGGAGGGCGTCAAAACCAAAGGCGTCATCTACCGCACGGTTAAATTGGGCTTGCTCCCAATTTAAGACATAAAGTCCTGGTGCAGTATTGAGCCAGTTATCCCATGCTAGAAGGGACTGATTGGCAATTTCGGATTCAGTTGGTATCATCTAATTAATCTATCGCATCTAACCTATATTTAAAAGCCAATTTTAGAAAGATTTCATATTGCAATTTCAACAAATACCAGCATTTACAGATAATTATTTATGGATGATTGAGTCTCTTGGTCACTCTTGGGTCGTTGACCCGGGGGATGGACAAGTGATCATTCAAGCAATAAAAAAGCAATCCTCTATCTTAGACGGTATTTTAATCACCCACCATCATGCAGATCATATTGGGGGTATTGAGGACTTAATTGCTTGGGTTCGGGAAAACCAGGGCCATGATTTACGGATTATTGGGCCTGACAAAGATACTATTCCGCATAAAACACAGACAGTCTATGATGGTGACCTCGTTGAAATTTTTACAGGCGTCCATCTACAAGTTCTAGAGGTGCCTGGACATACTAAGGGCCATATTGCTTATTTTTTACCAAAAATAGCTGGCGTAGAAGTCCCTAGGCTCTATTGTGGGGATACTTTATTCGCGGGTGGATGTGGCCGTTTACTGGAAGGTACAGCCGCTCAAATGTATGCTTCTTTAATGAAGTTGATGCAGTTACCTGACGAAACCTTGGTTTGTTGCGCCCACGAGTATACGCTGGCTAATTTGCGTTTTGCAGCGGCGGTTGAGCCGACTAATCACGATTTATCGAAATGGACTGAAGAGGCCATTCGTTTACGTGAAACGCAGCAAGCGACAGTGCCTACAACTTTAGGTTTAGAAAAAAAAGTAAATCCCTTTTTACGCAGTGACCAGAGTACTGTGCGAGAGTCGATCGAGCGATATGCAAAAAAAGTTGTCCATTCAGGAGAAGATATATTTACCATAACGCGTTTATGGAAAGATAGTTTCAAATGAAGTATTGCCTTGCCTATCTGCAGCGTTGCCCGCTGATTGCATTACTTCTTCTAGTAAGCTTGCTAGCTGGCTGTGCGACTGGGCCCACTACGAATATCAGTTCTTTTTCAGAAAAATTGAATTTTGAGGAACCGAAGTATCAACCGGTGCCAGTTGCTCCAGTTCAAATTACACCGGTTCCAGATATTGTGCAATCCATTGATTTATGGGAGAGAATTCGAACGGGTTTTGACATCAGTGACCCGGAGATGGAAATTATTAATCGCCACACTAAGCAGTTAGTTGATAACCCGACTTATGTAAAGCGCGTTTTAGAGCGATCATCACCCTATTTGTTTTATATCATTGAGGAAGTCGAGGCGAGGGAGATGCCTAGTGAATTAGCCTTATTACCTTTTGTGGAAAGCGCTTTCAATCCTAAGGCAGTTTCCCCGGCCAAAGCTGCTGGAATGTGGCAGTTTATGCCAGCCACCGGTAAGTACTTTAATCTGAAACAAAACATGTTTCGTGATGAGAGAAGTGACATCATTAAGTCAACTAGGGCGGCCCTTGATTATCTCCAGAAGTTATATGACCAGTTTGGGGATTGGCAATTAGCTTTAGCTGCCTACAATTGGGGGGAGGGTTCTGTTGGTCGTGCAATTAATAAAAACAAAGCAGCCAAGTTAGAAACAGATTACTTCAGTTTAAAAATGCCCAATGAGACTAAAAATTACGTCCCCAAACTTCTAGCCTATAAAAGAATCATTGAAAATCCGGCAAAGTATGGCTTTACTTTACCGAAGGTAGAGAACCATCCCTACTTTGTAACATTGCCGGTAACACAAGATATTGATGTGGATCGGGTCATCACCCTATCAGAAATGACCCGTGAACAGTTTTTAGATCTCAACCCGTCTTTCAATAAACCAGTGATTATGAAGGGTTTTAATCAAGAAATTTTATTACCTTATGGCAAAGCAGAAATCTTTCGAGATAACATCTTAACCAATCGTATGCCTTTAACTTCATGGACAGCAATTAAAGTTGAAAAAACAGAAAGTTTAGAGAAAATTGTTGCCAATTTAGGACTTGATATTCATCAAGTGCGGGAAATGAATTCCATCCCAAAGGGGATGAAGGTCCGCAAAGGCTCTAGCTTGTTAGTTCCCAAGATGTCTCACAATCTTGGTGATATTGATTATGAGATAGCCCAAAATGGCATTTTAAGCTTAGAGCGCGAATATGTTCCAGTACCGGTTGTGATGAAGTGTCAAGGGAAAAAGTGTGTTGCAGTTCCAAAAAATTTAGCCAATTATCAACCCAAACATGGTGGTAACCCGAAGGCACAACAGTTAGCAACTTCGAAGTCTTCGGCAACTGTCAAAAAATCATCGAATGCTTCCACAGGAAGTAATAAATCCAGCGTCAAAGCCAGTCCAAAGCCAAATACGAATAGCCCAGCCAAAAAAGAGGTCAATAAAACACAGACCGCTAAGGCAGGTAATGTCGAAGTCATCACTAAGAGTGCCAAACTAGCCGAAAAAAATAATTAATGATCAGCTAAAAAGAGGGAGCGTGTTGAAATGGGAAAGTACCGAGAAATTTATCAACAGTCGATTCAAAATCCTGACACTTTTTGGGCAGAAAAAGCGCAATTAATCCATTGGGAAAAACCTTTTGATAGCGTTTTAGATTATCAAAACCCGCCATTTGCTAAATGGTTTGTGGGTGGCCGAACTAATATTTGTTTTAACGCTGTGGATCGGCACTTAGAGACGCGGGCTGATCAAGCGGCATTAATTGCGGTATCGGTCGAGACGGATACCGCAACGACTTACACCTATCAACAGTTATTTGAAGAAGTGAACCGCATGGCCGCTATCATGCAAGCGCACAACATTGGCCAGGGTGATCGCGTTTTAATTTATATGCCGATGGTAGCGCAAGCATGTTTTGCGATGTTAGCTGCGCTGCGCTTAGGGGCGATTCATTCGGTTGTTTTTGGCGGTTTTGCGGCACACAGTTTAGCGGCTCGGATTGAAGATGCAAAGCCAAAATTGATCGTCGCATCAGAAGCTGGCATTCGAAACGGTAAGGTGGTGCCATATAAGCCTTTACTGGATGAGGCTTTGCAATTGTCAAGTTTTCAACCAAGCAAGGTTTTGCTAGTTTCTAGGCGTTTATGTCCATTTGAATATGTTGCAGAAAGAGATTTAGACTACTCCGAAGAGCGCGAGAATTATTTAGACGCAAGAGTGCCTTGTACTTGGGTAGAGGCAACGGATCCGTCATATATTTTATATACCTCAGGAACCACAGGAAAGCCAAAGGGGGTGCAGCGCGATACTGGTGGATATGCTGTGGCATTAGCCGCATCGATGGATAGTATATTTTGTGCCAATCCAGGTGAGACGATGTTTTGCACTTCGGACATTGGTTGGGTTGTTGGGCACAGCTATATTATCTATGGTCCATTGATACATGGTATGGCGACCATTATGTTTGAAGGAACGCCGCTCAAGCCAGATGCTGGTATATGGTGGAAACTGGTTGAGAAATATCGCGTTACGACCATGTTTTCGGCACCTACAGCAATTCGGGTGTTAAAAAAACAAGATGCTGGATTTTTAGAAAAATATGACATTCGTTCGTTGCGAACACTATTTTTAGCGGGCGAGCCTTTAGACGAGCCGACTGCGCAGTGGATTTCAGGGGCTATTCAAAAGCCCATTATTGATAATTATTGGCAAACCGAGACGGGTTGGCCAATTTTGGCATTACAGCAAGGAATTGAGAAGATGCCAAACAAGTTTGGCTCACCGGGGGTACCTGTATATGGGTATCAAATGCAGTTAATCGACGAAGTTTCTGGGGAAAAGTTAGGGACTAACCAAAAGGGCTTATTAGCGATAGAGGGGCCTTTACCACCGGGCTGCATGCAAACCATTTGGGGCGATGATGAGCGTTTTGTAGAGACCTATTGGAAAACGATTCCCAACCGACTCATTTATTCTACCTTTGATTGGGGGATTCAAGATGAAGATGGCTATTTTTTCATCTTAGGCAGAACGGATGATGTGATCAATACAGCGGGGCATCGCCTAGGAACCCGAGAAATCGAAGAAAGTATTGCAAGCCACATGAATGTCGCCGAAGTTGCTGTGGTCGGAGTTGCCGACGCCCTCAAAGGGCAGGTAGCAATTGCCTTTATCGTTGCTAAAGACCCTTTAAATATTGAGGGATTGACGACGCAAGTGATGCAAACGGTTGATCGGCAATTAGGGGCTGTTGCTCGTCCTGCTAAAGTATATGTGGTGCATATATTGCCAAAGACCAGATCGGGAAAGATTGTTCGGCGAGCCTTGCAAGCAATCACTGAAAAGCGGGACCCTGGAGACATTAGCACGATGGAAGATAAAACAGTTTTAGCGCAGATACAGGCGATTATTTCTGAAGCGGGATAGTGGGGGAAGAATTAGCGCTAGAAAATTACAGCCTCATTTGAAATTAGCAGATGGGATGAATTTGCTTGCTATAATAGATTGTTATTTACCCCTTCATACATTTCCCTAGCGCTTAAATAGATCAATTCTCGTAGACCTCGCCACCGGAATGTAGTATTTGCTGGTTCACGCAGAGGGTCTTGAGCAGCAGGGTACTGGAGAACGCTTTGCTGCCCTTATCGACAATTCATAAATCTTCCAATTCCTTAATATCCCCCTTACCACCGGCTGTTTTAGTATTGGCGGATGGGACAACATTTTTAGGAAGGGGTATTGGAGCCAACGGCTCCACTTCCGGTGAGGTTGTTTTTAATACTGCTTTAACGGGGTATCAAGAAATTTTGACAGACCCCAGTTATACCCAGCAAATTGTGACGCTGACTTATCCGCACATTGGCAATGTAGGCGTTAACCCCCAGGATTGTGAATCAAAGAAGGTCCATGCTGCAGGTTTAGTGATTCGAGATTTATCTCCCATCGTGTCTAATTTTCGTGCTACAGAGTCCTTAGCAGAATACTTAACTGCGCAGGGCATTGTGGGAATCGCCGAAATTGATACCAGAGCATTGACTAGACATTTGCGAGACCATGGTGCACAGCCTGGTGCGATTGTTGCTGGCAAACGGGGGGATAGTGTTCAAGCATTACTTACGAGCGCTAAAACTGTAGTTGCTGCATTTCCTGGTATGACTGGTTTAGATCTTGCGCAAGTGGTTAGTTGCCCGTCGACATATGATTGGCATGAAGGCGAGTGGCAATTACTCAGGCCTGATGGCCAACCTGGATTTGATTTACCTGTGAAGAATAAAAAAGTAGTGGCGTATGATTTTGGTATTAAGCGCAATATTTTAAGGATGCTTGCTCAGCGAGGTTGTGCTGTGACTGTGGTTCCAGCCAAGACTTCTGCTACAGAAGTGTTAGCCATGCAACCAGATGGTATTTTCTTATCAAATGGCCCGGGCGATCCGCAACCCTGTGATTACGCGATTGCAGCAGCTAAAACATTTTTAGAGCGCAAAATCCCCTTATTTGGTATTTGTTTAGGGCATCAAATCATGGGCTTGGCTGCAGGAGCGAAGACTTTGAAGATGAAATTTGGTCATCACGGAGCGAACCATCCGGTTAAAGACTTAGAGACAGGTCGAGTAGTCATCACCTCACAAAATCATGGTTTTGCAGTTGATGCCAAGACTTTACCTGCCAATGTCTTGGCCACCCATATTTCATTATTTGATGGTTCTTTGCAGGGCCTGGCTTGGACGGATCGTCCAGCTTTTTGTTTTCAAGGGCACCCTGAGGCATCTCCAGGACCACAGGATGTGGCCTATTTATTTGATCGTTTTATTCAATTGATGTGAGATTTTAGATGCCTAAGCGGACTGACATACAAAGTATTCTCATTATTGGCGCTGGACCAATTGTTATTGGTCAGGCATGCGAGTTTGATTACTCTGGAGCACAGGCCTGCAAGTCTTTGCGCTCAGAGGGGTATCGAGTTATTTTAGTGAACAGTAATCCGGCGACAATTATGACGGACCCTGAGATGGCTGATGTCACTTATATTGAGCCGATTACTTGGGAGGTTCTTGAGCGGATTATTGCAAAGGAAAAACCAGATGCCATTTTGCCCACGATGGGTGGTCAAACGGCATTAAATTGTGCCCTTGATCTCTTTCGCCACGGGGTTTTAGAAAAATATGGCTGTGAGTTAATTGGGGCTTCACCAGAGGCTATTGATAAAGCTGAAGATCGCCAAAAATTTAAGGAGTCAATGACAAGGATTGGTCTTGGTTCTGCTAAATCTGGCGTTGCGCACACCTGGGAAGAAGCGCAACGAGTTCATCAGCAAATTGCTCTACTCGTAGGCAATAGTGGCTACCCGGTGGTTATCAGGCCATCCTTTACGATGGGTGGATCAGGCGGTGGTATAGCTTATAACCGCGAGGAATTTGAGGAAATCTGTAAACGAGGGCTTGATTTATCACCAACCCGTGAGCTGTTAATTGAGGAATCTCTATTGGGTTGGAAAGAATTTGAGATGGAGGTTGTTCGGGATCAGAAAGATAACTGTATTATTGTTTGCTCGATCGAGAATTTGGATCCTATGGGGGTGCACACTGGTGATTCGATCACAGTGGCTCCAGCCCAAACCTTAACCGATCGAGAGTATCAAATCATGCGCAATGCCTCTTTGGCTGTTTTACGCGAAATTGGGGTAGACACAGGTGGTTCGAACGTTCAGTTTGCAGTAAATCCAGAAGACGGTCGAATGATTGTCATTGAAATGAATCCTCGCGTTTCGCGATCTTCCGCACTGGCCTCCAAAGCCACGGGTTTTCCAATTGCCAAAATTGCTGCCAAATTAGCGGTTGGTTTTACTTTAGATGAGTTGCAAAACGAGATTACTGGTGGGGCAATGCCAGCATCTTTTGAGCCATCGATTGATTATGTAGTTACCAAGGTACCCCGTTTCGCATTTGAGAAGTTTGCGCAAGCTGATAAACATTTAACCACCCAAATGAAATCGGTTGGTGAGGTAATGGCGATTGGGAGTACATTTCAAGAATCATTTCAAAAGGCTCTGCGCGGTTTAGAAGTTGGAATGGATGGTTTAGATGAGGTATGTACTAATTTAGAGGACATTATTACTGAAATTAGCGCACCTGGGCCGGAGCGAATTTGGTATGTGGGTGATGCTTTTCGTCAAGGTTTAACGGTTGCGGAGGTTTTTGAGTACACCTCGATTGACCCTTGGTTTTTAGTACAAATAGAAGAGTTGATCCATTTAGAAAGTGTGATTGCTAAGAAGAAATTAGAAGAATTACAGGAGGCCGAATTACGTTTTGTGAAGCAAAAGGGATTTTCTGATAAGCGTTTAGCTAAGCTTTTACAGTCTGATCAAACGGCTATTCGATTACGTCGTCACGAGTTGGGGATTCATCCGGTATATAAAAGAGTTGATACCTGTGCGGCTGAGTTTTCGACCAACACGGCCTACATGTATTCGACATATGGCCCAAAGGATGGGCAATGTGAGTCGATGCCAACAGAGCGTCAAAAAATCATGGTTTTAGGCGGGGGCCCCAATCGAATTGGGCAGGGTATTGAGTTTGATTATTGCTGTGTACATGCTGCCTTAGCGATGCGTGAAGATGGCTATGAGACCATTATGGTGAACTGCAATCCTGAAACAGTTTCCACAGACTACGACACCTCGGACCGTTTGTATTTTGAATCATTAACTCTTGAAGATGTCTTAGAGATTGTTGCCATAGAGGACCCTATGGGGGTGATTGTGCAATATGGAGGGCAAACGCCTCTTAAGCTTGCGCTGGATTTAGAGGCCAATGGGGTGCCGATTATTGGGACGTCTCCAGATATGATTGACGCAGCTGAAGATCGTGAAAGATTCCAGCAACTATTGCATCAATTAGGCCTGCGTCAACCTCCCAACCGAACTGCTAGAACTGATGCTGAAGCGTTAATACTGGCTCAGGAAATCGGTTACCCATTAGTTGTGCGGCCATCTTACGTTTTAGGTGGTCGGGCCATGGAAATTGTTAATGATGGGCAAGACTTAGAGCGATATATGCGCGAAGCTGTGAAGGTTTCGCATGATTCACCGGTATTATTAGATCGCTTCTTAAATGAGGCTATTGAATGCGATGTAGATTGTATTTGTGATGGCCAGCGCGTCTTGATTGGTGGTGTGATGGAGCATATTGAGCAGGCTGGAGTACATTCTGGCGATTCCGCATGCTCTTTGCCACCGTATACTCTATCTCAAGCCACAATTGAGGAATTACGTCGCCAGACGGCGCAGATGGCGCTAGGTTTAAATGTGGTTGGCTTAATGAATGTGCAATTTGCTATC
Source organism: uncultured beta proteobacterium (assembly GCA_903871735.1). Lineage (GTDB taxonomy): Bacteria > Pseudomonadota > Gammaproteobacteria > Burkholderiales > Burkholderiaceae > Polynucleobacter. Next base: position 22,170 of record CAIQHU010000155.1, on the reverse strand, counting down.
CAGCAAATTGATGGACAGGACATTGTGTATGTTTTGGAAGTTAATCCGCGTGCATCACGCACCGTGCCATTCGTTTCTAAGGCTACGGGTATGCAGTTAGCGAAGATTGCTGCTCGCTGCATGGTTGGTCAAACGCTTGATCAACAGGGCATCGGCAGCGAAGTGATTCCGGCATATTATTCGGTGAAGGAAGCGGTATTTCCGTTTAATAAATTTCCGGGAGTTGACCCCATTTTAGGTCCTGAGATGCGTTCTACTGGAGAGGTCATGGGAGTTGGTAAAAGTTTTGGTGAAGCCTTATTCAAATCACAACTAGCTGCCGGAACTCTTTTACCCAGCAGTGGTACCGTTTTTTTATCCGTCAAGAATGGTGATAAATTAAGAGCTGTGGAAGTTGCCAAGATGATGCATCAAATGGGGTATTTATTGACGGCGACAAAAGGTACGGCTAAAGCGATTGAGGCTGCAGGGGTGCCGGTAAGAACTGTTAATAAGGTAAAAGAAGGCCGACCTGATATTGTTGATATGATTAAGAATGGTGAGATTAATTTGGTGTTTACAACCGTCGATGAAAGTCGAATGGAGATTGCCGACTCCAGGTCGATTCGAACTACTGCGCAAGCGAATAAAGTAACGTACTATACGACTATTAGTGCAGCGCTTGCAGCGGTTGCTGGCTTGCGAGCAATTCATGAATTAGAGGTTTATGATTTGCAGAGTTTGCATGCCTCGTTACATTAACTTAGATGAAGAAATAATTACAACCGATGACTACGATACCCATTACTAGAATTGGATCTGAGCTTCTCAAGGATGAGTTGCAGCGCTTAAAGCATGTTGAGCGTCCGTCTGTGATCAACGCGATTTCGGAGGCGAGGGCGCAAGGCGATCTATCTGAAAATGCTGAATATGATGCAGCAAAGGAGAAGCAAGCATTTATTGAGGGGCGTATTAAAGAAGTCGAGAGTAAATTATCTGCTGCCCAAATTATTGATCCATCGCTTATTGATGCGGATGGTAAGGTGGTTTTCGGGTCGACCGTCGAGTTAGAAGATTTGGAGACTGGCCAGCGGATGAGGTATCAAATTGTTGGCGATGACGAGGCGAGTCTCGAGAATAATAAAATCTCCATCAGTTCTCCTATTGCACGGGCTTTGATCCGAAAAGAAGCTGGGGAGACGGTAGCAGTTATCACTCCTGGAGGCCAGCGCGAAGTAGAGATTATCAAGGTACAGTATATTTAATTGCCCAATGGCTATCAACCCATCGCAATCGCGTACTTTAAAAAATATGCAATTGTTTACAATTCTTGCCAGTTTATGGATTGGTGGATTAATCGGCATTGGTTTTTTGGTGGCGCCAACTTTATTTATTTATTTAACAGATAAGCAAGTTGCGGGGATGATTGCTGGAGAGATCTTTAAAAACGCCAATTTTTTGAATTGTTTAATGGGTATTTGTTTACTCATCATGTCAAATGCTTTCGTCAAACATGGCTATCGCCACTTTGTTTTAATTCGTTGGTTATTGCTAGTGCTACTCATTTTGACAGGGCTAGCGGCCCTCATCATTCAGCCATGGATGCACGAGTTGCGTGAAATGGCTTTGGCAGGTGGGGCGCCGGTAATGCAGTCCCCTTGGGCTACAGAATTTAGCAGGCTTCATTCGGTATCGAATACTATTTTTATCGTTGAGATTATATTTGGGCTTTGGATCTGTTGGCGGTCATGTCGATTTACTGTTACGAGCGAGACTTCGGGGTCAAAGATGCCGGGAGCCAGCTTAGGACGTCAAGATTAAAACAAAAAGATTAAGGCAAAAAGATTTGACGAAGGCCCCTAAGATAAGGCTCTTTTCTTCAAGCTTTTTTGGCGTGTTTTGGCGCGTTTTAATTGACCGCCCGCTGCCACACGTTCATTCCCCAGTACTTTCGTTGCCACTGGTTTGGGGCGTTTTTGGGGATTGCGGGTAAATTTTTTGACCATGACAGTTCGAGGGCCACCAAAGCCATCGATATTTCTGGCCTTATTGGAAGATTTTTGGCGTAATGTTTTTAATTCATCATCGCTCATCGTTTGAGGGCGATAAATGATCAGTAGTTTACCGATATGCTGAACTTTGGCAGCATCAAGTTGCTTACAGAGCTCATCGTACATAGTTAGTCTAGCATCTCGATCGTCCCCTAATACGCGGATTTTGATCAGTTGGTGAGATTGCAAGGCTAGTTCGGTTTCTTTGAAGATTGCAGGGGTCAGCCCTCCCGAACCAATCATCACTGTTGGGGATAAAGTGTGGGCTTGGGAGCGTAGTTCTGTCCTAGTTCCCGAATCAAGTTCTAAAATAGCCATAACCATGTATTATGACCGACTTAGGCTGATACAGAAAGTAATTTTTAAGAAGAGTCCAGTTGGCGAAAAATAAATTTAATAAAGATTGGTTACAAGATCATTTAAATGATCCATATGTCAAGATGGCTCAGCGGGAAGGTTATCGCGCACGAGCGGCCTATAAATTGAAAGAAATTGACGAGCAAGATCATTTAATTAAGGCTGGATCTGTTTTAGTTGACTTAGGGAGTGCCCCTGGCAGTTGGTGTCAATATGCGCGCAACCGTTTAGTAGACCTTGGCAAGCAAAACCCATTGATTGCTGATGGTAAGCCAGACGGCACCATTATTGCCATTGATATGTTGGGCATGGAAGAAATTGCCGACGTGCAATTTTTACAAGGGGATTTTCGGGATGAGTCTGTTTTATGGCAACTAGAGGAGGCATTGCCTGGGGGCTCGGGGATTACTGATCGTCGCGTCAGTTTGGTTTTATCGGATATGGCACCTAATTTATCTGGGGTTGCCATAGCCGATTCTGCTAGGATGGAAAATTTAGCAGAACTCGCTCTTGAGTTTGGCCAAAAACATTTGAAAGAGGATGGATCTTTGCTGATTAAGTGCTTTCATGGAAGTGGATATAGTCAGATTGTGGAGTCTTTTAAAAAGGTATTTAAGGTTGTTTCACCCCGAAAACCGAAAGCTTCGCGGGATCGGTCGGCAGAAACCTTCCTGCTAGGAAGGTTTCTAAAATAAAGATTCTGGCTTAGATATATCTAAGCTATTGTATTAATTGACATTTGGGGGATTTAGGTTAAAAATGATAGAAATATATCGGCCGCAAGCACTTGAAAACACAGGGTAGTAGAATTACTTATTAGGTATCAAATAAAAAATTAGACGGATGGAGTTATTGTGAATAATCAAATGATGCAAAAAGTTGGTGTGTGGCTAATCGTGGCACTCGTTGTTTTTACCTTTTTTAAGCAATTTGATAAGCCACGTGCTCAAGACCAATTAACATACTCGCAGTTTATGGATGATGCTCGAGTTGGCAAAGTTCGGCGAGTAGATGTCCAGGGCCGAACCTTACAAGTAACTGCTATGGATGGAAACCGCTACAACATTATTTCACCCGGTGATATATGGATGGTTGGGGATTTGATGAAATTCGGCGTACAGGTTACGGGTAAGGCTGATGATGAACCCAATTTACTCGTTTCGGCACTCTATTACTTAGGGCCGACTCTTTTGATTATTGGATTTTGGTTCTTCATGATGAGGCAGATGCAAGGTGGCGGCAAGGGTGGCGCTTTTTCTTTTGGTAAATCTAAGGCACGATTAATTGACGAAAATAACAATCCTGTTAATTTTGGGGATGTGGCTGGATGTGACGAGGCCAAAGGTGAAGTTGCGGAACTAGTGGATTTTTTAAAAGACCCAGCCAAGTTTCAAAAACTAGGTGGGCGCATACCACGCGGTGTTTTATTAGTTGGCCCTCCAGGTACTGGTAAAACTTTACTGGCGAGAGCGATTGCGGGTGAGGCGAAGGTACCGTTTTTCTCCATATCGGGTTCAGATTTTGTGGAAATGTTTGTTGGAGTTGGTGCTGCGCGTGTTCGTGATATGTTTGAAAATGCTAAAAAACAAGCGCCTTGTATTATCTTTATTGACGAAATCGATGCTGTAGGTAGGCATCGTGGGGCTGGTACTGGCGGTGGTAACGACGAGCGCGAGCAAACTTTAAATCAAATGCTAGTTGAGATGGATGGGTTTGAAGCCAACAGCGGTGTGATTGTGATTGCTGCTACGAATCGCTCAGACGTTCTTGACAAAGCACTTCTTCGACCTGGTCGTTTTGATCGGCAGGTTTTTGTTGGCTTGCCAGACATTCGTGGGCGTGAACAGATTTTAAAAGTGCATATGCGCAAAGTACCGATCAATCAGGACGTTGATGCTGCTGTTATTGCTCGCGGAACGCCTGGATTTTCTGGAGCGGATTTAGCTAATTTAGTGAACGAAGCTGCTTTATTTGCTGCGCGTCGAAACAAGCGAAGCGTTGAGATGAGTGATTTTGAGGACGCCAAGGATAAGATATATATGGGTCCAGAACGAAAATCTGCAGTCATGCGGGAGGATGAGCGGAAGAATACGGCTTACCACGAGTCTGGGCATGCGGTGGTTGCTAAGCTATTACCAAAGGCTGATCCGGTCCATAAGGTGACGATCATGCCGCGGGGAATGGCTTTAGGTGTGACCTGGCAATTACCTGAATTTGACCGGGTTAACTTGTACAAAGACAGAATGCTAGAGGATTTAGCCATTTTGTTTGGGGGTCGTGCCGCCGAGGAAGTTTTCTTAAACTCGATGAGTACTGGGGCATCGAACGACTTTGAGCGGGCCACAAAAATGGCGCGGGATATGGTCACAAGATATGGTATGAGCGAGTCATTAGGAACGATGGTATATGTTGATACCGAGTCCGAAAGTATATTCGGTCGTATGAACTCTAAGACGGTTTCAGAGGCTACCCAGCAAAAAGTTGACGCAGAAATTCGATCACTCGTGGATACCCAGTACGCGATTGCCAAGCATTTGTTAGAAACCAATCGTGATAAGGTCGAGGCAATGGTTATTGCCCTATTAGAGTGGGAGACTTTAGATGCCGATCAAGTCAACGATATTATGGCGGGCTCGCCCCCTCGCCCCCCGAAGGTCACTGAGCCAATCAGCAGTTCAAGTGGCAGTGATGGCGGTACTACAACTCCAGCTCAAGGCGGCGCTCCAGCGGCGGCGGTTTAAATGTGACGGTAGTACAATCTCAGCCCGCAGCATGGCGTTGCGGGCGTTTTTTATTTGATTTGCAGACTGGTTTTAGGCCCCTAGTGATGGGGGTTTTAAATTGCACACCGGATTCGTTTTCGGACGGTGGAAAATTTTTCAATACCGAGACTGCTATTGAGCGCGCTCACCAGATGATTGCCGAAGGTGCTCAGATAATTGACATCGGTGGTGAGTCGACTAGGCCTGGAGCTGTTGCTATTAGTTCTGCGCAAGAACAAGATCGTGTTTTACCGGTGATTGAGGCTTTGCAAGGATGTGCAGTTGCCTTGTCGTTAGATTCCTATCAGGCTAGTACGATGCGTGCTGCATTAAAAGTTGGAATTGATTTACTCAATGATATTTCTGGGTTTGTCGATCAAGAACATCTTCAAATAGCCCAAGAAAATGAAGCGGTTGGATTGTGCGTTATGCATATGCAAGAAAATCCATTAACGATGCAATTGCGGCCAAGCTACCAAGATGTTGTGATGGAAGTAAACGATTTTTTTAAGCAACGTTTAGCGGTGCTAAAGAGTCATGCAATAGCAAGTGAGCGCGTTGTTTTGGATCCGGGGATTGGATTTGGAAAGACTCCGACTCATAATTTAATGCTTATAAACCGCCTTGCAGATCTCTTGGTTCATGGCCAACCTTTACTTCTTGGGATCTCTCGTAAAAGTACTCTAGGACTCATTTTAGGTTCTAATCAGGCCGATCGAACTATGGCAAGCGTGGCTGCTGCAATGACAGCAATAGAGCATGGCGCACGTATTGTTCGAGTCCATGATGTTGGACCGACGGTTGAAGCCATTCAGGTTTGGTCAGCTATTAAAACTGAACGGGTTGATGGCTACTTATACTAAAATCGTTGAATGACAAGAAAATACTTTGGTACAGACGGCATTCGGGGGGAGGTCGGTACTTTTCCGATCACGCCGGATTTTATTATGCGTTTAGGGTATGCGGCAGGACGTGTATTTTCTAAACGAAACGAGGCTGGAAGCCGAACCACCGTTTTAATTGGCAAAGACACGCGGGTCTCTGGTTATATGCTCGAAGCTGCGCTGGAGGCGGGTTTTTCTGCGGCTGGCGTAGACGTTGTCTTATGCGGACCAATTCCTACTCCGGGGGTGGCATATTTAACGAGTACTTTACGACTCAATGCCGGCTTGGTTATATCTGCATCACACAATCCTTACCAGGATAATGGCGTTAAATTCTTTTCAGCCTTAGGTGATAAATTATCTGATACGATTGAGTCCGAGATTGAGTATGCCCTGCTTGAACCCTTTCAAGTTGTTGGTGCAGAGTCACTTGGTAAGGCGCGAAGACTAGATGATGCCCCGGGGCGATATATTGAATTTTGCAAGAGTACTTTTCCCAATCATTTAGATTTACATGGTATGAAGTTAGTGGTTGATACAGCGCATGGCGCTGCTTACCACATTGCCGGCCATGTTTTTCATGAGTTAGGGGCCGAAGTCATACCCTTGGGTAATCAACCCAATGGATTAAATATTAATGATCAGGTTGGGGCAACTGCGCCTGCGGCTTGCATTGCTTTAGTTAAAGAAACGGGAGCTGACTTTGGTATTGCTTTAGACGGTGATGCTGATAGGTTGCAGATGGTTGATCGAACTGGTCGCTTGTTTAATGGTGATGAATTGCTATACGTTGTAGCAAAGGATCGTTTAAAAGCAGGTAAAAGCGTGGCTGGTGTGGTCGGCACTTTGATGACTAATCTGGCGATAGAGCAAGGTTTTGAGAAGCTAGGCATCCCTTTTGAGAGGGCTTTAGTTGGTGATCGCTATGTTTTAGAAAAGTTAAGAAGTAAAAATTGGGTCCTGGGTGGAGAGGGTTCTGGGCACTTACTCTTTTTAGATCGCCACACGACAGGGGACGGGATTATTGCTGCACTCCAAGTTTTAGCCACGGTTAAACGGAGCAAAGAAGATATCGGGACGCAATTACAGGATATTTCATTATTTCCACAGGTCTTAATGAATATTGCGATTAGTAAGGATTACGATTGGAAAAAAGATCTGCAGTTAAAAGATACGATTACAGAAGTGGAGCATGACTTGCGCAGCATTGGTAGAGTTTTAATACGTCCCTCGGGAACAGAGCCGGTTTTGCGGGTTATGGCTGAGGCGAGTACCCGAAATAAGGCCGAGTGGGCGGCCCAAAAGATATCGCAAAGTGTCTCATCGGCTAGTAAAGCTTAATCACCACTAGATTATCAAACGCTTTTTTCAACGAGGATAATTAATTTTGAGGGTGGTTTTTGAAGACTCAGTAATTTATTTATAGCCCTCGGTAGGCAATATTAAGAGCGGACAAGAGAAAATTTAGAATAAAGGACCGACAAAAAGACTGCACGCGCCTGTCAATAATATGTCATCAATTTGACATATTTCGATAGTATTGTCTATAAATCGCGTCGTGCGATATTCATCAACAAGGATAAATAACATGTTATTGAAATTGCAAAAAACGGTTGCAATCGCAGCCCTTTCCCTATCAACTATGAGTTTTTCAGTTTTAGCAGCAGATATTACTGGTGCTGGCGCTACGTTTCCGTATCCAATTTATGCTAAATGGGCCGAAGCCTATAAAGCTAAAACAGGCTCAGGTTTAAATTATCAGTCGATCGGATCCTCTGGTGGAATGAAGCAAATTAAGGCTAAGACAGTGGACTTTGGAGCTACTGATGCGCCAATTAAATTTGAGGATTTAGAGGCGGACGGTTTGGTACAGTTTCCAGCAATTATTGGTGGAGTAGTGCCAGTGATGAATATCGAGGGTGTGAAGCCAGGCCAAATTAAACTAGACGGGATTACCTTAGCAGATATTTTTCAGGGCAATATCACGAACTGGAACGATAAAAGAATTGCAGCTTTGAACCCTGGCGTAAAGATTACAGCTGGAGATATCACAGTGGTTCACCGCGCTGACGGATCTGGCACAACGGCTATTTTTACAGACTACCTAGCTAAAGTGAGTGAGTCTTGGAAATCCTCCGTAGGAGCTGGAGCGGCTGTTAAGTGGCCAGCAGCAAGTTCTGTGGGCGGTAAGGGCAATGAGGGTGTAGCTGCCAATGTGAGTCGCGTCAAAAATTCTATTGGTTATGTAGAGTATGCCTATGCTAAGAAAAACAAAATGATTCATGCGCAGATGAAAAATTTATCAGGAAATTATGTTAATCCAGATGATTTAACTTTCGCAGCAGCTTCCGCGAGTACTGACTGGTCAAAAATTCCTGGAATGGGTATTTATTTAACCAATGCTGCCGGTGCTAATTCATGGCCAATTACTGGCGCTTCTTTTATTTTGATGTACAAAAATCCTGTAAATAAAGCGAACGCAGCGGAAGTCTTGAAGTTTTTTGACTTTGCTTTTAAAGAAGGTAAAAATATGGCTCTTGATTTAGACTACGTCCCGATGCCAGATGCAACAACTGACTTTATTCGTAAATCTGTTTGGAATCAGGTTCAAGCAAAATAAAACTTTCTCAATCAAACAATAGCCTTCCCAGGCTATTGTTTTTTTAATATTCCCGAATGGTCCATATGAGTACTGCCAAGTCGAATCACAATCCAGCTGCAATAGCTATTGCCAAGCGACAACACGTCTTTGACTTTTTATTTAAATACTTGACGCAAAGTTTTGCATTGATTGTTTTATTTGCTTTATTAGGAATAATTCTTTCCTTAATCATTAATGCTTACCCTGCCTTAAATAAATTTGGATTTGGATTTTTTACTCGGATTGAGTGGGATATTATTCAGGGTGAGTTTGGAGGTTTGATTGCAATTTATGGCACGGTAGTAACTTCTGTGATCGCATTAGTGATTGCGATCCCTTTAAGCTTTGGGATTGCGGTATTTTTGACAGAGATATGCCCCAAAGGTTTACGTAGACCCTTAGGGACTGCAGTAGAAATCCTAGCAGCAGTTCCTTCGATTATTTATGGTATGTTTGGCTTATTTATCTTTGCGCCATTATTTGCTGACTATGTCCAGCCTTTCTTAGCGGCCACTTTAGGAAAAGTTCCAGGCCTTGGCTTTTTATTTGCTGGGGCGTTTAATGGAATTGGCATCTTGTGTGCTGGGCTGATTTTGGCGATGATGATTTTGCCTTTTATTGCCTCTGTGATGCGTGATGTTTTTGAAATTGTGCCGCCCGTTTTGAAAGAGTCAGCCTACGGCATCGGGTGTACTACTTGGGAGGTGGTTACAAGAATTGTCCTGCCATATACCAAAACTGGGGTGATTGGTGGAATTATGCTGGGTTTTGGCCGAGCGCTTGGGGAGACGATGGCAGTAACATTTGTTATTGGTAATGCGCACAAATTATCAGGCTCTTTGTTTGCACCTGGGAATTCGATTGCATCGACTTTAGCTAACGAATTCGGCGAAGCAGAAATTGGTGCGCACTATTCATCATTATTCGCTTTAGGTTTGGCTTTATTTATTATTGCGTTTATCGTACTTGCCTTAGCAAAGTTTATGCTAATGCGGATGGAAGCTAGTCAGGGAGCAAAAACATAATGTCAGCAAAATTAAGTGGACAAGCTAGTAGCATTATTGATCCAGGGCTTTTTTCTAAAAGAAAGCGAACGAACACAATTGGCTTAACTTTATCGATGATCGCCATGTTAATTGGGATGATCTTTTTGTTTTGGATTTTAAGTGTTTTACTATACAAGGGTTTTTCAACTCTAAGTTTGGATTTGTTTATACAAAACACACCTGCACCTGGTTCTGAAGGTGGGGGTTTGGCTAATCCGATTGTTGGTAGCTTGATGATTGTTGGCTTTGCAACGCTGGTAAGTACGCCGATTGGTATTTTGGCAGGTATTTATTTATCTGAGTATGGTAAGCAAAGCGTAATTGCTGAGATTACCCGCTTTGTAACAGACATCATGTTGTCCGCGCCATCGATTGTGATTGGTCTGTTTGTCTATGCCATTATGGTCGCGCAGATGGGACATTTCTCTGGCTGGGCTGGCACGTGTGCTCTATCTTTGATTGCAGTTCCGGTTGTTTTGCGCACAACAGAAAATATGTTGCGATTAGTCCCACTAACACTGCGTGAAGCAGCCTATGCCTTAGGTGCTCCTCGCTGGAAGGTGGCCTTAACAGTCACGTTAAAGGCCGCAAAAAGCGGTGTAATTACGGGTATCCTTTTAGCATTAGCGCGTATTAGTGGTGAAACAGCACCGCTGCTCTTTACGGCCCTGAATAACCAGTTTTTTTCGTCGAACATGAATAGCCCAATGGCTAATTTACCGGTAGTAATTTTCCAATTTGCGATGAGCCCGTATGATAATTGGGTTAATTTAGCTTGGGCGGCGGCGCTGATCATTACATTTGCAGTACTTGGGTTGAACATTTTAGCTAGGGTTGTTTTTAGTGAAAAGGATAAGTTATGAGTGGGATGATGAAAACAATGTTTCACGAGGACAATAATGCCTCTAATGCTGGTGGTAAAGAGCAACAATCTGGACATGATGCAAGTAACCTAAAAAAATCGAATGCGATTGAAATTCGGAATTTAAATTTTTACTATGGAAATTTTCAGGGTCTCAAAAATATTAATTTGAATATTGAAGAGAATCAAGTGACTGCCTTTATTGGTCCTTCAGGTTGTGGCAAGTCGACTTTATTGCGGACTTTAAACCGCATGTATGATTTATATCCAGGCCAGCGAGCTGATGGTGAGATCAACTTATATGGTGAAAATATTTTAGAACCAGGTCGTGATTTGAATTTACTGAGGTCTAAAGTTGGCATGATTTTCCAAAAGCCAACACCTTTTCCAATGTCTATTTATGACAATATTGCTTTTGGGGTAAAGCTGTATGAGAGTCTAGATAAGACGGACATGGATGAGCGTGTAGAGTGGGCTTTAAATAAGGCAGCCTTATGGGGTGAAGTGAAAGATAAGCTTGGACAAAGTGGCTTGTCGTTATCTGGTGGACAGCAACAGCGTTTATGTATTGCGAGGGGGGTCGCTGTAAAACCCTCTGTTTTATTATTAGATGAGCCAACTTCGGCACTTGATCCGATTTCAACTGGCAAGGTAGAAGAATTAGTTCATGAGTTAAAGAAAGACTACACAGTTGCAATAGTTACCCACAATATGCAACAAGCTGCTCGCGTTTCTGATTACACTGCTTTTATGTATCTTGGAGAATTAATAGAATTTAATCAAACGAAGCAGATATTTTTAAAACCAGATCGAAAAGAGACTGAGGATTATATTACTGGTCGTTTTGGTTAATGCATTTGAATTTAGGAGAAAATATGCCAGATAAACACATTTCAACACAATTTGATAACGAATTAGATAAAATCAATTCGCATTTATTGGCGATGGGTGGACTCGTTGAATCCCAAGTTGCTAAGACGATGAAAGCATTTGCGACTATGGATATTGAGTTGGCTGATGAGGTTTTGCTGTTAGAAAAAGAAGTCAATCAACTTGAGTTAAACATTGATGCTGAGTGTGCTGAAATTTTAGCTATGCGCCAACCTGCTGCTAGAGATTTGCGCTTAGTGTTGGCCGTTACTAAAGCCGCTTCAAACTTGGAGCGGGTTGGGGATGAGGCAGATCATATTGCTGCAAGGATTAAAAAAATCTTTGAAGCGAATCTAAAATATCAAATCAATGTTGCTGAAATTCGGATTGCTGGACAAATGGCACTAGGTTTGCTGCGTAGATCGTTGGACGCATTTGCAAGGGGCGATTCAAAAGCGGCGGCTGTAATTGTAGCTGATGACATTGAGATTGATAATGAGTTTCGTGGATTTGTGCGAAAGTTAACTTCCTATATGAGTGAAGACCCTAGTATCATTTCAATAGCCCTAGAATTTCTTTTTATCGCAAAGGCTGTCGAGCGTATTGGTGATCATGCTAAGAATATCGCCGAATTTGTTATTTATGTAGATAAAGGCGCTGATGTGCGCCATATTCCACAAGATAAGTTGATTGAAGAGGCGAATAAATAGATATGGCAAGTAGCATATTAATTGTTGAAGATGAGCCATCGATCGCCGAGTTAATTTCTGTTCACTTAAGTCATGAGGGTTTTTTACCCGTAAGAGCTTTTCAAGCGGATCAAGCTTTGCAACTCATGCGTGATGTTTTACCAGATTTAATTGTTTTAGATTGGATGTTACCTGGCAAATCTGGAGTGCAATTTGCTAAAGAAATTCGTGCCAATGAGCGCACTAAGGATATTCCGATTATTTTTTTAACTGCCCGCTCTGAAGAAGCAGATAAATTGACTGGATTAAATGCTGGGGGGGATGATTATTTAACGAAACCTTTCTCTCCCAAAGAGTTAATTGCTAGGATTCGAGCGATTTTGCGCCGGATGTCTCCACAGCTCAAGGAAGAAGTGTTAGAGATTAATGGTTTGACTTTAGACTCAACAACCCACCGGGTTACTTTTAACCAGTCTGGTAGGCTTGTGAAAGTAGAGCTTGGTCCTACTGAATTTCGTTTATTGCGGTTTTTTATGGCAAATACGGAGAGGGTTCATACCCGTGGACAGCTATTAGATAAGGTTTGGGGAGACCATGTCTTTGTTGAGGAAAGAACAGTTGATGTCCATATTAAACGTCTGCGTGCGGTATTAAGCCCCATTGGTTGTGAGACGATGATTGAGACGGTTCGAGGAAGTGGGTATAGGCTAACTCGTAATCCAATACCCATTTCGTGAAATAATAGTCCCATGCCGAATTTGGGACTTCGTTTTTTTTATTTTTTAATTGTACTAATGATTGTCAGCTTTCTTTGGGCTGAGCTAATCTCTTGGCAGACTATGCCCTATTTCTTAATAGGGGTGGTTATTGTGGCCTATTATTTCCAGTTATGGAATATTAATCGACTACATGATTTATTACTCAAGGATGACTTAATAGGTCGAAAGCGTGGCTTGGGTTTATGGCGAGAAATTTATGGTTTATTAGAAAAAAAATCCAAGGTTTTGCACCAAGAAATATCTGCTGCTGCAGACCAGTATGATCGGTTTATTCAGGGGGTACAAGCCTCACCAAATGGCTTAATCATGCTCGATAAGATGGATCGTATTAAGTGGTGTAATAAGATCTGTCGGGAGCATTTTCGGATTGACCCGGTACGTGATACAAATCAGCCCGTAGCCTTTTTATTGCGTCATCCGGATTTTGTGCAGTATATGCAGGAGGCAGACTTCTCTATGCCTTTACAGCTAGATCATATGGGAGAGAGTGGCCAGGTAATGCTTCGGCTGCAGATCATCCCTTACGGGGAGAGTCAGAAATTACTGTTAAGTCAAGACATCACAGCGATTAAAAAAAATGAAGCGATTCGGCAAGATTTTGTAGCGAATGTCTCGCACGAATTACGCACTCCATTGACGATAATGAGTGGTTTTTTAGAAACCATTCGAGACTTACCTCTTTCCGAGGAAGAAAAAGCCCGTTATTTAGAAATTATGGTGACCCAGTCCGATAGAATGCTAACTTTAGTCGATGAGTTGCTGATACTGACACGTCTAGATAGCAGTCCAGTATCTCCAAAGACAAGAACGGTCAACTTAGCTGAAGTTTTTGAAAGGTTAATGACAGATGCAAGAAGTTTATCAAAGGGACGGCATCTATTAACTTTAAGGGTAAGTTCGCATAAGTATGTTTTAGGCTCTGATAGTGAAATTATTTCAGCGTTTGGTAATTTAGTAAATAATGCTATTCGATACTCGCCAGAGGGTGGGGCGATCTTAATTGATTGGAGCGATCTGCCGGATGGCGGAGCCCGATTTGCAGTCACTGACAGTGGGCTTGGGATTGCTCCTGAACATATTCCAAGAATTACAGAACGGTTTTACCGGGTCGACTTAAGCCGTTCGAGAGACACAGGTGGAACTGGTTTAGGCCTAGCAATTGTTAAGCACGTTGCAATGCGCCATCAAGCGGAGTTACGCATTGAGAGTCAAATTGGTCAGGGGAGTACTTTTGAGATAGTTTTTGTCAAAGACCGACTAGTCGATGGGGCCTTGAATATCGCAGAGTAAAAGACTTGCGCGCTATTTTTTTTGAATGAGTTGCAGCAATTCTTGCTGACCAACTTTCTTTAACTTACTACGGGATTGAATTGGTTGATAACTTCCATTAGACTGCATTATCCAAGCTGAGGCGTTATCTTGCAGAAGTATTTCTAGGCCTTCACGGATAACTCTGGCCTTGATTTCTGGGTCAAGAATAGGAAAGGCAACTTCTACGCGACGATATAGATTGCGGTCCATCCAGTCGGCGCTTGATAGGTATACCTGCTCTTCACCTTGCGCCAAAAAGTAATAAATTCGATGATGTTCCAAGAATCGACCGATAATCGATCGCACGCGAATATTTTCAGATAGTCCCGGAACTCCAGGCTTCAGGGCGCAGACTCCCCGAATAATGAGATCTATTTTTACACCTGCTTGAGAAGCTCTATAAAGCTCTTGAATCACGCTGGGCTCTAACAGGGCATTCATTTTTGCGATAATTACGGCTTTTTTACCAGATTTTGCAGTTCGTATTTCTGCTCGGATATGCCGAATAATTTGATTTTGCATGGTAAATGGCGATTGCCACAAGGTTGCCAAAGTCGGCTGTATAGCAGTACCTGTCATCTGTTGAAAGACAAAATGCATGTCTTGCGTAATTTGTGGATGAGATGTTAGTAAGCCAAAATCGGTATAGAGTTTGGCAGTTCTTGGATGGTAGTTTCCGGTACCCAAATGCGCGTAGCGCTTCAGTACATATTTACCCTTACCTCGACCTTTTGTAATGAGTTCTTTGCGCACAATTAAGAGCATCTTGGCATGGCATTTATGGCCAATTACCCCATATATAACATGGGCTCCAACACTTTCAAGTTTGGCGGCCCATTGCATATTAGTTTGTTCATCAAAACGGGCTAATAGTTCCACGACCACAGTCACTTCTTTGCCATTTTTGGCAGCTTCCATTAACGCATCCATCACCTGTGACTCATCACCTGTTCGATAAACAGTTTGTTTAATGGCGAGCACTTGTGGATCTTTTGCGGCTTGACGAAGCAGTGTTAGAACGGGTAAAAAACTCTCATAAGGGTGATGTAGGAGGACATCTTGCTGACTAATAATATCAAAAATAGGCTTTTCGTCTAAAAGAATTTTAGGAATAGTCGGCTTAACTTCTACAAATTTTAGATCAGATCGATCGATTAAATCGGGTACTTGAAAGAGTCTAACGAGATTAACTGGGCCGTTTACTTGATAGCAGTCACTTTCGTTCAGATCACATTCAACTCTTAACCGTTGGATCAACTCCGCAGGGGTTCCAGAAGCAACTTCCAGACGAACAGCATCCCCTAAGTGGCGGGTTGAGAGTTCTCCTTGGAGTGCGCTACGAAGATCGGTCATATCATCTTCTGAAACAAACAGGTCGGAATTGCGAGTTACCCGAAACTGGTAGCAACCGGTTACTTCCATACCAGTAAATAATTCGGGTACAAAGGCTTGCATAAAGGAGGAGAGCAGAACGAAGCAGGTTTCGCCATTGCTTTCTAAGTGTGCTGGCATTCTAACTACCCGGGGTAGGGCTCTCGGTGCTTGAACTACAGCCAGATGCGGTTTTCTACCGAATGAATCTTGCCCTTGGAGGGTAACTAAAAAGTTTAAACTTTTATTAATGACTTTTGGAAAAGGATGGGCAGGATCGAGTGCAATGGGCGTTAATACTGGCACTAACTCCGTGTGGAAAAAATTTCGAGCCCACAGACGTTGCTTTTTGGTCCACGCTGATTGGTATTTGAAGAAGATTTTTTCTTGATTGAGTTGAGGAAAGATAACTTCTTGCAAGAGGCGATATTTTTTTTCAATTAATTGCCGGGCTTGCAGAGTAATTTGACGGTAGGAGTCTTGGACTGTTTGCCCATCCGCCAAGACTTTGAGGGGGTTTTCTCTTAATTGCTCCTTGAGACCGGACATGCGGATTTCAAAGAACTCATCCATATTGCTCGAGACAATACAAACAAATCGAAGTCTCTCTAAAATAGGAGTTTGTGGGTTTTCAGCTTGGGCCAATACCCGTCGATTAAATTCTAATTGACCTAATTCACGATTGAGTAGAGGGACAAGCTTTATAGTCATGAATCATTATTTCATGCAAATATGTCATTTTAATGAATAATATGTCTTTAAAATGACATATTAAATAAATATAATCAATTACTTTAGTCATCAGTATGTCTTTACTTCAGCATTTCTCCCAAGCTAACGAATCTGATCCAAAATTAATTGCATCAGTAGATCTAGGTTCCAACAGTTTCCGTATGGTCATCGCTCAAATTGTAGAGACGCCATCGGGTTTTCAATTACGCCCAGTTGATACTTTGAGAGATTCGATTAAGTTAGCGGCTGGTTTAGACCGACATAAAAACTTAGATACGCAGGCTTTTGCTCGAGGGCTCAGTTCTATCAGACGATTTGGTGAAAGGTTGAGGAATTTTTCTCCGATGCAGGTACGAGCCGTAGCGACAAATACTTTACGCGTGGCTAAAAATGCTTCAGCATTTATTGCACAGGCAGAAATTGAGTTAGGTTTCCCAATAGAGGTAATTGCGGGCAGAGAAGAGGCAAGGCTGGTGTATGTCGGTGCATCGCATGGCGCACCTGCAAATCAAGGCAACCGTTTAGTGATCGATATTGGTGGCGGTTCAACAGAATTTATTATTGGCAAAGGTTATGAGGCCAATTTAATGGAAAGTTTGTATATCGGATGCGTTTCTCATAGTCAAAAATTCTTTGCTAATGGGACAATCGATAGCTATAGCTTTAAACAAGCAGAACTAGCTGCTCGGCAAGAAATTCAGATATTAGCAAAAGAGTTTCGAAAAAAAGGCTGGGATCAAGCAATTGGCTCCTCTGGAACTGCCAAGGCCTTAGCTGAATTAATCGCCCTGAATGGTTTAGATGGTCAGCTCAAGAAAGATACTCTTTGGATTGAGTCAACTGGCATTATTACCCGCGAGGGATTAGAAAACCTCAAAGAAGTTTTGATTGATGCCGAGTCGATGCAATCTCTGGAATTAACTGCACTCAAGTCAGATCGTCGTCTGGTTTTACCTGGGGGCTTAGCGATTATGATTGCGGCTTTTGATGAACTTCGCATTGAGTCCATGGAAATTGTTGAAGCAGCGCTTCGGATGGGAGTTTTATACGACTTTCTTGGGCGCTCACAACATCATGATATGCGTTTTGTAACAGTTGAACAATTTATGAAGCGCTATAGTGTTGATTTGGAGCAGTCCAAAAGAGTCGAACATTTAGCCACGATATTCTTAGAGCAATTCCCAGAACCAAAAGATGAAGATCGAACTAATAATATGGCTTTACTCGGTTGGGCGGCACGACTTCATGAAATAGGTTTATCGATATCCCATAATGGCTATCATAAACATTCGGCTTATATATCTGCACACGCAGATATGCCCGGATTTTCTAAAAATGATCAAAATCGATTATCAGCACTCCTATTGGGCCATACTGGCAAGTTGGGAAAACTATCAGTGAATAGTAATTTTATCGATTGGAGAATGTTGTTTAGTTTGAGGTTAGCGCTTGTTTTATCAAGAAAAAGAGTGGAAGAGGATATCCCCACAATTTTAGTTCAGCAAACCCCTAAAGGATTTAAGGTAAGCCTCTCTAAAGAGTGGTTAGAAAACCATACTTTAACTGAGTACAGTCTTAGAAAAGAGGCCGAGGATTGGTCTAAGGTCGGTAAAGAGTATGAGATTGATCTTTATTAATTCGAATTTAAAAAATGTTTGCCATATTTCGGATTTATATCAGAAAGTCTCAACATAGTTAAAAAATCTGCTGTATTAAAGTCTGGGTCCCAAGCTGGCTCCCCGCAAATTTGAGCGCCAAGTCGCAGGTAACCCTTGATGAGAGCAGGGGGATCAACTTCTAAACTGGTATTTAGTTTGTCAAGTGGCAGCGGCACTTTAGGAAAGGTTCGGTATTCTAAAGAACATAAGTTGGCTTCGTAGAAAATTCTGTTGAGACTTGCAGCGTAATGTCCACCATCCGCCATGGGAACGCTTGCACAACCGAGCAGGATTTCATAGCCGTGTTGTCTCATGTACGATCCAAGTCCTGCCCAAAGAGCCATGATGACTGCACCAGAGCGATAATTGGGATGGACACATGACCGACCAACCTCTACCGCTTTTGGAAGTAAGTGTTCGATACGTGACAAGTCGAATTCATTAGCGGAGTAGACTTTTCCAATCAGCTTTGCTTGTTCTGGCGGTAATATTCGATAGGTACCGATGACCATTAAGCTGTCTTTATCCCGAACAATGAGGTGATCGCAATATTGATCAAATTCATCAATATCTAAATTTTCTGAATTAAATGGCAGTCTTGCACCCAATTCCTCAGCGAAAACTTTATAACGCAAGGCTTGAGCTTCTTTGATCTCATTGATGTCTCGAGCAATATATGCCTCTAGAGGGCGAGATTTTTTAATCTCAGATTTGTCAGTTACTGCAGGAGTTGTTTTGTTTAAAATTTTCTTGAGTTTTTTTAACGGATGATTTTTTTTAATACTTTTTTTGTTAGGGAAAAAGCTATTCAGCTTTTCTAAGGGTTGCATACCTAAAATTTTATTGACAATCCTGCTGGTGAAACCATCGGTTATGAAATTGATGGCATGTAATGGGTTTGGGATTTCTTTCATAGGGCCTTATCAAAGTGGTATTGTTAAAATTTTATTGAAGTAAAATTACAAAATAATGACAGTTGCAATTAGTCAGCAGAACTAGGTTGTTTGGATAAGAGGGTAAGTAATATAGACCCAAGTCATTAAGCATAAAAAAAGTGCGAGCATAACCGCTGCACTGCCAAAATCTTTTGCGCGTTTTGAAAGGCCATGATGCTCAAAGGAAATTCGGTCAATCGCGGCTTCGATACTTGAATTAAGTAATTCAATAATTAGAACGAGGCAGATCGAAGAAATAAGTGCTATGTGCTCAATTGGAGATACTGGAAGAAAAATGGATATCGGTATGAGGATGCAAGTAATAGCTAACTCTTGTCGAAAGGCACTTTCTTCTTGGTATGCGAAAACTAGCCCATGCCATGAATTGACTGCCGCACGTAATGCGCGCGTGAAGCCCTTATTACCCTTATAGGGATTTTGGTTAATATGGTAATCATCGCTCATAAATATTTATCTAAGTTGTCAGTTCTTTATTTGCCTGAATTAAACCATTAGGGACTGGCTTGAGATGCTTTAGAAATTGTTCACTAGCTACTTGCCAGGAAAATTTTTCAGCATGGGCACGGGCATCATTTCTAGAAAGATGGAGTGCTTGTAAGCATGCCTCACGCAGGTCTGTATGCATAACACCACTATTGGAATTGCCAATTACATCAATTGGTCCCGTAACTGGATAGGCAGCGACTGGCAACCCACATGCCATTGCTTCAAGGAGTACTAGGCCAAAGGTATCTGTTTTACTTGGAAATACAAATACATCTGCTGCAGCATAAACTTTAGCCAGTTCAGGTTGATCAAGTACACCCAAGTAGTTGACTAATGGATATTTAGCCTTTAAATAAGCGAGAGCAGGACCGTCGCCTACTACCCACTTAGAACCAGGTAAGTCAGTTGATAAAAAAACCTCAATATTTTTTTCGATAGCAACTCGTCCTACATATAAAAATATTGGATGTGATGAATTAAGGACTTTTGATTCTTGTGGCTTAAACATATTCGTATCGACACCACGACTCCAAAGTACTACATTATCAAAACCATATTTTTGTAAATCAGCAACAACAGTTGCAGTTGGCACCATCACAGCCATCGATTTGCCATGAAACCATCTTAAGAAGCGGTAAGTAATGTGAAGTGGAATAGCTGTTCTTGCCTTTACATATTCCGGAAAGCGCGTGTGGTAAGCAGTAGAAAAGGGTAAATGATTTTTGATGGCGTAAGATCTGGCGGAAAGTCCAAGGGGACCTTCTGTAGCTATATGAATAGCATCTGGATTAAAAACGGATATGCGCTTAGATACTTTCTTTCCTGGAAATAGTGACAAAGAGATGTCAGGATAGGTTGGACATGGCACAGTATGAAATTCATTGGGGGTCAGAATATCGACTGTATGACCCATATTTTGAAGTTCTAGTCTTGTTTGCTTTAAAGTACGTACAACGCCATTTACTTGTGGTTCCCATGCATCAGTAATGATCATAATTTTCATATCGATATTCCTTATAGATTGAGAGATTCAGTAGTTACGGCAGTTGGTAACCGCGTCCCAGAATTGCTTTGATGAGCAACTGACGGCGTTAGCGGTTTAATTTCGAGCGGCGAATGCTCTAGATCATCATCTAAAATGTGAGGCCAATATACAATTTGTAGTTCGCCATCTAAAGTTTCTACGAGAGCGGACATGCTTTCAACCCAGTCGCCATCATTGCAATATAAAAGGCCGTCAATTAATCTAATTTCAGCTTTGTGAATGTGCCCGCAAACTACGCCATCGCATTTTCTATTTTTTGCTTCCCGAGTCATTAATACCTCAAAATCAGTAATGAAATTGACAGCGTTTTTTACTTTTGTCTTCAGATATTGTGATAATGACCAGTATTGAAAGCCACATTTGATGCGGATATAATTGAAATAACGATTTACGGACAAAATTAATGTGTATAGATTGTCACCTAGATAAGCTAGCCATTTTGCATACTGCATGACACTATCAAAGATATCGCCATGGGTAATCCATAATTTTTTTCCTTTGGCAGTAACATGAATCATATCTTCCCGTATTTGAATTTCACCAAAGGTCATACCAATAAATTGTCGGGCCATTTCATCATGATTACCAGGGATGTAAAAAACCTCTGCTCCCTTCCGAACTTTTCTAAGAATTTTTTGGATTACATCGTTGTGTGCTTGTGGCCAGTACCATGATTTTTTAAGACGCCAACCATCAATCATGTCTCCAACTAGGTAAAATGTGTGTGCTTCGTTATGCTTTAAAAAATCGAGAAGGTAATCAGCTTGGCATCCAATTGTGCCTAAGTGAACATCAGATATCCATATCGTTCGATATTGCGCCATTGAATTTGATTAAGCCAAAATAGTATGTCAGAAGGATGACTTTTTTGTTGCATTTTTATGAAAGTAATTAAAAATAAATGATCCTTATTGCCTATATCAAGCTTACTTTTCATCTATGTAAAGGGTTTTGGATCGTTTTATGGACTTTTCATCAGGTATCGGATTCACATAAAAAAAAGTATGTGCAGAATTGGTGCGAGCAATTATTAGATATTTTTCAAGTTCGCCTGGAGGTCTTTGGAGGAACTATCGATGGTCAATTTCCTGCCTTAGTAGTATGTAACCATATTTCTTGGTTAGATATTCATGTTTTGAACGCCTATCTCCCTTTGCGATTTGTTGCAAAAAAAGAGGTATCCACATGGCCTATTTTTGGAGTTATGGCAAAAAAAATAAGAACTATTTTTATTGATCGACAAACAAAAGGAGATTCAAGAAATATTACTAATACAATTGTGGAGGCTTTCAAGGAGGGTGATCAAATCTGTATATTTCCTGAGGGAACATCTTCAGATGGAACGAAGGTTTTACCATTCCACTCTAGCCTTTTCCAGTCAGTAATTAATACGCAAGTTCCATGTATCCCAGTTGCAATTTCTTATCAATCTGACAAGACTAAGAAAATTTCAACCGCTCCAGCGTTCGTAGGAGAGATGAGTCTTTTACAGTCAATTCACAGCACTTTACGAGAAAGTCCCCTCGTTGTAAGGCTAGATATTGGAGAGTCATTAGTTGGTATGTCAGATAGAAAAGTCTTATCTGATAAGGCTCGGGAAGTCATACTGCTTTTGCGGATGGAGAATAATGGCGCTCCCAAGTAAAACAGGTTAAAATAATGTTTGTTCGGGGCGTAGCGCAGCCTGGTAG
>CAIQHU010000154.1 GCA_903871735.1 uncultured beta proteobacterium | reverse complement strand
AACTTGTACCGGACAAACTTGATCTTTCAAGTCCTGTTGATTAATGATTTCTTCTAATTGCCACTTCATCATTTTCACAAACAGGTCGTCAGATCCATATTTTTTATCTAATCGTTCTACCGTCTTTGTAAGTTCTTTGGCTAATGTAGTCATGATGTAATTACTCCTTCGTTTTTAGGATTCATACTGTTTCCTTACTTTTTATGACAGTAAAATTCTCTTCTAAGGTATTCTCCTCGCACAACTTGGGAAGTCTCTTTAGATAACTATCAGGAAACCATCCACGTTTCTTACTATATACTTTACCGGTAGTGGTCCCATAGCTGATGGCGCTATTTTCAGATAAAACTTCAACTGTCCAAGCGCAGAGTGTTTTTGTCGGCTTAGTCCATTTTTGGTTGCGATGACTATAAGAATAAAATTTCTTCATTCCATACCACTTAACCACCTTGACAATTAAACCTAAATTTTCAAGCTTCCCATCATCTTTTACGATTATCGCTAAATCACCTTTCTGACAATTCAATTTCATATATCCTCCTTTTTAGCCAATTTGACAATATGTCAGGTTTGGCAATTCGGAATAACTCCACCTTTAAAGATCTAGCACTTCCATGCTAGATCTATCCTACTTCTACAAACTCTCTAAAAAATCAGAGATCATGCTGTACCATTTTGTTTCTAAATCTTGCTCTGAAATTACTTCCTTTTTCAGCATTTCTAAATCGGATGCCAAGTTCTCTGAGTCTGGACTCGTAACAGAAATTTCAAGTTGCTTGCCCTGATTTAAAAGGATTGAGAAAGACACTTCAGGTATTTCAAACTTCCAAATATTAAACAGATTTCCCGCATAAACTACTTTTGTAGGTACAACCTGTCCATCTATGATCACTCCTGCCATAGAAAGCTCCTTCATCAAATTATTAAAGAACAAAGGGCGAAAAAAAAGCCCTCAAAAGAGAGCTATCCGTTTGGTTACCTGTTTCAGGTCACATTCGCTTAGCGTACCACCTTGCCCGGTTTGGCAGGTTGGTGTGGGCTTTCGCCCCTCTCTTTATGTATGTACATATTATGAATTTATTTTATAGTGTTGTCAAATTCTTTTATGATTTATTTGTCCAATTTTGTATTATTTTGACCATAGCGAATGTGTCTTGAGCACAGTATTTCAACATAGCATCTTTTAACTTTTCTTTTCGTTCAACTGTTGTAGAAGGACTAATTGCCTCTCGATAAGCCTCTTGGGCCATATTTCCATCCCCCACCACTAAATTTCCATAATTCAATTCTGGTGCAATAGTTGGTAACACATCCTTAATCGACCAAGAACCTTGCATATCGGGATGATAGTAATAATTTCTAGCTAGGGTTAATAGATCAAAGAAACGATCTGGCATTAGGCTGAGTTTGCTAGCTAAATCGGGATACAAATCAGCTAGCTCATGAATCCGGGATTTTTCAAACCCTGCGTTATAAGCAATAATAGGCCCGACCGTTCTGATTGCATGAATGAGTTTTTTCGCAAATTCATAACGAGGGTCACTTCCTGAAATATCTAAAAACTCTAAATGTTCGATGTCTCCATTGGATTGTTCAATGTGGCAAGACCATTGGAATGGTATTTGCATATATGACCTAGCATCTTTCCAGATAGGGACTGCGAAGGCTATCGTCTCAAAATCGATATAGTACCTAGGGTAAGGTAAGGATTTTAATTCTTCGGTAGCCATTGGATCCAAGACTGGTCCATTTTTCATGATTGCCTCTTGCATCCGAATATGCTTCGGATTATCTAGACGACCTAGAGGAACTTGACGCAAGTCTCTGTAACCTTCTTCAATTAATTTGTTAGCTAATTTTTTGCTATTAGGCAGTATATGAACAGGATGCTCAATATTTGGATCTGCTGGAGAGCAATAGTCATTAAATTCACATTCAAAAGGAGAGTGACATTGTTGCCCTGAATCAATCTTAGGTTCTTCTTGAAGAGCTAACGTTTCTTTAGCAGCCTTTACCCAGTTAGTGACATCATCTAGACGATCATGCACATTCGGGGTTAAATCTTGTTCAATTAATAATCCTACATAATTTTCATCGCCTTGATAAACAAATTGATTATTAATATAGGCTAGTGCCACTTGAGTCAAATTGATTCCTGCCTGATGTATTACCCAGGCTTGGGCAGTAGCATCCTCATAATGGTAGTCTTTAACCGCTGTGGAAGATTTAACCTCCACTAACCGATAACCATTTTTATCCGGAAATAATAAATCAGCCCGAATAAGTACGTCTTGCTCAAAAAAGGCAGCCTCAAAAATAGCTTGATGCTTTGCAATAGCGTCCTTTGTAATGAATAAAGCATCCTCTTTCTTAAGAGTATCTACAAAAATACCGTTGTGATGAATTCGCCTAGCAATGTCGCCCACCCTATTACCTTCATCAAAGCGGGATTGTGTTGCTATATCTATCTCAGGAATCAGATCCTTGCGATAAGTCTGTAACCAGAGTCTTTTGGAACACTGACGGTGGGTAATAATTTTAGATTTACTGAGATTGACCATAATTCTATGAAATATCCCCTACAATCATTGGGACTTCTTTTCTTTTAATGACTTAACTATATCCTCTAGGGTTAATCCGTTCTCTTGTTTCTGAGTTAAATCAGCACCTTTAGCAATAAGAGCATCTATTGCTAAAAAATCTTTTCGTCGTATCGCTCCGTAAATATCATATGAAGCTTTGATTTTT
>CAIQHU010000153.1 GCA_903871735.1 uncultured beta proteobacterium | reverse complement strand
GTCACCATACACCCTACGAATGTGAGCTAACTGACCTTGTTCATTTTGAAACACATCGTGCGTTTTAACCATTTTTCCGTCTCTTTCTGGCTTCAACCAGAGATATTTGAAGTATTTCTTGAAGCCACAATTGATTAATATTTCTTCAAGAATAGTATATTTATCCTTGTTTTACAAGAAAAAATCTTGGTTAATTGATTTCTAATACTCCCTCTATTCAATGTTTGCAGAGATCAGTGTTGTACATCACTCAGGGCACAGGGAGAGAATCTTTCCATCCATTTACCAAACTAAAGTAATTAGTTATGGACAGTCGCAACTTTTTAGAGCATGAATTCATGTCTAATTTTTAATTTTTATTAATAATTAGCTACTTATTAGAACAATATCGTTTATATTGTTCATAAATTATTCACATATCTAGTAATTAAGCATATTTAGGGATTTTTTATGAAATCTAGTACTAAACTAGGTCCAACCCGCTCGGACCTCTTTTTCTTAGGTTTTCTCATCTTGAACCTGTGTGTTGTGGCCTATCTTGGTAAAGACCTTTACCAAGTGGCTATCAACTTAGAAAAGGCTAAAGCACAAGGTGAAGTTTTCCTCGCTTGGTCAGAAGAGTTCAACAAAAATATTGATGCAACTCCTGGACCCACTCCCAAAAGTTGTTTTCCGAAAGAAAAATCGGAAAAAGAAAATACATGGGGTGACTGTATTGCGGATTTATTTGGTGCTGAAGGTATATTCAAAGATTTCGTGAACCATATTAATCATGCCCATCCTGTTTTTAGTAAAGCGTGTAGTAAAGCCAATCAGGAGTCGAGTGGTACTCTCGTTTTTGACAAAATCACCCCCGGACCCACGGGCGCTCCAACTTATGCTCCACTTGAACATTCAGAAATTTTAGGAAAAGGCCTTAACTATCGAGTAGGTATTTGCGATAGGGGTTTTTATTTGATCAAAATTGGTGAGGCAACGCTATGAGTTCTTCTAGTAATTTAATCCAGATCAATCTGATGATTCGTAAAATCATCTATAACAAGCTTTTCAATCCGAACATCAAAGGCAATTGGCATGCCAGCTTTGAGAAATTCACTATCACCATTATCCTTTTAAATGTCTTCGCTCTTTGGGCAGAGAGTATTCCTATTATTTATGAATCCAGGATAGAGTTATTTCATTCTTTCGACGTTTTCTCTTTAATGGTATTTTCAATTGAATATGTCCTGCGCATCTATGTGGCGCCAGAAGACCCGCAGTTTGCATCTAGTAAAAATCCAAGATTCGCCTACTTCCGAAGCCCGTTTGCCATCATTGATTTATTAGCTATTCTGCCGTTCTATTTGAGCGCCTTTGTGGAAATAGACCTCAGAATACTGAGGGGATTAAGACTGCTGCGTTTATTTAAATTATTTCGTGTGGTTATTCCAGCATATAAAGAGTTTAAAGAGGCCAATAAAAATAATACCTTTCGCCAAAAATTGTATGCTTTAGTGAATCCTACAGAAACTAGTGGTCGTTTGCATGAGATTTTTGATTTTTTTATTATTGTTTGGGTCATTATCTCCGTTACAGCAGTGATTTTAGAGTCTATTGCCTCTGTTATTTACTATGTCGGCGTTGAGTTTGTGATTATTGATACCGTAGCAGTGGCAATATTCTCAACAGAGTATTTGATTCGCATTTATACCTGCGTTGAAAATCCCAAATATCAACATTGGCTTAACGGTCGAATTGCCTCAGCCAAAGAACCGTCAAATCTAATCGACCTCCTAGCTATTTTGCCATTCTTCCTAGAGAGCTTATTAAGTCACTTATTTGATTTACGTTTTTTAAGAGTCTTCCGTTTGATGCGTTTACTCAAGCTCATGCGCTACTCGGATGCCACTAAGTCTCTTTTTATTGTTTGTAAGCGTGAGTGGCCAGTGATGAAGGCATCGGCATTTATTATGCTTCTTTTGGTCATGCTAGCAGCTTGTCTAGGCTACGTTTTTGAACATGAGGCGCAGCCCGATAAATTTGAAAATATTCCTCAATCTATCTATTGGGCGGTCATTACACTTGCGAGTGTCGGATATGGTGATATATCCCCCGTCACCCCAATGGGTAGGATTATGACAATCGTTCTAGCTCTTTTGGGGATTGGTATTTTTGCTATTCCTGCGGCGATTCTTTCCTCAGGTCTGAACGATCAATTGCATATCGAACGTGAAGCGATGAAGGATGAGCTTTATAAAATGCTCGAGGATGGCGTTATATCTCCTGAAGAAAGGGAGGTTATTAATGCTGAAGCAAAAAGACTGCATTTATCCGAGGGAGAAGTAGCGCGGCTATTAGAAAAAGCCAAAGTACAAATGGGTATCAAACAGGCTGAACTTGAAAAAAACGATCTGCTGCATAAGGCTATTTCAGGGGGAGGTGCCTCTTCTGGTGGGACTGAACTCAATTTGAGTCTTTGTGCTGAAAAACCCGAATTCGCTGCAGAACAGGTCAAAATTGTGATTGGCTATCTACAACAAATCAAGCAGGTTGCTGACCAGGAGAAAATGCGCGCATACCTTGCAGATACGAACCACTCAACACCCCTTCAACGCGCCATTGCTGGAGAATTATTCAAAACAAAAGGCTGATAATCGGCATTTCAAAATAATTGGGGCTGTTTTATTGGCCCGGTTTTCTTGAAAACGAGGTATTCAAGCTCTCACTGTAAAAGCTATTTTGTTGGACTACTCTGAGGACCTATCTCCTGATTGACCTCTCCTGAGGGTGAAGTCTTGATAAGTAACCCTTCTTCTTTGGGCACTTTTTCTGTGCCTGCCGAACCTGCTGTTGCTGTTTCTATGAATGTCTGAATTGATTGAAACACTGCATCAAAATCTGACTGGAAGGTGTCACTCAAATTATTCCAAAATTGGAAGGCGGGAGAAACCTGAATAAATATCAAAGCCATCAAAAAGATTAGGGCTATAGAAGCACTATAAAGCACTTTTTTTAATGAACTACGATTTTTTTGCAGTGTTAGGGCATAGTTTTCTTGCTCAATGGGACTCAGCTTCTGCCCTAGTCGGCCCTCTTGTAAAGAAAGTTGAAAGCCCTCAATGGCATCTTCCTCTACCGAATCAAATGCGGCAGATTCTGGTACTTTTAAATAAAGGGCCATTTTTCTAGCTATTTGGACTTTTAAAGCATAGGAATAAAAGGCTCCCTCGCCCCCATCTTCTATTTGAAAAATATGTGTTTTAGAGACGCATAAATCCATCGCAACTTTCTCAATAGCAAGCCCCTGAGTAGTTCTAGCGTCTTTTAAAATCCCACCGTTGATTCGAACTTGAGAATTGATCATGGTGTATTAGCGACAGAGTGTCTATGCGCCTAAATACAGTATTACTTCTGAGTGCCACGAACGACGGCTATAAAATCCGTCGGATTTAAAAATTGATTTTTTTTGAAGACTTCATAATGCAAGTGTGGTCCGGTAGATCGTCCTGTTGATCCCACTCTCGCTATAGCTTGGTGTTGCTCTACACGTTGGCCTTTGACTACAAGTAACTCGCTGGCGTGCCCATATCTGGTCATGTACCCATCACCATGGTCAATCTCTATGGACTTGCCATAAAACCCACTCCAGCCAGAAAATCGAATGACGCCACCGCCTGTTGCATAAATCGTCGTACCCGGAGGAGCTACAAAATCCAGCCCAGTATGCATCGAATTCGTTTGAGTAAATGGATCTAAGCGCATACCAAAGCCACTCGAAATTTGGGTTACATCTTTGATTGGCAAAGCAATGGGCATGTTACTAATCCAATGTAACTCTCTAGCCCAATCTGCGGCTGACTTTTTCGCCCGCTCACTGTTTAATTTAGAGAGTTGTATCGTATCACGCATTAAGGATTCAATATTCTGTGGCCGGTCTAAATCTGGTGGTAAAAACGGCCCTCCAGAAGGACTCTTGATGAGGCCACCATTCTTATTGACCGGGCTTTCGGGTAATAAAATGGGCGGTACTGTTAATTTGACAAGTTTTTGATTGAGGGTCTCTAAATCTTTAATTTTTTTATGAGTAAACTCTAACTCACTATATATTTCAACCAATTTTTTACGCAAATCGGCATCTACAATAGTCGCTAAAGTAGTATCTTCATATTCTGCAAAATCCGTGGCTTGGCGCAACCAATTAACTTGACTCAAAAAATAAAACAGGCTACTCAAAAAAATAGTTACAAAAAGCCCAATGATGAGCTTTTTAAGAGTCAAATCAAGTTTATAAATCCGACCCACGGGGCCGGAAACCCAAATAAGTTGCATAAGAAACCTAGGACGTGGCTTTTTGCTTGGCTTGAGCAATCAAAGATTGGCTCGAAAATTCTGCCAATTCGGATTCATTCATTTGATTTAGCTTGCCAGTGACCCGAGCACCAACTTCAATGCCGATAGCAGAATAGGTAATATCGCCCACAATTTCAGCCGTTCCAAGAAGCTCAACCATCTCCTTGGTAAAGATGTTTCCAACGACTTTCCCAGAAATTACAATATGGTCAGCGCGAATATCACCATGCACCTCAGCACCTTTAGCTATGGCAATAGAGGCTTGGGAGCCCTCATCTTGAAAAATATTACCATTTACCACACCATCAATACGAACACTTTGGGAGATACTTAAGTTACCATCAATCCGCACGGTCGTGCCGATGATTGTTTCAAAGCTATCAATTGTTTTACCTAATTTTTGTTTGGGAGTTGATTTATTAAACATGTTTACCGACCTCTAAATATGAGCGCCTTTGAATCCTTGCCCCAAAAGCTCTCTTGGAATACTAGAAAAGAATCTTTGTTTTTTTTACCACAAATCAATACAATAAGAATAATGTTTTGATACAAACGAATTAAGAAAATCTATAATCTAAGTACACTTATTTTAATGTAACTTCTGTGAAGGAAGTCCTTAAATAATTAGGGTAAATACCGATTTAATGCTTTTTTTATGCAAATTCACCAGGAATGCCCATTTTTGAACTTATTTCTTCATTTAACTCTTCCAAAAATCGGTTATAAATACGCCTTTAATCTATGATAATTTTTATCTAAACACCAAACTTCCTTGGAGATCCTATGAGCCAACCAGATTTAAATCTCGCCAATATTGAAAATCTGAAAAGAATTTATCAAACTGAATCTAGTATCTTGTGGAGTCGCGCGCAGTCTGTCCAAATTCAGTCGCTAGTTGAAGAAAATCGCTTTTTAAATTTACAAAACTTCTCCGCCGCCTTTTTAGGAAACCGCCAACTCATCAATCAGAATACTGATGATATTTTTCGAGACCGTTACAATTTACTGAAAAATACTCCCACTAAAAACACGAATGAAAAACAATACATTGATGCGCTAGAAGCGCAGTCACGAATTGATATTTTAGAGCATCGATCTAAATTGAATCATGTTATGCAAGAGGCCAATATCATGATGGCGGCGATTAATCGTCAAC
This sequence comes from uncultured beta proteobacterium, assembly GCA_903871735.1. GTDB lineage: Bacteria > Pseudomonadota > Gammaproteobacteria > Burkholderiales > Burkholderiaceae > Polynucleobacter. The sequence continues at coordinate 34,298 of CAIQHU010000153.1, read as the reverse complement.
TGAGTGAGGTTGTTGAGATGATGCAAGAAACCAATGATCAATTAATTAGCTTTAATAATCGCAACCTGGATAAAAATATAGAATTACTTCAAAACGTTAAGCAGTCAATGTCCTCCGTAGAAGCTCAACAGATTTCAGCAATCGAAGAGGAGAACCTGGCGCGTTTGAAAAAGTTACAAGTAGATGCAATGGAACTAGAAAAATCGGTTGCAGATGTGGTCCATGTGACGCACGCCAATCGAGAAGCGATCCTTAAAAGAACGAAACATAATGAAACTTCAAGAACGCAAATTTTAGAGACGCGCAAACATCTATCAGATCAACATCTGCAAATTGAAAAGCTCATAGGAGCCTAATGACTTTATCCAGCTTCTTAGCAGTCGTGCCAAAAGGCGACCCTTGGCGGCCAGCCATTCTATTTATCCTGCAGTATCGAGGTCTTTTAGACCACAACTATTTTCATTCAAAATACTATTCAAAGAATCTGTTTAAGCCTCTTTTGAACCGTTTCTTGATGGGGGGCCTGCCCTCCTAATGACTCATTATTTTATTAAACTTCGGCATCCATAAGGCGTAAAATGACTTTATTCCCCTATCTCAACCCGTATATTTTAGGTACGATGATCATCATAGTGGGACTTCTAAGTATCTTTTACATCTTTCAATATCAACTTCCAGCAATTGCCCTGCAATTTAAGATTCGAAAAGTTAATAAAGTTCTTCATGAGTTAAGCAATGCCCCAATTGGCTCGGTTGAGCCAAGCGTCCTTGAGGAACTTTTTCAGGATCGACCTTTTAGTAATCTTTGGAAAGAATATCGGGCAAGTTTGCATCAAATGCAAATGGTTAATTCTGATAAAGAAAGTGTTCGGTCCACCCTCACTTCGGACTTCTATTTTTCTAAAGAGGCTGTTGTCGATAGCTATATCAATGCAGAGTTCTTTAAGCACCTGCCTGGAATTCTAACTGGTGTGGGAATTATTGGAACTTTTTCAGGCCTAATCTGGGGGCTACGTCAATTTGACTCCGCCAATGCAGTTGAAACGCTAAACCTTCTTTTGGGCGAAGTCAGTTCAGCTTTCTTGGGCTCAGGTATTGCAATTTTTGTCGCAATCTTTATTACTTTCTTCGAAAAACAAACTCTCAATCGCTGTTACCAACAGGTTGAAGAGTTAACAAAGCTTCTTGATAGCCTCTATAAAGCAGGAGTTGGTGAAGATTATCTGGCTCGTTTAGTCAAAGCAACAGAAATATCTGCTGCAAATTCTGCCAATCTCAAAAATGTCTTGATTGAAAATCTTGAAATTTTAATGACTAAACAATCTGCAATTATTGGCGAAACTATTTCGAAAAGCTTAGAGCAACCCATTAATAAATTGATGACCATTGTTGAAAAGGCTTCAGGTGATCAAAGCGGTGTCATTAAATCCCTAGTAGAAAGTTTAATGGGAACATTCATCACGAAGATTGACGAGGCCTTTGGCACTCAAATAGAAGCTGTCAATCAAGCTATATATCGATCTACCGCCACCATGGAGTCGGTCGAGGGCTCCATGCGGCGACTTTTGGATGATATTGCGATGGCAAGTCAGCAAGCCGTCAAATCCATGTCTGAGCAAATGCTTGAAACCGTAATTCAGGCCAATATTAATCAAGATCAAAAAAATCAGCTATTACGGGATGTGGTCGCAGATCTGCACCAAATGAATCAAGAGCACCAAGTCAAATCGCAAGCGACCATTGAGCAAACCATGAGTAAAGTGCTGCATTCTTTCGAGCAAAGCCTCGGACAATTTGCATCTGCCAGAGAATTGCAAAATACGCAGGATGAAACACGCAATTCAAGTCTCATGCAAGCAACGAAAGAAATCCATCAACAAATGCAACTGATGTTAGATAAGTCCTTGCAAGATCAGCATCAGCTCAATCTTCAACTGAAAAACTTTGTCGAGGAAGTCAACCAAATTACCTATGATCAACAAGTCAAATCCAAAGAAGTGATCGACCAAACTCTGCAACAAGTAATTGGTTCAGTAGACCATAGTATCGCTGAGCTTGCCAGTGTGCGTGAGCAGCAAAATCGCCAAGACGTTGCCCGTAATGATCAACTCATCGCATCCACCAAAGAACTCCACCAAGGTATGGGTGAAGTTCTAAAATCCGCCATGCAAGATCAACATCAACTGAGCCTACAACTGAAAACCTTTGTCGAGGAACTCAATCAGTTAACCTTTGATCAACAAGTTAAATCCAAAGAAGTGATCGATCAAACCCTGCAACGTATCGTGGGCTCCGTCGATCAGAGTATCGCGCAACTGGCTGTGGTTCGTGAACAGCAGAATCTCCAAGATGAAGTTCGAAATAGTCAATTAGTTGCCTCAACCAAAGAACTCCATCAAGGTATGGGTGAAGTTCTGCAATCCGCCATGCAAGATCAACATCAGCTAAGCTTACAGCTCAAATCTTTTGTCGAAGAGCTAAATCAGTTAACCTTTGACCAACAAGTCAAATCCAAAGAAGTAATTGACCAAACTCTACAACGGATCATTGGTTCTGTCGATCAGAGTATTGCACAACTAGCTATCGTGCGTGAGCAACAGAATCTCCAAGACCAGACTCGAAATAATCAATTAGTCGCTTCTACGAGAGAACTCCACCAAAATATGGGAGAAGTTCTGCAATCTGCCATGCAAGATCAACACCAACTCAGTCTCCAACTCAAAACTTTTGTCGAAGATTTAAATCAAATGAGCTATGACCATCAAGTCAAAACAAAAGATATGATGGTTGAATCGACAAACACAGTCCTCAAGCAACTTGAAATCAGTATGAATCAAATTGCCAGTGATCGCCAAGAGCAAATTAAAGATGATGAACAGCGCGCTATCGCACTAACCGGAGCGACTCAAGAGTTTCATAACGGCATTGCGAACCAAGTAAAAGAGCTTATTTCAGAAATGAATGGCGTAATTAACCAATCAAATACCCATATTCATGCTATTGAAAAAGTCTCACTCACAGCAATTGAAAATATGAATCTGGGTGCGCAAAAAATGCATCAAGCTGCCGATCAATTTACGAGTGCCGGTGAGGTCGTGGTTCAAGCTTTTGAACAAAGTAAAACAATTACTGAGCAAATGGAAAATGTTGGTCAACGTCTACAAAGCATGATGATCAATATTCAAGATTTGTTTAAACAATTTGAACAGTCTAGTTTTGCCCATCAAGACTATATGAAAGAGTTAACGCAACTAATTGCAATCGCTAAGAAAGAATCTGGGGTAAGTGCAGAAATCCTTGCTGGCATGGAGCGCTCTTTGAGTACCCTCAAGTTAGTCGAAAACACCAGTACAGAGTACCTTGGCCAAGTTAATAATGTCCTCAAAGAGGCCTTTAGCCAATTTAATTTACAAATGATGGCGCAAGTCACTGGCCTGAATCAAGAAAATGATCGACTCCTTGGCTCAGCCGTGGGCGCTCTGACAAGTGCCGTGGAACAAATCGTCATTTCAGCTACTAAATTGCGGTCGAACTAATTATGTTCTATCAATTAAATCGTAGACGTAAAGCGAAGGAAGATGCAGAAAAACCTTTTTGGATTTCGTACTCCGATTTAATGACCGCTTGTATGACATTATTTTTAGTGGTCATGGCAGTTGAAATCGTTTCTTTAGAAAAGCAATTCGGAACCCAAGAAGCTAAAGTCCGTAATGAGTTAATCCAAACCTGTTATGAGGAACTCAACACCGAGGCAAAAAAGTCATTTCCAATTATTAATCTTGAATATGCCAAAAGTGAGAGTATCAGTATCGATTTGGGGGCGATTGTCAATTTTGTAAAACGTGACTTTCGGATTAGCAGTGAAGGAGTTGATTTTTTAAGAACCTACGTACCATCCGTCGTTCATTCACTCAAGTCACCCGCCTGCTCAAAATATATTCGAAGAATTATTGTTGAAGGTTATACCGATACGGATGGCAATTATTTACCCAACTTATCCTTGTCTCAAAGGCGCAGCGCTGAAGTAGTTTGCTCCCTTTCTAATGAAATTAAATCTTCTATCCAAATGTCCTCTGAAGATTTAAATTCAATTCGTGATCTTTTTTTAGTCGGAGGTTTTTCCTTTAACTCCTACAAACCCTCAAAAGCTGAAAATCGACGCGTTGTTCTTAAGTTGGAATTTTGGCAACTCAATGAAAAAGAAAAATTTAATAGTACGGTTAAATATAAAGTCGATATCTCTAATAAGGATTTTGGTAAGTGTCCACAATACTAGGCCAACTGAGTACGGACTTATTTGCTACGCTTGAAAAATCAAAGCCTAAGGCTTTCAAGTCTACCCATCAGCTACTCCAAAAAGCCCATGACGAAGCAGTTGCGCAGTTTAAAAATGCAGGACACATTGAGCCACACCAACAATACCAATTAGCACAGCAGTTTTTACAAGGCACTCTTGAACTATCAAATGGAGCCAGCGAATTACTAGGTGAGGCTCTACATGTCAATATTGGCGCCCAAAATAAACAAACCCTTTTTGGTTCTCCAAAAGAATTCGAACAGTTACTGACTCGGTACCAAGAAAAAATTTCTGCGGGGCAAGATATGCAACATGCTTGGCTATCTCTATACCACGGCTATTTGAATTCAAATCCAGATGAATATGAGGATAGAAGTCTTTTTGATCAACAGTTAGAAATCCTGAGACACTTTCTAGAAAAAACCTGGCCAGACATTAAAAAAAATGCGAGTGGGCTGTTTTTTGACCTTCGCTTTGTCGATTCGCATATACAACTTTTAGAAGCTCGCCCCTGGGAATACTACTCTCAGATGTGGCTTGATGGACTTGATCAACGTGTTATTGACTTAGTGAAAGATCTTGAAATACCCCCGGCCTGTTGGTTTTGGGAAAAACTATTCGTACAGTCGCTACAAGCAGTCGTTAATTTGGCAGACATATCATTCAAAAAACTACTGCCTAACTTACTTCTTCTTTTAGATGCATGCTCTAGTTATCGGGATCTTGGTTTGCAACTACTCATCGAGCGCTTCTCGCGCTGCGAAAATAAACTGCTATTTTCTCCCTTTAGAGAGTATCTACTGCGTCACTGGGGCTCGCCAGTAGGCTATTTACCCAAAAATTCTCCTTGGAATGAGCTGAGTGAGTCAGGCCTGAACATGGCGAAATCTTGGCATCATGAAACGAATCTGCGTATTTTTTATGCCCTTAAAACGGGTGACAAAGATGTCGCTCAAGATAAACTCCATTTTTGGCTTTCTTATGTTGGACAAATTACTAGTTCCAAATTAGCGCTTGGCTCTGTTGCTCAAAAAATGGTCCAAAGCCAATCAAGTCTTAAACGTATTTTTAATCCCAACATCAACCCAGTTGCAAAACTTCTTGGAGATACCAGCCAAGAACAAAATGCTCTTATTATGACAATTGGAAAAGTAGTCATCATTGACTTTATTATGAATGATGGTTGTTATATTTATGAAGACGGGACCTATACGTTTAACATCCAAAGCGAGTCTCAATATGCCACCACCTATAAAGGTGGTCTGAAGGAAAAGTATGGGAAAAGTGGAGCGTCTATTCCTATCGAACAAGATTGGAAAGATATCCCTTTCTTAAAAATCCTCATGAGCCGGTACGGAATTTTCTAGTCTAAGTGGATACCCCCTAAATTGCTTTTTCCAGATCTTCAGAATCAAAACTTAACGCAAGTAGCATATATAGATGTCCTGACTAAATTACCCAATCGACTTTTTTTGTCGCATTATTATGACGAGAAATTATTATTAGTAAAAAAGGGTAATTATGGGGCAATCTATTTAGATCTTGATGACTTTAAATATATTAATGATTCTCTGGGGCATCGTTTTGGCGACTTAGTCCTATTCGAGGTGGCGCGTCGTCTTCTGGAGCATTCTCATTCAAAAGACTTTATTGCTCGGCTTGGTGGTGATGAGTTTTTCTTAATTACTCGTGCCTTATCCACTAACAAAGTACAAGCATCTAAACAGCTACAAAATATTTCGTATCAAATCCAACACGTGCTTGAAAAACCAATTCTTCTGAATGGAGTCGAACATCTACTGTCTTGTACTATAGGATTGTTTTTATTTAATCCTCAACAAGAAAGTCTGCAAACGGTCCTACAAAAATCAGATCGGGCCTTATATTTTGCGAAACAATCTCGTCAAACATCCTTCTTGTTATCTGACAGTCAAGCCCACTCAAAACGACTTGCTATTTTAGAATCTGATCTCCATCAGGCGATTAAAAAAGATCAATTCGAACTGTTCTATCAACCACAATTGAACGCTAGTCAGGAAATGATTGGTTTAGAGGCTCTTCTTCGATGGCAACACCCTCAATTGGGTCAGCTAAGTCCTAGTGAGTTTTTAAGTCTAATGGATCAACATCATTTTGTCCTGCCAATTGGCAAAATGGTGATTGAGAAAGCTTGTAAACAGATCTATCGCTGGCGAAACAAGTCAAAGCTCTCTTCGCTCAACTTGACTTTAAATATTCACCCCCTGCATTTCTTACAAGCTGACTTTACTAGTCAACTATCTCATGTCCTCAATGCATTTGATCTAGACTACCAATCGGTAACTCTTGAATTTTCGGCTTTGTCGCTTCCAAAGAACTTAGAGCTAATTCGTCTTCAAATGAAAAAGCTGCGTAGACTTGGGTTGACGTTTTCATTAGATGATGTCAGTGATTGCTCAATCAGTTTAAATAAGCTGATGCAACTACCCATTAAACAAATAAAGATTGACTCAGTACTAGTTAAAAACTTGGTAAAAAATCAGGCCGTGATACAAACACTTCTGTCGATGAGCCAGCATTTAGGGATTCTAGCGATCGCCGAAGGTGTTGAAACCTTTGCCCAACAAAAAAAACTCGCGCAGCTTGGCTGCCAATACTATCAAGGTCACTACCTGTGCGCCGCTCTGAGCGCCAAGGATTTACTCAGTTGGCTAAAGAAATTGACTAAGACTTAAACTCAGACTCAAACTTGAGTTGCCAGGCGGTACCCTTTTTTTCCCAATACTCTCGAAAACGCTGGTAGTTTTTCATGTTATTTAACCCACGATCTACGATAACTGAAGTTTCACTTTCCGGGGCATAAACTGCAATTAAATCTTTCTTAAGGACCTTATTATTTTTAATAATAGGATTCATAGTCAGATAATCAGACATATCATCCATCACCTTTTTATAGCGATTTTGCCAATCAGTCCTAGGCAACCACTTCACGGATGTACTCACTAAAACATTGATATTTGCTCCTTGTGCAATTCGAATTAACTGCTTTAGGTCGTCGTTAGCAAAAACAATGCACCCATCAGAAGCTTTTGGAGGACGGTTATAGGTTGTTTGAGGTACTCCATGTAACCAAATTCCCGAGCCTGAACGCTCAGCATGTTTATCAAATGAGTTGGGGAAATTCAGCCGTAATGCTCCCACCCCATAAAATGGGGTTAGATTTTTTTTACTCACTTCATCACCAACTTGATAAAGCCCCAGCGGCGTCTTTTGATCGCCTTCTTTTTGTTTGCCAATACCTAACTTACCCAGTGTGATAAAAAAATCGTGGACCCATACAGGCTCACCGTTTTGGTTTTTTAAGACATATGCCCGGTGTAATGATGCGTCAACTAATATCATAAAATCCATATTCGGAGGCATCTTTAAAATCTGTAAGGGGCGCAGTTGCGCAAGATTAGATGGTGCAGATGAGCGTAATTTAGCCTCTTCTAAGAGGTCGTAAGAAATACTATCGGCGTCTACAGCAATACTCTTCTCTCGCACGGCAACTTCTTTACCTAACATCGCTGTATACAGTTCAGCCTCTAAAAATTTTGCCAACTTAAAATTGGGGTGCTCCTTACTCGCACGTGTAATGAATTCTTCAGCCTTGTCAAAATTAGCTCTTTGAACAAGTTCCTGTAAGCCTTGACGGATTAAATAATCGCCATTGGCGTAAATAACACTAGAAAAGGTACTTAAAGTGATGAAGCTACTTACAAAAACTAGATATCTATTTAAACAACTCAGCTTCATTGATCCTCAATCCTAAATTACATTACCTATTATTCGACTCGCGCGTAATTAGCCACTTACCTTGCTCATTAGCCCACTCAATGTATTTTACAGAATTTGTCTTCAAATTAACAGATGTGTATCGCTGGCGAATGCTAACAACAATTTTTTTACCTGCATACGACACATTCAAAATTTCTGCCTGAACCTTAATTTCTCCAGGCTTGGATACGCGCTGACGACGCTGCTCTACCCAGTCACCATAGGATAAGCCGCCATCCGGAGAAAAATTATTTGAATAATAAGCCAGATAAGCCTTCACATTTTTATTCGACCAAGCATTCGCCCAGTCGCGGATATTCTTTTCAACTAAAACAAAATCTGGGTTTTTGCTATCCTTAGAATCTTTGGCTTCAACGGGCTTATCAGCCCTTTTTGAAGAGTCGTCTTTTTCAGCTAACTCCTCTACTGGCTTAACAGTACTGGCCTTTACAGAGGGTTCAATCGGAGGTGGGGGCGTAATGGCAACGATCTTTGGCGGCGCTGATTGCCCACTCGTTTTGTCCTCTAAATCAAGGCCATTTTTAGCCGTTGCATACAACTCGACAGACGGACTAGAGCTCTTGCCATCGAGTGCTTTACTATAGGATTCCGCCGCTTGTACAGCATAAATCTTTCGTAAATTACGAAATGCTGGAGAAGTTGATAATAAAGTGTTTTCTAGAATTTTTTTTGCGGCATCTTTTTTTCCACTACCCCATAAAGCCGCCGCGTAATTGTTGGCGACTACTGCATTTTTGGGATCGTTCTTATAAGCTGGCTCCAAGATATCAATAGCGTCTTTCCAATTCTTTGCCATAATCAAGGCAGACGACTTCATAATCACATAATCAATCGGATTTAAGTCTTTTTTTTGCTTTTCAATTTCAGCTAAGGCTACTTTTGGATTCCCCTTAGCCAACAAATCCTCTAAAGGACCAGTCGGAATATTAGCGAAAACACCAGAAATTCCCAAAAAGCTAGCTAATAAAATGAAAATATGACTCTTTATGTTACGTTTCAAACGGGGTTTATATAATGGTATGCGTGAATACGGTTTATACGACAAATCAAACTCCAAAAATGTAAAAGTATTAATCACTTGCAAAAAACTGATTTTATCACCCCCCAAGGAATTAATTGAAATAAATCATTACCCTATTTTCAGTCGTTCTATTCCTAATCAAGCCTGTGTCAAAAATGGTGCTAATTCTCCAAGTATGGTGTCTTTCTTCGCAAGACACCACATAATCCTTATAGAATATTTAAAAAAATAAATGCATAATACTAATTAAGATTAACTTAAAACTGATAGGTAATGAAGGCTTCAATTAACTTAGGTTTTACCCAAAATCTAGTTCTCACGCCGCAACTTCAACAGTCGATTAAGTTACTGCAGCTATCTGCCAATGAACTTGAGCAGGAGCTAATCAATCTGACAGAGGCAAACCCCTTTTTAGAGTTTGATTCGGAGATGTCTGCAGCTCCATTAGAGCCATTACCCTATTTATCCAACTTAAGCTCTTCTTCTAGTAAAGTAAATATTACTGATGATGAAAATGATCCCATTAACCAAGTTGCTCAGAAAACTTCCCTGTTTGATCATCTACTTGACCAGATTAAATTGTTTCGTTTAAGTCCTGAAGAAAAAGCCCTGATCGCAAGTCTAGCCGGCAACTTAGATGAAAAAGGCTACTTACGCCTATCCATGGATGAGCTCATTGAAGAGGTGGCTTTTTACCTTGATCCTGAAAATGGCTCCCCAACGCAACAAATACAGAGGGCGATTAGCTACCTCCAACAATTAGATCCAGTTGGCGTAGGAGCTAGAGATCTTGCTGAATGCTTACAGATTCAACTAAAGCAATTTTCAGCTTCTCTAAAAGATACGCCGACTTGGGCTCATAGCACCCGCATCGTAACGGAATTTTTACTAGAATTAAGTAACCAAGATTATGCGCAAATCAAGAAAACATTGCGCATTACCGATGCTGAACTGGGACATGCACTGAAGCTGATTCGTTCTTTAAAGCACAACCCTGTCGAGCATCTCGAAACCACGTCCGATCCGATCTTGACGCCGGATATCGTCATTAAAAAGTCTCAAGGTAAATGGCAAGCATTACCCAATCCGGCAGCCTTTCCTAAAATATCACTTCATCAAGAGTATGCGAAGATTATTGAGGCTTCAAAAAAGTCTTCTGTTTCAGAGGGGATCGCTCACAAACTGCAAGAAGCTCGTTGGCTTGTCAAAAATATTGCCCAGCGGAATGAAACAATCCTGCAAGTCGCCAACGAAATTGTCAAAATGCAGCAAAATTTCTTTGAGTATGGCCCGATTGGCATGCGACCCATGGTGCTGCGTGAAATTGCAGAACGCTTAGAATTACATGAGTCTACCATCTCCCGGGTGACGACTCAAAAATACCTTACCTGTCTACAAGGTACTTTTGAATTCAAATACTTCTTCGGTAGCCAAGTTCAAACAGAAACTGGCGGTACCGTCTCTTCAACAGCAATACGAACCTTAATCGCCCAAATGGTTGGCGCAGAAAATCCTAAAAAGCCCTTGTCTGATAGCAAAATCGTGCAGCTCATGGCTGATCAAGGTTTTATCGTTGCTCGTCGTACTATTGCTAAATATCGAGATAGTTTAAAAATACTGCCCGTACATTTAAGAAAAGCCAATGCCTTAGTCGAAATGGCTTAAAGAAGTTTAGGACAATTACTTGTCCTCTTGCTCAAGTGTCTTAAATCGTAGATACTTACCTTGTAACCCTTTTTGGAGAAATAGGATGTTTTGGTCTAAGAAAAAAACCAAGCTAGCATCACGTAAGCCAGTTTCACCAACTCTAAAAACAGTCGTACAAGTTAAGGCTCCCGATCCAGAGGTTGTCCTCAAGGATGAGTTAAGAGACGCGGCTAATTTAATCCGTTACGAGAAAGCTAGCGCTATCGCAACACTCAAGCGCTGGTTAAATGAGGACAAGTTACATTAATCGAATTGAATAGGCGCACTTCTTGCTTAACTTGATTCTTTACTAAAACGCCTTGTCTAAAATTGATTATCCTAACCAAAAGTAACTACTCTTTATGCCGATGATTCGCCATGCCTTCATGCTCCTAGCGTTACTAGTGCTTTGTGCTTGTGACGCTCCTAAAATCTATAAAAATATCATCCCCTCTGAAGTGAATGACTTCAAAGAAGAAGATTTACCTCTAAGAGGTTATCGTGGTATTTTATTTACGATGACAAAAGAAGAGGTTATTCAAAAGTTCAGTTGTCAACAATACGAGCAAACGGTTGGCTGTCCCTTTTTTGATGGGGAAAAAGAAGATATGGTCTGGCTTACATTTAATGAGTCTGGCCGAATGATCGTGATGAAAAAAGACATGGGCTACTTTAGAGAGGCGGATGCAAGTCTAATGATCGATCGCCTCACCAAAAAATATACCCTTGCTTATGAACCAAGCTCTGGTGTTTTAAACACGTACAACATTGGTTTAAAAGATACCCTTTCCTACGTTTTTGGAAATGGGCAAGTTGCTTATCAGATTGGTCGTAGTTTAAATAAGAAAAACCAGCTCGTGAATATCTATTTCTTCCCACCTGATGTGGGAGCCACATTTTTAGAAAGTGTTCGCCGTTGACGATAGTCAGATTTAAAAAATAATTCGGAACTACAGTACCGCCCGATTTTTCTTAATTTGCTCAGGAGTAAAGAATACCTCTGGCAACACGGGCGTGCGACCATCGTTCTCTTTGACCTCGTAGGCCCAAGCTAGAATTTTAGCAACCGCTTCAAAGAGCGGCATTGGAATTTGCTCCCCAATATCTAATTGACTGTACAAATACCTTGCTAAAGGTGGAATTTGGGCGACTGGGACATTGTGCTCTTTCGCCACTTCCTGAATGCGCAGCGCAACAGCGTCAATGCCTCTTGCCACAACAATCGGTGCAGACATTTTCTCGGGGTCGTAACGAATCGCTACAGAGTAGTGATCTGGGTTTGCTAAAACCACATCGGCTCGCTCAATCGCTGCCATCATTCTAGAATTAGCAATTTGGCGCTGTTTTTGACGCAGTCGTGATTTAATTTCCGGCGACCCTTCAGATTCTTTCGTCTCTTGCTTGAGCTCTTCTGGACTCATCTTCATTTTCTGCCGGAATTGGTACCACTGTAAGGTGCCATCCAAAAGCGCAATGACCGCTAGTGGAATGAGAAGTAAAGTAATCCCATTAATAATAAAACCGGTTGTTATCAAAATCGAGGAGTTAAAGTCTCCTGCAATAATTGACTTTACATAGACAAATAAGCCATACAAATAAGCAAATCCAACTCCTAAAATTAATAGGATTTTAAGAATGTTTTTACCCAGCTCAATGAGGGCGTTGGTTGAAAACATTCTTCCTAAACCTGTAATCGGGTCTAGTCTTGCTGGGTCAAATTTCAAAGCAAAAACTGGCCTAAAGCCAGCTAATGCTAAAGGTGCAAAGATCGCAATGAGCCAAATAGGCAACATCACCATCGTAATCGTTAGAGCTAGGATAGTAAATGGGCCCGACCCCCAGTCACTCATGTGATCGAGTAAGCGAATCGGCTGATTAAAACGTAAAGCCAAATCGACCATCGTTACCATTTGCCTAAATAATAGGGGCCCCAGCACAATCACGAAAAGTAAAAAGCCAGTAATGAGAGCAAATGTAGTGATGTCTCGTGATTGAGCAAATTGCCCTTCGTCGCGCGCTTTTTGCAGTCGCTGTTCGGTCGGGTCTAATTCCTTATCCTGGGAACTATCTTCTGCCAATCGTCACCTTCTTAAAAATATCGATTTATGAATCAGCTATATTTGTACGAACTACTAATTATTGGTTTGAGATCTTCACCACATTAGATTTTTTTATCCTTGACTTCATCTAATAATTCTTGATCATCATTTTTATCTGTTTTGGGTTTATCTAAAGCTGCTGGCTTACTAGTAGTGACTTGGTAGGAGGCGCCTAGATCACCGCCAATCGCTCTGGCATAAGCACCCAAATATCTCCTCGTCAAATCTGGATAGTAGGGCTCAGTAGCCAAATAACCTTTTTCTTTCGCACACAAACTCACATCAGGACAATCCTTACAACTAGCCATCACAGATAGGCGACCTACCTCAAACTGTTCTCCCAGAACAAATAAGAAAGTCAGAAAGGCCAGTGGTAGTAAGCCCCAAATCACGAGATTCTTTAAAGCACCTAAAATCTTATCTTTCATCACTTCCCCTTATTGTCTTAAAAGTACTGCACTATTTCGCTTTTCCATGAATCTTGGCATAGATATCAACTGTTCTAGCATCATTTGGGATGCCAGTTTCAGTCATATTCTTTAAAATGAGTTCCGCGTTGAGATTTTTACCTTCTTTTAAATATTGTAAGGCGGCGCAATAAAAATGGCCCATTGCAGTCTCTGGGTTACGCGTCACGCCATACCCTTTGGCGTAGATCTCCCCCAAATATTTACAAGCCTCGGTATGTTTGGCATTGGCAGGTACTTGGAAATATTTTCGTGCATCGCGAAACTGAATATTGCCGTAAACATTCAAAATATTAGCCGTTGAAATAAAATCCCGGTCTCGAATATAACTAGCGCGGTCTTTGTAATCTAAACCACGTTCGTAAGCAATTAAACCGCGATAGAACATGGCATAAATGTCATTTTTTGCAACGAGATCCTCTAACTTCTGTAAGAGTTTGATATTAATTTCACTGAACTTTAAAACCTCGTCTTCTGGTTTATAACAATCTTGATCTTTTAAACAAAAAACTGCGATTTGGGTTCTATTAAAGCTTTTATTAAATAACTCATACAAGCGCTTTGCCTGCGCCTCTTTGAGAGCTTTACTGGCTTCCGATTCAGATTTGCTTTCTAACTTATCGACTTTCGATTCGTTTTTAGTGATTAACTTGGACTCCGGCTTTGTTTCTGTCCTCAACTCTGGCTTTGTGGTTTGTTCAGGCTTAGCAATTTCTGACTTGACTGGTGGAGTAACACTAGGCTCCTCACCAGGACCATTAGCCAAACACCGAAGGCTAACAAGCGCCACAAACAAAACAAGCCCTAGTCTGCCAAGAAATATCATTTGGATTTACCTCGTCGGCTTCACTGGACCTGCAGAGGGCTTGGAAGGAAGTGATAACTGTGGCGTTCTGGCGCCTTCTAAATCTCTCGAATCTGGGGCTTTTAGATTGCCAGGAATATCTTGGCTGCCAGGCTTAATACCCTCAATAGGTCGACTGCCACCTAACTCATTTCCAGATACAGCAATGCCTGCAGTTTTTGTCGGCGCGACCTTGGGTTTTTGATTTAATACAGTAATCGATATACGCCGATTTAAAGGGTCATTTAAATCTTCTGGGTTCAAGGGGTATTTATCGGCAAAACCAATCACCTGAGAAATCCTCTCCTCAGCCAAGCCACCAGATACCATTTCCCGTCTAGCAGTATTGGCTCTTTCGGCAGAAAGCTCCCAGTTGGAATAATTGGTGTTCGCCTTGGGATATTTAGTACCATCCGTATGGCCTTCAATTCGAATTGGGCTTGGAGACGCTGCTAGTGCCTTCCCAATGACGCGCATCAAACGTCTCCCAGACTCAGTAGGAATTGTTCCACCACTGGTAAATAAGGGTCTATTTTTTTCGTCAACAACCTGTATCCGAAGGCCCTCTGTAGTGATATCCATGAAGATCTGCCCCTTTAACTTACTCAGTTCAGGGTCATCAGCCACACTTTTTTTGACCTTTTCTTGCATTTCCTGAGCTTCGGCTTTGGACATGCCACTATCTTTACCGCCAGGGCCGCCCTCCTGTAAAGAAGACGTTAAGCTGGTGTTATCTCGGCGTGCATTTTCAATCTCGGTACTTTGCGAATTACTGACCCGACGCTCATCTGTATCCGCATCAGCCTTCGCTTCTTGGCCTGTGGTCTTAGTAATACTACCACCACCACTCTTAATAATTCGAGTGGTATCGCCAGAGCCCTGCCCGCCAGCCATTGAAATCCGTAAGGGATTTTGAAAATAGGAGGAAATACCCGCTAAATCACCTGCTGTAGTCGATCCTAAAACCCACATTAACAAGAAGAATGCCATCATCGCAGTCACAAAGTCTGCATAGGCGATCTTCCAAGCACCGCCGTGCGCACCGTGACCGCCTTTTTTTACTCGCTTGATGACTACAATTGGTGGGCCGTCTTTAGGCATCGTTTACTACTTCCCTTTAACAGCTTTAGTTCCTTCGTCTAACTCAGTGAAAGAAGGTCGTTGGTCTGAGTATAGTACTTTACGACCAAACTCAATCGCAGAAGCCGGCGGAAAGTTGTTTAAGCTAGCAATCAGAATCGCCTTCACAGCCATAAACGATCTGGTATCGGATGCTAAATTCTGTTCCAACACCTTGGCTACCGGAGTAACAATCGCATAAGCTAGCAAGATACCTAAAAATGTCCCTACCAAAGCCGCTCCAATAAGCTTTCCTAACTCTGCTGGAGGCAGACCAATTGATCCCATAGTTTGCACCACACCCATCACCGCAGCAACAATACCAAAAGCTGGCAAACCATCTGCCAAAGCAGCCACAGCCCCAATCGGTATGTGCTGTTCTTGGTGATGAACATCGAGTTCTTGCTCCATCAAACTTTCGATTTGAATCACATCCAGGGCACCGCCTAGCATCATCCTTAAATAATCAGTAATAAAATCAACCAAATGATGATCTTTTAAGATATTCGGGTATTTTTCAAATAGTGGACTCGATTCAGGCTGTTCGATATCGCCCTCTAAAGACATCAAGCCATCGCGCTTAATCTTTTGTAATATTTCAAACATCAAACATAAAAGGTCTAAGTGATATTGTTTGACAGCAGATTTAGTCTTAAATGCTGTCCCGATGGCAGCCATCGTAGCTTTTAAATTAGTTACAGTGTTAGAGGCTAACATGGTTCCTACAGCAGCCCCAACAATGGTTAATACCTCAGTAGGTTGCCATAAAACTAAGGGGTTCCCGCCGTGTAACACGTAGCCACCTAAAGTACAGGAAATAGCGATAATCCAACCAATTGGAATTGTCATAGTTTTTCTTCAGGTTTTTAAAATTACATTTTCGAAAACAAATTACTCGACTGAAGTTTACTAAACAAAGATTGAGCTGCATTTAATATCGCTTGGGACTTCATAAAACTTGCCGTTGCAGCTGCCATATCTGTGTCTAATAAAGTTGAAGTCGTCGCCGCTAGTTGTGTCCCAAGAGAATTCACTGCGCTAGCCGATTGACTAACCAGACTTCCCACTAAGCCACTTCGAGTCTGCGAATCTTGCAACTGATTATAAGCCGAAGTTAAGCCTGTTGATACACTACTTGCAGTGCCAGTTGAATTAATTCCCGCAACCCCTGCTTTTTGTCCTAAAAATGCAACAAACTCATTAATCTTCGTCAAAACATCGACCTTTGTGACGTCACCAACCCCACCAAAACTGTCTGAGAACTTAATACCCGAATCAACATTTACATTAGGCTCAATCTGAACTTGGTTAATTGCCGATGGAAAAATCGCATTACCACTAGCATCCTTGGTCGCACTCTGAGAAGTTATCGTTTGCTTAATTTGATCTGCTTCAAGATATAAGGCTTTTAATGCCGTACTATTGAGCGAGCCATTTTGTGCTTGCACCGAAATGGCATTTAATTGATTCATCTGGTCAATGATGCTACCAAGTTGGGTAGCTGCATTGTCCATCGAAGCAGTAACAAATTTTTGATTATTTTCATACATGCCTAGACGGCTTTTATCAAAGCTTAGTCTGACTCCCCAAGAAACAGCGTAAGGGTCATCCGAGGCCTTGGTAAATTTTTGGCCCGTACTAATTTGGTTCTGAGATTTTAAGGCCTCCGACAAGCTCGAATTCATGGACTGGGTGCTGCTATCGAATATTTGACTGGTGCTCACGCGCATGATGGTTTCCTATTCTTTTTCGTATTAGTTCATGATGTCAAGAATCGATCTAAACATATCGTTCCCAACCTGTAAAACCTTACTCGATGCCTGGTAAAGTTGTTGAAACTTTAATAAGTTAGCGGCTTCTTCATCCAAATTCACGCCAGACACAGAGCTCTTTTGATTATTCAAGTTCACTAAAATAGCTTCATTCGCTCTCTGATTCGATGACCAAGTTGCCACTTGATTACCAACATCACTGACTAGACTGGCGACAGAATTTCCCATCAAGGTACTTAGTTGCTGAACCGTATTGGCTGCAGCGGCAGTAATAAATGGCGCACTCGTACCAGTATTGACATAAAGACTCGTTTTGGACGGCGCCAAAGACACAAAATTCGCCGCAGTCAGCCCAAGTGCGACTAAACCTAGACCATCTGTACCATTCTGGGTATATAGATTTGCCATCGCAGTATCAGTATTCGTTACCGGAATTTGATTCGTGATATCACCACCCACAGCGCGCGTGTCGCCAAAGGTTCCCGCCGCAGTCACAAAACCAAATATTTTGAGCGCTCCACCACTAGCCGCGCTAGCGCCACTGGCATTATTTGCCAAACTCACTAAACCCTGAGCAATGGTATTTAAACGTTGGTTGACTAATGGCACAAATTGCTTGACTAAATCCATCAGGGCGCCAGCTTGGCCACCAATCGTGCCGTTCACCTCTTGTATGCCGCCACCGCCATTTAAAGCTGCTGGGGCAAATTGAACTTTTAAAACAGGATTATCTAAATTAGTGACCAGTAATTTATTTGCCGTACTACGCTCAACTAGAGGCAAGCCGCCAATTAGTTGGGTAGCAGTACCATCATTATTAATTAAACTTTGGCCTCCAACTAAACTTTGAATCTTACCTAAAATCAAATCACGCTGATCTAACATATCAGCTGATACGCCCGTATTTTTACCACCAGCATTCGCTTGAATGATCTGTTGATTAATCGATGCTAACTGCGGTAAAAACGTGTTTACTTGATCAACCGTGCTTTGTAGGCCAGCTTTCGAGTTACTACCTAGCTGACTAACCATGGTTACCATTCTAGCCATACCAGCGGAAACTTGATTCGCAGCACCAGTAATTGCAGCCTGGGATGATGGACTTGTTGGATTGGTCGCATACGTTCCCATCGCACTAAAAAAACTCGCAATCGATGTGCTCAGTCCAGCAGTTGGATCAGCCACCAAACTATTGATTGCCGTTGTGTAGTTCACCAAGGTATCTGTATAACCAGTCTGGGCTTGTTGATTCATGACCTGAGAATTTATCAGCGCAGAATATTGACGAACAAAGCCATCTACCGCAAATGCAGTTCCCGTAGAATTTTTTGCATTCGGCGACATCGAATCCATAATAAAATTCGCATTACGCTTTGAAAAACCATCAACTGAGGACCCAGATACGTTTTGAGAAGTCACTAACATACCGGCCTGGGCCATTTGTAGACCTTGATAAGCTGTGCTGTTAATTGAGTTGATGTCCATGATTTGTAAGACTCCTGTTCTTAAATTCTGGCAATGTTGTTGTATTGAGATACTTTGCTACTGATTGTCTTTATTGAGTCTTTACCTTCGGTAATACTGTTATTAACGGATCTTTTTTCTTGTTCGATTAGGGCTTTAATGCTCGGCTCTTTCAGCATTTGCTCAGCAACTTTTTGCGCAAAGCCGATCCCTTTACCAGAAACTAAACTATCGGCTAATTTATCATCAGCTACCTCTAAATAGCCCGAAGATGAGGATGCGGGCATCCCAGATATTTCTTCGCCACGCAGGGCAGAACTTCTCACAGAACTTAACATTTGACGAACTAACGTTCTTTCAAAACCTCTGGCCGCTTCACGAATTTGTGATTCAGTCTTCGTCATTTTTTCTGGCGTACTCAGGTTACTTTGCATCGTGCTAATTTTATTTTTTTTATTTCCCTGAGAATTCAAGATCTCTGCAAAAGCATCCTTTGAATCGGCACCTTGAATCAGCGGTTTTTTTGAGCTTGCGCTTCCTAATACGCTGGATAACATTTTGTCTGCGGCAATCATGCCAGCTCCAGGCAAAGTCAACGAAGATAATTGGCTAAGATCCATTAAATCACCTCTATTTCAGCGCTCAGTGCACCGGCTGATTTCAAAGACTGCAAAATTGAAATTAAATCTGATGGAGTCGCACCCAGCATATTCAAAGCCTTTACTACAGAAGCTAAGGCTGCACCACCAGGAATGGCGATTAAATTATCTGGCTTACCATCACTCGAAACAGTTGCGGTATCCTGCGAAGTCACTACTGTCTCACCTCGACTAAACGCACCTGGCTGACTAACTTCTGGTGTTGACTGAATCCGGACCGTCAAGTTGCCATGTGCTACTGCTGAGGGTGCTAACTTTACCGATTGATTCATCACAACCGAACCAGTCCTAGAATTTAAGATCACTTTTGCAGCACTTGCACTTGGTTCAATCGTAATTTCTTCCAAGGTTGCCATAAATGCTACTCGACGCAACGGATCTAAAGGAACTCGGACATTTAATGACCGTGCGTCAATTGGAATAGCAGTGCCTTGACCAAACTTCTGACCAATCGCCTGTGCAGCTCTTTGCATTAATGTAAAGTCCGACTGTCTTAAATCTAACTGTATAAATTCTTCTGGCATTACTGCTGGTACAGCACGCTCAATTAAAGCACCAGAAGGAATTCGGCCAGCTGATAAATGATTCACCGTCGTTGCCGCGCCACCACCAGCTGCGCCAGCACCAGAAATAACCACGTTACCTTGAGCCTGCGCATAAACCTGACCATCCGCTGCACGTAGTGGCGTCATCAGCAATGTGCCGCCCTTTAAACTCTGCGCATTACCTAAGGATGAGACGGTGATGTCAATTGCTTGACCAGGCCGAGCTAAAGCTGGCATCTCAGCAGTAATCATAACTGCAGCTGTATTTCTTAACTGCGCCTGTCCACCTGGAGGTACTGTAATACCCAAAGTTCCAATCATTTGCAATACGCTTTGAATGGTAAATGGAGTCTGTGTTGTCTGGTCACCAGAGCCGTCTAGACCAACCACCAAGCCATAACCTACTAATTGGTTAGGTCGTTGCCCAGCAACATTTGAAATATCTTTTAAACGCTGGGCACTAGCAGGAATCGCCACAAATTGACAAAGCACGACTGCTGCAAAAATAAAACGGGAAAGAAGGGATAATTTTTTCATAGTATTCTTACAGTGGATTTAGTTTTAAGAAGGCGCGGTACATCCACCCAGTTTGTTGCGCATCATCGGCAGCGCCACGACCACGATACTCAATTCGAGCATCTGCTACTTGTTGAGATGAAATCGAGTTATTCACTAAGTTTCGGGGATTAACAACACCACCAAACCGAATAGTCTCTTCTTCAGCACTCATTGCTAATTGCTTCTCACCACCAACAATTAAATTACCATTCGATAACACTTCAATGACCGTTACCGTAATTGTTCCACTAAAGGAATTCGTATTCGTCGTATTACCGCTACCCTCACTCTTTAAGTCAGTAGTAGTTGTTGTATTGCCATCAGCAATTAACTTTTTAAATAGTCCACCTAAAAGACCTGAGCCAGTCCCGCCATTTGTAAAGGTGTTAGTAGAGTTCGCTTTACGAGCCGCTAAAGAGCCGCTTGTTTTAGCAGCACTGGTTGTTTCGTTTAGAACAACCGTCAAGGTATCTCCAACACTGCGTGCTCTATTGTCTTCAAATAAAGGCCGATAACCTGTTGTCACTCCACTGGTAGACGCCGGAAATAAACTACCTAAGTTCGCAGGCGTTAAGTTGTCTGGCTTAGGTCGGATGGAGGTTGGTGTCTGCACTAATGTTGGCCGATCAGCTGTTGCACAAGCGCCTAAAAGAGCTGCGCTAGCAGAGGCAATCGTAAGTAATCGAAAAAATCGTATGGAGGATTGCATGATTACTGTCCTAAAGTACTGAGTTTTTGTAAGATTTGATCGGAGGCAGATACAGCCCGTGTATTAATTTCAAAGCCACGCTGGGCTGCAATCAACTTCACCAGCTCTTCAGAAACGTTGACGTTTGAATTTTCTAAGAAAAACTGATTCACAGTACCCATACCATTCGTTCCAGCTGTTTGCGTTTGAGCAGTTCCAGAAGAGGGTGTAGCAATATAATTACCATTACCAATCGAGGTTAAGCCACTCTCGTTAGCAAAGTTGGCAACCACAATCGTACCAGCAGTATTGAGCGCTGTACTACCCTGCACTGTGTACTGCACTAATCCCGCTGTATTAATAAATACACCCGTTGCTGTTACAGGAATAACGCCCGCTCCAGAAACCGTATTACCATCAGAAGTAACAATTTGACCAGTGGCATTTTTACTAAACGTACCGTTACGGGTATAGGCTAAAGAACCATCAGATAACTGAATCTGAAAGTAGCCATTACCTTGAATTGCCACGTCATAAGTATTACCTGTATTAGTTAAAGGACCCTGGATATTGACGCGCTCAGTTGTTGTAATCGCTGAACCCGCGCCAACTTGTAAGCCAGTTGGTAAGAGGTTTTGGGCATTCGCCGCTGCACCAGCCGCGCGAATTGTTGTATACAACAAGTCTTGAAAAATTGGCTGAATCTTTTTAAATCCAGTTGTTGAAGCATTAGCCAAGTTATTGGAAATAAGATCGATACTCGTTTGCTGAGCATCCATACCTGTTTTAGCAATCCATAGTGAACGTAACATTCTATTTTTCCTTTAAATCAACGTGATAAAGATAAGAGTTCATTCGCTGATCTGGCATTCTGATCTGCAGACTGAATCGTTTTAATATTTAAATCAAACATCCGACTTTGACTAATCATTTCAATCATCGACTGGGTGGGATTAACATTGCCAAGCTCTACAGCACCTTGTACAACTTTAGCGTTAGGATCGACCGTTCCTTGGCCGCCTGGAACCTCAAATAAGCCATCTTCAGCACGACTTAAAGTGGCTGTTGGTGGATTAACAATTTTCAATTTACCAGCCTGATTGAGAAAGCTATTGCCTGGAATTTGCGTGTAAACTGCGCCATCTTCTGAAATTTGTATTTTTGCGCCAACAGGTATCGTTATCGGTCCACCAACACCTAAAACCGTCGTGTTATTACCCGTCTTTAATACGCCTGCAGAGTCTATAAAGAAATTACCAGCCCGGGTATAAGCTTCGCCGGCTTCACCAGGACGACGAACGGCATAAAAACCGCTCCCTTTGATGGCTACGTCATATGGATTACCAGTAGTTTGAATCACTCCGGCTGTAAAATTAGATCCAGGTGTCGTCTCTACGGAAAAAGATCTTGTGTCTGCTTGATTGTTTGCGCGAAGAGAAACAGCACGGTACGCATTGACAACTTCCTTAAAGCCAGGAGTCTGAGCATTGGACAGATTATTTGAAGTCACTGCTAACTGATCAGTACTTGCCCGGGCACCTGTCATGGCTGTGTAAATGGAGCGATTTAACATGTTTTTCTTTATTTTGTATTTAAATCAAATAGATAAGCAGACGCAGCCATATCACTCGCCAACCCCAGTACAGCTACTTTGGCATTCAAATGTTCTTGATAAACTGTGAGCTTCATGGTTTTGATCCTATCTTTTTGATTCTGTTGCTTATTGAAATTCTATATATAGATATAAGCAAACATCGTGCCAGAATTAACCAACTTGCTTAGCACATCATAGGATAAGGGGTCATACGGCCTGATTAACCAAAAAAAAGCCCATGATGAACATGGGCTCCATTTCGAAATGCTACAAACTGGATTAAGTTAATCTTTGTAAAACGTCATCCTGTAGAGCTGTTGCTACTTTGACAACTTGTGAGGCAGCGGAATATTGTCGCTGTAGTGACATGAGCGTTACTAATTGACTAGTTAAATCAACGTTCGACTGTTCCAAAGCCTGAGACTTTAATTCCCCAAACAAACCTGAACCAGGCACACCTTGGGTTGGGTTCCCTGAATCAGCTGATTCTTCAAAGGAGTTTCCACCAATTGGAATGAGTCCAGTATCGTTTCCAAAGTAAGATAGTAAAACTTGACCTTGTACCTTCGATTTGCCGTTGGCATATTGAGCCACTAATTTACCAGTACTATCAAAAGAGTAGCTGGAAAGTTGCGATAGTGGCTGACCATCTTGGCTGTTGGAGTAGGTCTGTGCAACAGAAGAGAAAGCTGTCATATTGGTACTATCCATGACAAAAGAGAGCGTATTCGGGTTTGTGGCCCCGCCAACTGGCGTTGTCAAGTTTACTAAGGTTTTAAACTGTGGTGTACCGTATGCATCTCTGGCTAAGGAGTCAATGTTTTTTCCTGCAACAAACGCCATGGTTCCCAAACTATAGTTCGTTCCACCTGGGCTAACAACACCCTGTGGGAAGCCCTTAGCTGCACCTGTTTGGTTTCCAGGAACTGGAATACCGTCTACAGTTGCAAACATCGCAAAGCGAGAAGTTGGCATGGTAAATGAAGTTGGAAAGTTATTACCAGTCAGGTTGAGTGTACTATCAGTACCCGCTGCGTTACGAATAGGAATCGTGAAATTTTGGCCGCCACCTGTGGCAACTGTCTGGGTTACTGTTGCTGCATCTAAGACCGTTTTCGAAACAGTAAAGCTAGCTGGTGGAGTCAATCCATCGCTTGTTAAGGTGATTGTTCCTACACCTCCTGATTTGGGCACAGTATATGAAGTTCCGGATACAAAAGTTGTGGTAATGTTGTTAGCAGCTAAGACCGATGCGGGGATTGTGTAGCTAGTTGCTGCTGGATAAGTTTTACCCGTAGCCGAAATAGTAGAGCCATCAGAAAGAGTCATCTTATAGGTTTGACCAGAAACCAAACTAATCTGTGTGTTACTTAAATTCTGTAAAGAAGTGCCTCCCTGTCCAGCATTCGGTGAGGATGTTGTTGCCACAGTAATTGGCGAAGTTGTAGTGCCATCTGTACCCAAAGTTGATTGTTTAGTATCAAAGGTATAAATACCTACTGCCGACTGGCCATTGGCACTAACAGATGGTGCGGTAACTGAAGATGGATTTAACACAAGTGGAATCGAGGGCTGCTTGACATAAAACATTGATAACGTATGCGCTAAACCCGTTGAGTCATAAATCGTCTGGGAAGTAGATTGATTGTATGTTGCTGAATTGGTTGGATCAAATGTAGAAGCCTTTGGATCTGTCGTATTGTCTAAATTTAGCTCTAATTTATTTGAAGTAGTTTGGGATCCAGGTAATGGTGCTTGATTTAATGTTAAAACCGACTTTACTTCCGTTCTTAATGAACCGTCTGTATTGGCCGGATAACCAATCAAATAGTTGCCGTTTGCATTTACGATCCGACTTTGGCTATCAACGCCAAACTGACCGTTCCTCGTATATTGAAACTGAGAAGGATTACCAGTTGCAGTCCCATTCACAATTGTTTTTGCAGTGGTGAACATCCCCATGCCGCCAATGGCCAAATCCAGTGGATTCGAAGTGGCAATGATTGTGCCATTCGTTTGTGATCGGCGAATATGCGATGCTGTTACACCCATACCCGTTCTACTTGGATTTTGTGGATCTGTAGCTCTAAAAAACTCATCCTGAAATATATACTGGCCAGACTTATAGCCAATTGTTTGGGCATTAGCAATATTGTTACTAGTGGCATCAATTCCTTCTGATGCTGCGCGAAGTGCTGATAAGCCGATTACGTTTGACATGATTATTCCTTATAAAAAAAGTAAATTAAGAGACCCAATGATTAATAGATGAAGCACTGACGGAGCGGCCATCTTGAAGCGTAAAATTCACTTCGGACCCCGTACCTTTTGCTACAGATGCAACTGGTGAACCAACATAAGCTGTTGGAGAAATCGTATCGCCCGCTGCGTCGCTAGCGGTTAACATTAAACTGTAGCTGCCTGCTGGAACAGGATTGCCGGACTGATCTAAACCACCCCAAACAAAAGTTTTCATGCCTACATTAGCTGCACCAAGATTAACGCTAGTAATCTCATTACCCGTTGCGTTGTCAATAATGGTAGCTTTCAGATTAGTCGCTGCAGTCGTTAAATTTGCCGCCATTGGCACATCGCCCTCACCTGTATAGCTAATGGCATTACCAGGAATCAAAGGACTGCGCCCAATCATCGTTGCTTGATTGATAAAATTGGAACTTTGCATTTGCGCTAACATCGATGTGAGCGAAGTATTCATTGTGCCGATACTACTCACCATGTTTAATTGGGACATTTGATTAGTCATCGTCGAAGCGTCCATTGGAGCCATCGGATCTTGATTCTGAATCTGCGCAACTAATAGTTTTAAGAAATTTTGCGTTTGATCCGCTGACGAAGTACTCGTATCTTTTGTAACCTTTGGGGCACCATTGTTGGTGTATACAGGGATAGCTAATAAGGGATTTGAGGATGAGACGGCCATAATATTTTCCTATCTAAAATTATTTACCAAGATCAAGTGTTGCAAGCACCAATTGCCGCGTCACATTAACCATTTGCACATTGGTTTGATAAGCCCGGGAGGCAGAGATCATATCAACCATCTCTTCCACTGGATTAACGTTGGGCATATCAACATAACCGTTGTTATCTGCCTTCGGGTGTCCCGGACGAAACTCCCTACGCAACGGAGCATTACTTTCAACAACATTAGTTACAGCAACTCCAGAGCCTGGATTATTAGCACTTGGAACAGAAGAAAATACCACCTGACGTGCTCGGTATGTTCTACCATCAGGACCTGAAGAACTCTCGGCGTTAGCAATGTTCGATGAAATGGTATTCAAGCGGATCGACTGGGCTGACATGCCCGATGCGCCAATATTAAAGGTGTTTAATAAGCTCATGATGGCTGCCCTGTAATGGCTGATAAGCGACTCTTAATCGTGCCGGTTAAAAAAGTAATTGCGGATTGCATCATCAATGCATTTCTTGAAAACTCCGAGAGCTCGACATCCGGCTCAACTGTGTTACCGTCCATCGAAGGTTGATTCGGTACGCGGTATAGTAATTCGGGTTTATTTTTGATGCTGCTATTAAACTCATAGTGGCCAGCAGCAGTAGTTGCCATTGCCATCGTATCAGAATGATTAATTTGTTTTAACTCATGATGTAAGGCTCTAGCAAAATCAATATCGCGGGCCTTGTACCCTGGAGTATCTGCATTCGTGATATTCGAGCCTAAAACTTCATGGCGATAAGAGCGCAACTTCAGTGCATTCTCGCCAAAACTTAAAGAGTCATATTGTGGTACGCGGTTCATTTCTTAGTTTCCTGTTCAATGTAAGACTTATAAATGAATATAAGCAAACATCGTGCCAGATTTGAACTAAGTATTGCGTCAACTACTCTAACGGCCCTGAAATGCTAGGTGTTTAATTATTTCTAAGTTTCCCGAAAAGTCTATTTAACCAATCCAATCAATTAGTTAAACAGACTAACTCGATTTATCGTGCTTCTTTAATCAACCGTCCAGAGCGACTTTGCAATGGCCTAGCATTATTTGGGTAAATTCTAGAAAAGTTATCTAACTGCTGTTTTGAGATCACAGCAGCTTCTTTGAGAACCACCCACTGCACATTTTCGCTGCACGGAGGTGTTGTTAGTGATCCCATAAAGGTAAAGTAAGCCAAGTTTTTTGGTAATAACTGGTTTAAATCAATCATTACACCATTTGGACTGCTACTCTCCTTCTTCACCAGAGGGATATGGTTCAGAATCATCTGAAAAGCAGCATTTTCGGCTTGAGAGGCTTCTTGGGAGCTATTCATGAGTACCGCTACCACTAGTAAACGTCCATCATGATGTTGATGAACCAGATGAGCCACCATATCGGCCCTCTTGCCGTCAATTGCTTCTTCACTCGGTTTGTGAAAATGGAACTGGACTAAGCGATACTGCCTTGCGTCCAGACTTAAATTACTGCCTTCAGCATAATTGACGAGAATAGTATGCCCATTGTCTTGAATCGTCAACGGCGAGAGTTTATAGTCAAAGCGTAGTGGCGGTAAATCCACCAAGATACCACCCTCAATATTCATTGGTGACTGCTGCTTACCAATACTGCAAAGAAGATTCTCTTTACTTGTCTTCCCCCAATTTGCAGGCCCATCAGGACCCTCCGTATAAGACCAGTGCGCGTGCTCAACGGGCTTGGGAGCAGTTCTAACTACCGGATTTGGCGCAGCAGCTTTCGGAGGTGGCTTTGGCGGTAAGTCGCTCGGCCGAATCACAATATCACCCGATTTTTGTAACTTTTCTAAAATGGCCTTGCTCATTTCATCATCCGTTGTAGGGGCTGATGGGGCGGCAGGCGCCGCCTGTTGGGCAAAACTGATGCCACTGGCGCTTAAGAAAAGTCCGAACACAAGCTTTGCAAGATACGTGTTTAACGGAACTCTAGAAAAAAATACTTGGCAAAAAGGGGCTCTTTTAAACAATTTCATTGACAAGTCCTATCTGAATATCGGTTATTTTGCTTGGGAAACTGGTGTTTGCGGTACGGGACAATCCAACTTGGGTCGCTTACATTCGCCAACGGGGGGAGTCATATTCGATTTCGATTTTTCCTTTGGGTCTACCTTTTTAGGACCTGAACCACTTTGAGAATCCTTATTGACCGGTTTTTTAGGCTCAGCTTTCTTCGCTGTATTCGGGTCAATCGGCCTTGGCGTGGCAGGGTTTGGTACTGGCACCACTCCAGGATCTAGTTTTGGACCAGGTGGCGGGGTCGGCGCAGCAGGCTCGGGGGGATTTAAATACTCACACTTGAGTAATCCTGCCTTTTGATCATCAACCCGAATGGCAGAGCGATCAAATAAGGCGGTTTCTGGCAATTTTTTTTCAGGGGCGGCGTAATCGGGGCGAGAAAATTCTTTACGTAAACGCTCTAAATAGCCTAGCTTAGGAGAGTCCCCCGGGTCACGAAAAAACTGGTCATTACAAATTTTCTGGCGCCGGTCAATTTCGCTTGCCGCAATGTAATAACCATCTTGTAAAAGGATGGCAATCTTACCGACACATTGATTCCAATTTTTTAACTCCGTTAACGACGCCCCACCTACAAATTGCCGTGACATATTGTTGATTTCGCACTCCATCCGCTTGCCACGAATTTCTAGGCGTTTACATACCTGAATATCTTTGGGATTGTAGGGGTTTACATTAGGAACTACAGGATAGGGCAATTGCTGCTCACAGGACTGCCTCGCTCTAGCCATCCCGGCATTAAACTTTTCTGGCGTGAACTCTCCACTCTTGACTTCAACTGGCGCATTCGGTGGGTTACTCGTTTGGGCAAGACTTAGCCAACTCATGGATATGCCCATGATTAAAAAAATACGCCCGAAATTGATT
Organism: uncultured beta proteobacterium; assembly: GCA_903871735.1. Lineage (GTDB taxonomy): Bacteria > Pseudomonadota > Gammaproteobacteria > Burkholderiales > Burkholderiaceae > Polynucleobacter. Next base: position 5,792 of record CAIQHU010000153.1, on the reverse strand, counting down.
AACCTAACGCCCAAGCTTTAACTCCATTCCATCACGGACTAATCTTAATGGATTTTCGATTGCACGCATCAACATTAACTGTAAATCAGGCAAAATTAATGTCAAAACTAAAAATGCTAATGGAATCGTAAATGCAAAACCTACCGAAAATAAATTCAATTGCGGACTCGTCCTGCCCAAAAAGGCTTGCGTTATATTAAACATCAAGTACACCAGTAAGATCGGCATCGATAAAATCAACCCCAACTGAAAAGATTGGGTCATCAACGTAAATAATGACTGAGCCGACCAGTTGCTCGGCCATGTCCCAAAAGGTACTGTTTTAAAACTTTGTAAAACGATATCAATCAAAATTAAATGAATATTTAATGCAAAAGTCATGGCCAATGTGACCAAACCTAAAAACTGGGCCACTAGTCCAGATTCGAGTACAGGGTCACGAAACATCGTCGAAGCATAACTAAAGCCTGATAAAAATGATAAAACTTCAGCAGCAATGTCTATCACAATCAAACCCATACGAATCGCAAAACCGATAAAAGCCCCAATCGCCAACTCCACACCAACCGAAAAATAAGAGGCCATCCCAAATTGCGGTAGAGGTTCGTTACTATTTAAAATGGGCATTGCCAGAAACCCAATTAAAACCGATAACATCACCCGAAAAGAAATCGGAAAGGCCCGAAACGATAACATCGGCGCCGTCAATAATAATCCCATAAACCGTACTGAGGTCAGCATCAAAGCAATCGTATATTGCTCTATTAAAGCCCCGGTTAAATTAATCATCGCTTAGGCCATTAATGCTGGAATCCGTAAAAACAACTCGCGGATGTAGTCGGTATATAAGGCCAAAGAAACCGGACCAATTAATAAAACCACAATCCCAAAAACAATTAACTTTGGTACAAACGCTACCGTTGTTTCGTTAATCTGGGTCGCGGCTTGTAAGATACCAATTAATAATCCAGTAATCAATAAAGCTAGAATCGGTGGTCCCGCCAAAATGGCCGCCATGGTCAAGGCCTGTAATACTAAATCGATAATAATGCCTGTTTCCATGGTCAGTAATAACTCTGTACCAAGGAAGCTGCTAATAAAGTCCACCCGTCAGCTAAGGCAAAAACAACTAACTTTAAGGGCAAGGAAAACATCATCGGCGAGACCATGACCATACCCAGTGATGTCAATATACTGGCCACAGCAAAATCGATTGCTAAAAATGGTAAGAAAACAATAAACCCAATTAAAAATCCTGTCTTGATCTCAGAAATCGCAAATGCCGGTATCAACACAACCATCGGAATATCTTCTTTTGAGTTAATTGGCTTAGCGTACATCTTGGCAAATACATTTAAATCCTCACGGCGTGTTTGCTTGAGCATAAACTCTTTCAAGGGCAAACTACCTTTCTCGACCGCCTCTGTAAAACCAATCTTATTTTTTGAATAGGGCACATACGCCTTTTCATAAATATTTTCTAGAATCGGGTTCATGATGAAAAGCGTCAAAAACAAAGAAAGCCCAATCAACACAATATTAGGCGGCATAGTCGTTAAACCTAAGGCCTGACGCAGCAAAGAAAATACGATCAGTATCCTCGTAAAACTGGTCATCAAGATCAACGCTGCTGGCAAGAAAGTCAGCGCCGTTAAAGCCAAGACTGTTTCAACAGGAACTGCAAAAGCCGTTCCACCACCCGTTTGTTTGGAGGTAATCAAAGGCAAGGCCTGGCTAAAGCCATCACTGGGCAATAACATAATCAGGCCAGTCACCACCAGTAAGCCAAGAAACTTAAAAGATCTTCCGTATAGTGTGAACTGATGAAGTAAGTGCACTAAATTTTTCCTTTGAGCAACTGGGCAAAAGTTGCTTTTATATCCGGTGGGGCCGCCCTCGAGGACAAGTCAGCAATCTCCTCCGGCTCCAGCTCGGTTAATAAACTAATTTGATGCGGAGTTTGACCAATTACTAAAACGCGATCTAAAACCTTCATCACAATCACGCGTTCACGCGGGCCAATGGCTTGCTGCAAAACAATTTGGATATCGGCATTGGGTGCTTGTAACCCTTTATTACGACGGATTAACCAAGCCAGTAAGCCTAAAAGCCCAGCCCCCAACATCAGACAGATAAATGTAAACCAAACCATCCCACCAAAAGACGATGAGCTTGGGGCAAGAATCACTGGCTCAGCAGCTAAAGCCTCTGGGGCTAAAGCAATCAATACAATGCCTTGCAGTATCAGAGCAGTTTTACGAGTCAAGAAGTGGCAAAACGGCTTACGAGGTTTCGAGTTCAACAGTTCAAACGCTCGCGTCATGCGCAATTTTTAGCGGTTAATTTTACGTAAGCGCTCTGCTGGCGTAACAATGTCAGTTAAGCGAATACCGTAACGATCGTTCACAATCACGACTTCTCCTTGCGCCACTAAACAGCCATTGACCACCACCTCAAGTGGCTCACCTGCCAAAATATCTAATTCGATGACAGATCCATAAGTCAAGTTCAATAAATTCCGGATCTGCATCTTGGCACGACCCAGTTCAACGGTGACCTGAACCGGCACATCCATCACTAAATCAATTTCATTAATCGGCGCACCTGGCTTGGAGCCGTCTTCTAAATTATTAAAAGTGGCTTTACGCATTGATCCCGAGACGTCTTTCGCGCTCATAGACCCTGCTAATTCGTTATCATTTTCAGCCATTTATTTATCCTCTTTGGTCAGCATTTCAGGTGTTAGTTTTTCAATATCAGATGTGTCAAATAGACTGTCTAAGTCTTCTTCAGTTTCCTCTGACTCGGTTTGTGGTTTGGATGCAAAGCTTTCATACAGTTCACCCGTCTCTTGACCACGCAACATACTAGGCCCAAGCCTTGCATTTTCTAAGGGGCTCTTTAAAAATTCCGCAGGATGCTGAATGGAATCAATCTTCACTGAGTAACGCCCATTCTTCACGCCATATTGGCCCCGAATGACCGGTAAACCATCCACGTAAACGGTAATTGGATCTAAAATCTCAATCGGAATAATCTCACCAACAGACATCGAAATCACGTCACCTAATAACATTTGCTTACGCGCAAGTACGGCCACAGCGGTTACTTTGGCTTCGTGTACTTGATCATTCAATAAGCTCGACCAGTGCTCATCAGGCTCCGCCTGAAAGCCCTGCATATTGTTATATAAAATGGCTTTAACTGGTTCTAAAACCCAAAACGGTATACAAAGATCTACGTCACCTTTACGGCCGTTGATATCAATTGTAAATTTGGAGTGCAAAACCATCTCTCCTGGCGAGGTGATTTTGGCAAATCCAAAGTTTGTTTCCTGACGCATAAAATCAAACTTGATTTCATGAATCGGCTTCCACGATTTTTCATAGTCGCCTAAAAATGCATCAACTAAGCGCCGAATAATTCGCATTTCGGTTTGGGTATATTCACGCATCCCTAGCCTTGGGGCAATGCGACCTTCGCCTCCAAACATATTATCTACCGCAATATATACAACCCCTGGATCAATAATCCAACAGCCCACTCCCCGCAAGGGACGAATACCAACAATATTAATATTGGTTCTTTCTGGAAACTCGTTGACGAACTGCTCGTAAGTCTTGACCACCGGCATATGCATCTGTACCTCAATAGGAGTACGGATCATATTAAATAGGGTAAGACGTACCGCGCGACAAAAACGCTCGTGAATTAACTCCAAGGTCGGCATACGCCGTCTTGCAATAATCTTTGATTTATCGAACATTCCACGCTGATCACTAGCGTCAATGCTCATCTCAAAGTTATATTCTTCCGCCATATTTTATATAAACACCGAAGATTATTGCATCACAAAAGTACTAAATAAGACTGCCTGGACGGGTAAATCCATTTCCGTTATGTTCCAAAAAGCGGCAGCTGCATTAGCCGCTTCTTGCGAAATTTTCTGGCCTGTGGATGTCTCCTTAGGTACTACGCCTAAGCGCTCTAAATTTTGCATATCGGTGGTATTTGGCTGCTGCTGTAAAACATAAATTGCAGCAAGTTGTGGGGCAATAATCGAATTGATGACTAGCGCCACTTCCTTGGCCATCTGTGTTTTGCCCTCTACGGTTGCCAACTCTTGCATTTGCCTAGAGGATAAGACCGTAATAATCCTGTCTCGTATCAGAGGTAAAAAGTCTTTAATCTTGCCTTCTGTTTTTGAATCAGCTGTGCGCAAAACAATTTTGGTTTGTAAGTAATGCTCTCCGCCACGACCTGGTAAATTCACTACGATTTCATCTAAGGGAATATAAATTGGAGGGGCATTGAGTTTGCGCTCTGCCAATTGTTTCTTCAAAATGTTTTCGGGTTTCTTTTCTTCTATCTCAGCTGCAAGCCTGGCTTCAGCTGAGCTTTTCATATACATATATACGCCAATACCACCACCTAAAACGACCACCAAGGCCGCGATAATGATAATCAACATTTTTTTCTTTTTCTTAGCGGCCTCTTCAGCTATTGCAGCGTCAGTTGGAACGGCCGCAGCTGCCGCAGCAGCGACCGCAGCGGTCGCGTCTTGGGCAACTTCGTTTTGTACTTCTTCAGCCATGAGTAATCCTCATTCTTAGGTTTTATGCAAACAAATTAACTCCAGATGAACCGCGATCTGCATTACTTCTATTTGATGATAATGTATTAATATTCAACAGTTTATTCGAATTTGTCAAAGAAGTATTAGATTGTTGTGCCGCACTGTTGTTAAATGGGTTTGAATTACCGTTACCGCCCTGATTAAAGTGGTTACTGGCCGAGTTTTGACGCATGTCTAAGGATAAATTGAGCCCCATTTGAGCAAACTCTTGTCGCAATTGACCACTGCCCTGCTCTAATCTGGCTTGCGTAGCGTCACTGGCGCCGTTAACAATCATCAAAGCTTGACCATTTTGATCAATTTGAAGATCAATCTGAATCGGGCCCATGTTATCTGGATTCACCTCTAAAACAATTCTACCGCCGCCTGATTTGGCAGCACTCATTACTTCATTGTAAAGTGGGCCTGCGGCTAAACTCGTATTCGTGGCTTCTAACTTTAATGATCCTGAGTACATGGGTTGACTAAAGCCAGCTCCAGCCAATAATCCTGCTGCCTGATCAACTATGATTTCATCCCCAATCTTTTGCTCAATCTTTTCAGCCTGCAGTGTATTTTCAAACAGGCGACTCTCTACCATGCTTCGCATACCCGAATTACTAATCAAATTATCCGCGGTATTTTGTGCTCCTACTGAAGAAATAAATGATTTAGGCGAATTAATTGCTTCATCATAATTTGGATTAACATACAAAATCTTGGTAGTGGCCTCTTCAGCCTTGGTTAAACCATTTAAAGGTACTTGCGGTGTTACTGATTTTTGATCGAGTCCCTGAGCTACTACATTCGGATTTGCTTGAATCATTTGATTATTGACTTTAGCACCGTCAATGTTGCTATTGGTTGGGCTGTTTAAAGCACTCATCTTTGAATTCAACAGATTCGCCATTTGAGCTTGCTCACTAGGCGATAAATCTGATTTGAGAATATCACTTTTAGCTTGCGCGGTAGTTACCTGTGAGAGATTGTCCGTAGGCTCAACATTTTTCTCCGTATTCAACTGGCTTACACCAATATTTGGAGCGCTTGTCGTTAGTAAACTGGGCGCTGGGTTTTGCACTTGGGTTTGACTAGCATTTAAAGCGTTTAATAACTGCTGATTAGCAATGCCCGCAGAAGTCGCTTGTGCGGCTATTGAGTCAATTGTGTCCTGATT
>CAIQHU010000152.1 GCA_903871735.1 uncultured beta proteobacterium | reverse complement strand
TGGATTTCTTTTAATTACATAATATTGCTGGCCCCAGGTCCAAAGGTTTGTAGTTGACCAGTAAATTAAAACTCCAAATTGACTTGAACTGACAACCGGATTATGAAAAAAACTTCCTGCATTTCCAAGTAACTTGGGATCCGGTAGCTTATTTTTTCGGATTTGACAAACAGCCAGGAAGATGTCCTTAGCGCTTGGGGATGGGTTATCGAAAAACTGTTTTGACAGTTCGGCGTATTGGATATTTGCGAGCCACTTTTTAGGGATAGTAAAGCGGACTTGGGTCACAACAAAGCGGGAGGGGTTACTTTTAAAAATACTGTCGCGATAAGTAAATTGGCAATCTACATTCGATAGAACCACGTTGACACTTTCTTGATCTGAGGTGGGTTTCATTAAAGCAGTATCAATTACCTCAACCGAGTCGATAAAGGCTTCTACTTCTTGACCATATGCCCCGATATTTTGGATCGGTGCAGCTCCAACAGTACCTGGAATTAAGGCTAAATTTTCTAGCCCAAGATAGTTGTTCTCAAGCGACCACGCCACAAAATCATGCCAATTTTCGCCAGCTCCAACATCAATCACAAACTGGCTTTCTGTTTCCCGAACCAGTTTTTTCCCAAGAATTTGCATTTGAATAGTTAGTCCTGGCAAATTACTCCGTAGTACGATATTACTTCCACCACCAATGATTTGCCATGGGAACTTTTTCGAGTTGGCGTAGGATATTGCATCAAATAACTCGGAATTCGTTTTTACAGAAACGAATTCTTGAGCGAAGGCTGCAAAACCAAATGAATTGAGTAATTGCAGTGGATAATTGGAATGAATTTGCACAGAAGGATATTATTACTGATTGATGACTTTAGGAGAGAAAAATGCCCTCATTTGATGTGGTTTGTGAACCTGATATGGTTGAAGTTAAAAATGCCTTAGAGCAGGCGAATAAAGAAATCAGTACGCGCTTTGATTTTAAAGGATCTGATTCGCGCGTAGAGCACAAGGAAGCTGAAATTACCCTATTTGCAGATGATGAATTCAAACTAGGGCAAGTACGGGATGTTTTGCTAGGCAAGTTAGCTAAACGTCAAGTTGATGTGCGGTTTTTAAAAGATGCCAAAAAAGAGAAAATTTCTGGGGATAAAATTAAGCAACTCATTGAGATTCAAAAGGGGATACAAGGAGACTTAGCCAAGAAGGTTGTGCGCATGATAAAAGACAGTAAGATCAAGGTACAGGCAAGTATTCAGGGAGATGCTATTCGGGTAACTGGCGCTAAACGCGATGATTTACAGGCTGTCATGGCCCTCTTACGTAAAGACGTCACGGAAGCCCCTTTAAGCTTTAATAATTTTAGAGATTAATTTATTTAGCCATCGCAAGCCAAAAAGGTACGGTAAGCCCTGCCAAGATCGTCATGACAGAAATAGTCACCGACACGATGGCGCCATTGCCACCCATTCGCGTAGCCATTACAAAGGCGCTAGTTGCAGTAGGCATCGATGCTAGGATGATGGCATTGATGCGTTGCGGTTCGGGTAAGTTAATGATGTGGGCACCAATTAAGACAAAAAGTGGCAAAACCATGAGTTTTAAAGTGACCCACATACCCACTAAGGTGAGATCTTTCTTAGTACTGACCCATTGCAAGCCAGCGCCGATGGCCATGAGACCCAGTGGAATCGATGCGTTTCCCATACGAACTAAGTTGTTATGAATCATTTCTGGCAACTGAATACCTGAAACATTCAGGGTAAGACCGATTACTGTTGAGATTAAAAAGGGGTTACGAAGAATCTCTAGCCAAATATTGTGTTTCGTATTGCTTGCTAGAGTGATAATTGACAGCATATTGGATAGTGGAACGATACAGGCCACACTAATAGCCATTAAAGCGAGCCCAGCTTCACCACCCAGCCGGCCAGCCACCGCCAGAGCGATATAAGTATTAAAGCGAAAAGCCGTTTGAGTTCCTGAAAAGTGGTTTATCGGGTCAGGACGAAGGATCCATTTACTAGCATAGGCGATACTAGCGATGATGATCATCACAGCGGCGATCAGTAAAAGCATTGGGATATTGTCGCCCCAATCAATCACTGCTCGGCTAGCAGAACTGAGTAAGAGGCAGGGAAATAAGATCCAGTAGACCAACTTTTCAATACCAATCCAAAGTTCTTTATTCAGGTTCGTGTAGCGATTGAGTGCCCATGCGAAGATAATCAGAATAAAATCGGGTATTAGAATAAAAGCAGTGTTCACTATTGGCGTAATTAGTTGTAAGGGATGTCGGTTTTGGTTGAATTTAGTTTATTGTTTTTAGTTGGTGGCTAAGTTATCACTGAAGTTCGTAGCTATGTTAGTACTGAAGTACTTACTTCAGTGAGAACCAGAGTCAGACAATCAGTTGAAGGCTTGGCTTAGGGCCATCGATTTTTCATTATCAAGTACTTGACGCAGATTTTTAAAATATACCTCATAACAAGGACTTTACTTTAGCAAGATGAAGGAAAAGGCAAATCCAAAAAGAGCAATAATAAGCATTAGCTAAAAAACTAGCCAATAGTCGTATTTAAAGACAATGAACAGTAAAGCTTAAAAATTCAGGTTAAAAAGAATTGATCAATATATGCACGATGACAAACCGATTTTGAGTACCCCGATTCCTGAGGCTCAATCGATTATTTTACGGCAAAGCTTAGAAGAGGTCGGCGCTTTTGTGGATAATCTTTGGTTACAAGACGGCTT
>CAIQHU010000151.1 GCA_903871735.1 uncultured beta proteobacterium | reverse complement strand
TTACTAGAGTTCTTTTCCTGCCAGACTACTGTCCAAAGGGGTTGATCCTTCGGCCCTATTATCGTGGTCTGATCGGACGTCTTTGGCTGACTGCTTTGTGGTTTTTGTAGATTTTTTGGCGAAGATGGGGCTTGAATCATCTGCTCCTCGTCAGCCTTTGACTTTGCAAGTTGCAAGGCATCACGACTGATCCATGAAGTAATCCCGATTTCCTGAAGTATTTCAATACGCCTCATCTTATTACCTCACTAATGTTTTTTCCATAACCACCGCATCCTCTCGAGTCGAGCTTTTTTGCAAAACTTCACTAGTACGATCTCTGCTGGTCAATTGATAGGGGTAATAATCTTTACGAATTCCAATTGTTTGGTAACCTAGTTTCTCATATAAGCCAATTGCTGCAAAATTACTTGCCCGTACCTCTAAAATAATTTTAAACATGGCCTTTTCAATACTCGTCTTTTCAATGGCCTGTAAAGCCCGCAATGCAATACCGTGCCGACGAAACGCATGATCTATGGTGATATTCAACAAATGCAACTCAGACACTCCAGGCATAAAAATACAGTGTCCATAAATATGCTTGGAGACTACATCTTGCAAGACGTAATTCCAATAGGCATGATCCAGGCAGTCCAAAAAATTTTTTTGTGTCCAAGGATTGCTATGAGAAAACTGCTCAATCATTAATACCTGGGCTAAGTCCTCTTTACACATCACCCGAAATTCAAAATTAGCCTGATGCATGAAAAGCCTCTACAAGCTTGGAGTCGATCTTTCAAGGATCGTCTGTGCGATTTTATCTCTGATATAAAGTGGTTGACAATCTTTTGCTAAAAAAGAGCCACTTAAATCGGCCTGCAAGGCTAAAAATGCTATTCCTAGGGAATGGGGAGACACTTCCCCAGAAATGATTTGTAAATGACTACCAATATCTTCTCCCAGAGTTAGCTGATGCCCCAAAACCAGATTGGTAGACCGAGCTTGGATCAAGCTTGGTTCAGATAAGGCAATCGCATCGGCTCGAATAGGCAGGCGATCTTTAAAGGTCTGATAAACACCCCAGTACCATTGTCCCATTCTGGCATCAATCGCGGCAATCATATAACCATCCTGCTGGACTTGTGGATGGCCTACCATATATTGATAAGCCATCATGCCGTCCATACTCGTAATTGGGATCAAGGGCTTAGCCCTGGCATATGCTATACCTTGTGCAATACCAACACCCAGGCGGATACCGGTAAATGCACCAGGCCCATTCGATACAGCTATGCGCTCAATCGCATCCCAAGAGAGACTATTTGCTTGCATCAGCTCATGAATCCAAGGCAAGAGCATCTGACTGGCCTGATTCGAAATAAGCTCATGCCGAACTAGTTGGCGATCGGCAAACAAGAAAGCCACCGAACACCAATGACTTGATGTCTCGATGGCTAAAATACCCATTGACTAGCTTCTCTTAAAAACAGCCGAGATGGGGCATTAATCAAATTTCTTCATAAAGAGGAAGAGTTAAGAATTCCTCAAAATGCTCACTCGTGGCCATTTGTTCAAAAATTTCAGCCGCACGGTCCCAATGGCCTGTTGCCCCTGAATCTTTGACTTTTTGGAGCTCTTCTTGAACCATGATTTTAACCATCGGTGCAGTTACTTTTCGGCCATCCTCTAAAACACCCTTGGGGGAGCGAATCCACTGCCATACTTGGGATCGACTGATTTCAGCAGTAGCCGCATCTTCCATTAAATTATGAATCGGAACACAACCATTACCTGCTAGCCAAGCCCCCAAGTAATGAATACCGACATTAATATTCATCCGCAGACCAAATTCCGTAATTGGACTTTCAGGCTCAAAATTTAATAAATCAGCAGCAACGACTTGCACTTCCGGCTTTTGCTTTTCAAACTGATGTAATTTATCTCCCAAAACCTTTTTAAACTCAATCATGGCTGGCTCGACGAGTCCGGGATGGGCGACCCAACCACCATCATAACCATCCTCCGCATCACGCCTTTTGTCAGAAATAATGCCAGCCATGGCAATGGCATTTTTTTCTGGATCATTTTTAATTGGAATTAAAGCACTCATTCCACCAATCGCTGGCGCGCCACGATGATGACAAATTTTAAGCAGTAGTAAAGCGTAAGCCCGCATAAAAGGAGCTGTCATCGTTACTTTAGCGCGGTCAGCTAAACAAAAGTTTTTATCAACTTTGAATTTTTTAATGCAAGAGAAAATATAATCCCACCGACCAGCATTGAGTCCAGCACTATGCTCACGTAGTTCATAGAGCATTTCATCCATTTCAAACGCAGCTAAAACCGTCTCAATCAAAACGGTAGCTTTGATTGATCCCCTCGGAATACCCAACTCCGCTTGAGCCATGATGAAAATATCATTCCACAACCGGGCTTCTTGATAACTCTCTAGTTTTGGTAGATAAAAATAGGGTCCAGCCCCGCGCGCAAGCTGCTCTTTAGCATTGTGAAAAAAGAATAAGGCAAAATCAAAAATACCACCAGAAATCCGCTTACCATCAATCAAAACATGCTTTTCATCAAGATGCCAGCCTCGAGGTCGAACCTGTAAAACCGCAATTTTTTCATTGAGAGCATAACTTTTTCCATTTTGCTCGAAGCGTAACTCCCTACGAATCGCACTTTTTAAATTAATTTGCCCTTGAATTTGATTACTCCAACTTGGACTATTCGAATCTTCAAAATCAGTCATGTAAGAGTCTGCGCCAGAGTTATAGGCGTTAATTACCATCTTGGCATCAACTGGGCCAGTAATTTCTACGCGGCGGCAATGTAGAGCTGGCGGCACCGGTGAAATCTTCCAATCTCCCTCTCGAATAGCTTTTGTCTCTGGGGGGAAACTAGGCATTTCTCCGGCATCTAAACGCTTGGTTTTCTCAATCCGAACCTGCAATAACTCTTGTCTGCGCGCCTCAAAGGAATGATGCAGTTTTGCCACAAAAGCGAGTGCTTCGGTGGTTAAAATGCTCGCAAACTCCGAGCTAACTTCGGCATGAATTTCCATTCCCTGGGGCAAATTAGACATACTTTCTCCTAAAGCAAAACTGGGTTGATTAAGGCTCTATTATGCCAAGAGAATCCCCGACATGACAAAATTCGGATAAAATCTGATCAAAATACTTTCGCCAAACAATGCTTAGCAAACTGACTTAATCATCTCTTCTGGGGCCTGGACGAGTTCGACTAAAACACCAGAACCCGCTATGGGGAATTCATGACTCGATTTTGGATGAACAAAAATAATGTCGTGGCCATCTCCGCCCCGCCGAATCCCACCTGGGGTAAAGCGCACACCTTGCGCTGTGAGCCACTCAACGGCGGTTGGTAAGTCATCAATCCATAAGCCAATATGATTAAGTGGCGTTAAGTGCACAGCTGGTTTTTTTTGGGGATCAATCGGCTGCATCAAGTCAAACTCGACCGGATGGGGGCCACTACCAATCGTATAAATGTCTTCGTCAACATTTTCACGTTCAGATCGAAAACTCGATTTGAACTCTAGGCCAAGCATATCTACCCAGAATTTTTTTAACTCCTCTTTATCAAGCCCACCAATGGCTACTTGCTGTATACCTAATACCCGAAATGGCCTATTCATAACATCTTCCTTATTCAAAACGCATAATTACTTGATCAACACTCAAACTTTGCCCTTGCTCAACAAGGATCTCTGCGACTACGCCCACTTGCGATGCAAACAAGATATTTTCCATCTTCATCGCCTCAATCGCGGCCAAGCGCTCTCCAGCTTGGACTTTTTGACCAACCTGAACAGCTACTTGGACTAGAAGCCCTGGCATGGGGGAGAGTAAATATTTAGATAAATCTGGCGCGACTTTCAATGGCATTAACTTCTGCAACTTGGCATTGCCCGTGGTCATGACCATCGATTGGAAACTAATACCATTCATCTGCAAGATATAAAATACACCCTGACGGGCGACTTGCAAACTGTAAGGCTGGCCATTAATCTGGGCACGGTAAAGGGTCGAGCCAACCTGCCAATCAGACTCAATGAATACCTGTTGTTGTCCAACCTCTACCCAAAGACCTTTTTCAGAATGCTTTACCGTGGTTGATATCGATAACTGCTGACCACTGGGCCCCACCAATACTTCAAAACTGGTAGGAGTTTGAAGTGTATGGCCATCTAACTGACCAGAAATTTGTAAAGATCTTGCCAGATATCCTAAATGGATTGTGGTGGCTATCGCACTCAACAATTCTTGCTCTGCCACGCTTGGGCTTAAACCATGAAAGCCATCTGGAAAATGTTCGCCAATGAATCCGGTATTAAAATCCCCCGCTTGAAAACTAGGATGCTGCATTAAGGCCGCCTGAAAAGGAATATTTGAATGAACTCCCGCAATTACAAATTCATTCAGCGCAAACTGCATTCGGGCAATCGCTTCCTGGCGATTTTGGCCATGGGTAATGACTTTTGCAATCATCGAGTCATAAAACATCGGTATGTCACTACCCTCATAAAAGCCTGTATCGATTCTAGAAATACCCTCTTTGGCATTGGGTTGATAGTGCGTTAATCGGCCGGTCGATGGTAAAAATCCGCGATATGGATCCTCGGCATTAATACGACACTCCATTGCCCAACCATTACGAAGGATATCCCCTTGCTTAAAAGCTAATGCTTGCCCAGCAGCAACGCGCAACATCTGCTCGACCAAATCAAGCCCCGTAATCATCTCAGTCACGGGGTGCTCAACTTGTAAACGCGTATTCATTTCTAAAAAATAAAATGATTCATCTTTGCCAACAACAAATTCAACTGTTCCAGCAGATTGATAGTTCACCGCTTTGGCAAGAGCAACGGCTTGTGCCCCCATAGCTTGACGTGTTTCTTCACTAATAAATGGTGAAGGAGCTTCCTCAATGACTTTTTGATGACGCCGCTGAATCGAACATTCACGCTCCCACAAAAAAACTACATTACCAAAAGAGTCACCTAAAATTTGAATTTCAATATGACGAGGCTCTTCAATGAATTTTTCTATAAAAATCCGGTCGTCACCAAACGCATTACGCGCCTCATTAGTACAAGCAATAAACCCCTCTTCTGCCTGCTGATCATTAAAGGCCACGCGTAAACCCTTGCCACCCCCACCAGCAGATGCCTTGAGCATGACTGGGTAGCCAATATTCTGGGCAATTTTTACTGCTTGCTGGGCATTTAGAATCACTTCGTTATAGCCCGGGATGGTATTCACGCCAGAGGCCATCGCTAACTTTTTGGAGGCGATCTTGTCACCCATGGAGGCGATCGCTGCATACTTAGGACCAATAAATACGAGGCCCTCATCTTCAACCAATTTTGCAAAAGTCTCGTTTTCAGAAAGAAAGCCATAACCTGGATGAATTGCTTGTGCACCGGTAGTTTTAGCTGCAGCAATGATTTTTTCCATCACTAAATAAGACTCGCGCGAGGGAGCTGGACCAATCAAAACGGCTTCGTCAGCCATTTGAACGTGCAGAGCTTCGGCATCGGCTTCGGAGTAAACGGCAACCGAAGCAATTCCCATAGACCGGCAAGTACGGATTACTCGACAAGCGATTTCACCACGATTAGCAATGAGAATTTTTTTAAACATAGTCATCATTCTTTAGACACATATTAATCTGGTTATAAAGGAATATTGTCATGTTTTCTCCATGGATTTTCTAATTCTTTATGTTTGAGCATGACTAAAGATCTAGCAATCCGTTTTCGGGTTTCGTGCGGCATAATGACATCGTCAATATAGCCTCGGCGACTTGCTACAAATGGATTAGCAAACTTCGCTTTATACTGGGCCTCACGCTGCGCTAATTGATTGGCATCACCCTTTTCTTCCCGGAAAATAATTTCTACTGCCCCTTTAGGGCCCATGACTGCAATTTCTGCAGATGGCCATGCAAAGTTGACATCTCCGCGCAAGTGCTTTGATGACATGACATCATAAGCTCCACCATAGGCTTTTCTGGTGATGACAGTAATTTTGGGAACAGTACATTCGGCGTAGGCAAAAAGTAACTTAGCCCCATGCTTAATAATGCCCCCGTATTCTTGGGCAGTTCCTGGCATAAATCCTGGTACATCTACAAAAGTAATTACTGGGATGTTAAATGAATCACAAAACCGCACAAAACGCGCCGCCTTAATTGCTGACTTAATATCCAAGCATCCTGCTAGAACTAAGGGTTGATTTGCTACTATGCCAACTGATTGGCCATCAATTCGGCCAAAACCAATTACGATATTCTTGGCGTAATCGGGCTGAATTTCATAAAAATCGCTATCATCTAAAACTTTTAGAATGAGCTCTAACATGTCATAAGGCTTATTGGGGTGGGACGGTATGAGGGTGTCCAGTGAAAAATCCTCTTCTAAGGCAACACAAGAGCTAGGACGGTGAGGAGCTGACTCACGATTAGAAAGTGGTAAGTAATTGAAAAATCGACGGACCATTAAGAGCGCTTCCACATCATTTTCAAAAACGCGGTCACAAACTCCTGACTTGGTTGAATGCGTGAGGGCACCACCTAGCTCCTGCGCACTAACCTCTTCATGGGTAACAGTCTTGACGACATCTGGCCCAGTGACAAACATATACGAACTATCTTTGACCATAAAAATAAAGTCTGTCAATGCTGGTGAATAGACAGCCCCACCAGCACATGGGCCCATGATTAGGGAGATTTGCGGAATGACTCCGGAGGCCATGACGTTGCGTTGAAAAATTTCTGCATAACCGCCAAGGGATGCCACTCCCTCTTGGATTCTGGCGCCACCTGAGTCATTCAGACCAATAATTGGGGCACCAACCTTCATCGCCTGATCCATTACTTTGCAAATTTTTTCAGCATGTGCTTCTGAAAGAGAACCACCAAAAACTGTAAAGTCTTGCGAAAACACAAATACCAATCGACCATTAATCATGCCATAACCAGTAACGACCCCATCGCTAGGAACAGTTTCATCGGCCATCCCAAAATCTGTACAACGATGCTCTACAAACATATCCCATTCTTCAAAAGAGCCCTCATCAAGGAGTAATGCGAGCCGCTCTCGGGCAGTCAATTTGCCTTTATTGTGCTGTGCAAAGATACGCTTTTGACCACCGCCTAAATAGGCCTGTTCTCGCTTGGCTTCTAATTGTCGAATAATTTCGTTCATGACTACCCTACCTTCTCCGAATTGCTATGAAAGATTGCTAATAATTGTCTGGCTGCTACCGATGGTGCTAGCTGTCCACTGCGGACTTGTTCTAAAGTGTTGGGGTACTGGTTTGCAATGGCTGTATGTTCGCGAAACTTCAACTTCAAACCGGCTTCTATATGTTCAGTCAGCCATGCGCTTGCTTGTTTTTGCCGTCTGCCAAGAAAGGCGCCAGTCTTTGTTTGCCCAGCTATAAACTGTTTGACCAAATCCCAAAACTGGGCAATACCCTCTTGCTTGAGCGCGCTTAAGGCCAAGACTTGAGGCTGCCATTTACTGGTCATATCACCCTGACTAGGAAACGAACCAATTAAATGTAAAGAATGCGCGATCATCGATTGCGCGCGAGTTGCGGCGGCTTGATCAATGTCGGCTTTATTAATGAGGACAAGATCAGCTAACTCCATCACCCCTTTTTTGATGGCCTGTAAATCATCCCCAGCATTTGGTAAATGCATGAGTACAAACATATCTGTCATATTAGCTACAGCAATTTCACTCTGCCCAACACCAACGGTTTCAACGATAACCACATCAAATCCAGCTGCCTCTGCGAGGAGTATCGTTTCACGCGTTTTTTCGGCGACCCCACCAAGGTTGCCGGCAGTCGGGCTAGGCCGAATAAAAGCATTTTCACTCATTGATAATTGCTCCATCCGAGTCTTATCACCAAGAATAGAACCACCTGAAACAGTTGAGGATGGGTCAATTGCCAACACGGCAACGCGGTGTCCCTGGGCAATTAAATACAGCCCAAGTGCCTCAATCAAGGTCGACTTACCAACACCTGGAACTCCAGATATACCTAGCCGAAAGGATTTACCAGTCAGAGGAATAATTTGATTTAGAACTTCGTCTGCCCGAATTTGGTGCGCACTCAAAGTGGACTCTAAGAGCGTAATCAACTTTGCTAAAGCACGGCGCTGTAAATTTTTAGCGGATAAAGAAGAGTCAACTAACTCCTTTAAAAGCTGCTTATCAGACAAGTCCATGAATGACTTAAACTTTGGCCTGCGTTGACAGAAGATGAGAGCGAATATGTTCTAGAACGTCTTTGGCTGATGCGGGTATTGGTGTGCCAGGCCCATAAATGCCTTTGACACCTGCCTCAAAAAGGTACTCATAGTCTTGCCTAGGAATTACTCCACCTACAAAAACCACGATCTCTTGGCCACCTTGTCGCTTGAGCTCAGCGATAATTTCCGGGACAAGCGTTTTATGCCCAGCCGCTAAAGTAGACACTCCAACAGCATGCACATCGTTTTCAATCGCTTGGCGGGCACACTCTTGCGGAGTTTGAAATAAAGTACCTATATCCACATCAAAACCTAAATCAGCAAAGGCCGTTGCTACTACCTTTGCACCCCGGTCGTGCCCGTCTTGACCTAACTTGGCAATCATGACCCGCGGTCGACGACCAAAGGTTTGCCCAAACTGGGCTATTTCCTCTTGTAATTTAGCCCACCCTTGAGCAGAATCATAAGCCATGGCATATACTCCTGTAACCTTTTGCGTATCAGCACGGTGCCGAGAAAATACTTTCTCTAAAGCGTCAGAAACTTCACCAACAGTAGCCCTTAGTCGCATGGCTTGCACAGTTAAATCGAGTAAATTACCCGTCTTGTCTTGCGCCGCTTGCGTAATTGCATCCAATGCCTGACGAACTTTTATCGGATCGCGCTCGGCTTTAATTTTTTTGAGAAAAGCAATCTGTAAATCACGTACTTTGTTATTGTCGACTTCTCTAGTTTGCAAAGAGTCCTCCTGCGCTAATTGGTACTTATTAACGCCGACAATCGTATCTTTTCCTGAATCAATATGGGCCTGTTTTTGAGCTGCTGCAGCCTCAATTTTTAACTTGGCCCAGCCACTCTCAACGGCTTTAGTCATGCCTCCCATTGCCTCAACTTCCTGAATAATCTCCCAAGCTTTATCAGCCATCTCTTGGGTCAGTTTTTCCATCATGTAAGAGCCCGCCCACGGGTCTACTACGCTCGTCATATGGCTTTCTTCTTGAATAATTAACTGCGTGTTGCGGGCAATCCGGGCGGAGAATTCTGTCGGTAGAGCAATCGCTTCGTCAAAAGAGTTGGTGTGCAATGACTGGGTACCTCCAAAGACAGCGGCCATCGCCTCAATGGTAGTGCGCACAATATTGTTATAAGGGTCTTGCTCCGTTAAAGACCAGCCAGAAGTTTGGCAGTGCGTGCGTAACATGAGAGATTTTGGATTTTTAGGATGAAATGCTTTCATCATGCGCCACCATAGAAGTCGAGCGGCCCGCAGTTTGGCGATTTCTAGGTAAAAATTCATACCAATTGCAAAGAAAAAAGACAGTCGACCCGCAAACACGTCGATATCTAAACCCTTAGCTAAGGCAGTTTTAACGTACTCTTGGCCATCGGCCAGAGTAAAAGCAAGTTCTAATGATTGATTTGCACCGGCTTCTTGCATGTGATAGCCAGAAATAGAAATTGAATTAAATTTTGGCATCTGTTGAGCGGTATATTCAATGATATCGCCAATGATCCGCATCGATGGTTCTGGGGGATAAATATACGTATTACGCACCATGAACTCTTTGAGAATATCGTTTTGAATCGTTCCAGAAAGTTGCGCTTGATCAACACCTTGCTCTTGGGCTGCGACGATATAGCTAGCTAAGATGGGTAGAACACCCCCATTCATGGTCATTGAAACCGATACCTGATCTAGGGGAATTTGGTCAAAAAGAATTTTCATATCTTCGACCGTATCAATAGCTACACCCGCCTTACCCACATCACCCATTACACGGGGATGATCCGAGTCATACCCACGATGCGTTGGCAAATCAAAGGCTACAGAGACACCCTGCCCGCCGTTAGCTAGAGCCTGTCTGTAAAAAGCGTTCGATTCCTGAGCCGTTGAAAAACCAGCATATTGACGAATTGTCCAAGGCCGGACTGCATACATCGTTGCTTGCGGCCCCCGTAAAAATGGCTCAAAGCCCGGGTAAGTATTTGTAAAAGGCAAATCGTGTAAGTCATCTTTGGTATATAAAGCCTTCAGATGAATGCCATCCGGAGTTTGCCATCCAAGGTCTTCCACTTTGCCTTGAGGAATCGACTTTTGGGCTAGAGCTTCCCAATCTTTTTGCTGAGTTGCTTCAAGATCCGGCCAACTATTAGGAGTGTTCTTTTGCATATGATTTTGACCTTCATAGAATTTCAATCCTGCCATGCTAGCTGTTTGCAAAAACATGTTCAGGCATCAATAGAGATAAGCATACCATTGACAAACAATAAAATAAAGTATTAAATGAATTCATAATTATGAATTCAAATGCGTAATGAATCCAAAAATATGTAATATACAAGCTTTAATAGAAACTTATTCCTCACAATCAATATTATTTAATATAATTAATTCATAAAGTTATAGTTTATATATAAACAAAATTCTCATCAATATGATCTCATCACTAGAAAGCCTTCCCCTCTATCTTTCCGTCGCGAACTTAATCCGCGAAAAAATATTTAGCCATGAATTAGCCCCAGGTGCGTGGATTGATGAAAAATTATTAACCGCCAGTTTTGGTATCAGTCGTACACCACTGCGTGAAGCCTTAAAAGTTCTTGCTGCTGAAGGACTCATTACAATGAAATTGCGTCGAGGCGCCTACGTTACAGAAGTACAAGAAACCGATATTAAAAATATTTTTGCCGTGATCGCTCTGCTTGAAGCACAGGCCTGTCGCAAAGTTGCAGAAGAAGCGACTGAAGAGGAACTCGAAATTTTAGATTCTATTCATACAAAATTAGAACGAGCTGCTGCAAACCGGGATACTGAGCGTTTTTTTGAAGTCAATCAAGAGTTTCATCACAAATTACAGGACTTTGCAAAAAACCCCTGGATGCACCGCGTAATCACCGATTTAAGGCAAGTCCTCAAACTCCAAAGAAGAGATTCCTTAACTAAAATTGGCCGATTAGAAAAATCTCTGCTAGAGCATCGCCAAATTATGTCGGCATTAATCGGTAAAAAACCTGCAGAAGCTGAGGCCTTGATGAAAAATCATCTGCTGCAAGGGCAGGAGGCTGCCATTGAATAACGCATGGTAAATAAAAAGCCCATCATATTGAATCAATGGGCTTTTTAAAGGACATCTGATGGAAGACTTATTTTTTAATGACTAAATCACCAGGCAAAGAGGCAATATAAGCAGCCATATCCTTCAATTGAGTTACATTGAATTGCTTAGCCTGAGCGGTCATAATGGCATTGGAACGACCTACCTGCGGGCCATTTACTTGATACGACTTTAAGGCATAAAAGAGATAATCGGCGTGTTGACCAGCTAATTTGGGATAAGCTGGCGCAATGGGTGACTTTAGATCAGGGCCGTGACAGGAATTACAGTTATTTTTTTCAACTAAAACACGACCCGCTTCTTTATTACCAGCATAGACGGGGCTACTGAGTCCGATAATGAGCATGAAACTACTCAAACTAAGGATCAATTTCATGAGAGCAACCTTTCTAATATCTTTATTTTAAATAGTTTGGTTTGGAGCTAGCGCTTTGTCCAGCATAGTAAGCAGCTATATCAACCATGTCCTGATCGGATAAGGATCCAGCAATACCGCGCATGGTAGGATGCTTACGCTCACCTTTTTTGTAGGCCTGTAAGGCTGACACTAAATAAGCGGCTGATTGACCACCAATCATCGGGATCGTATAAATTTCCGGCACGGATGAGCGATATCCAGGAATTGCATGGCAGCCCGCACACAAGGAAACTTTACTAGCACCTTTGTTCGCATCACCAACTAAATCTGCAGCTATGACAAGGCTACTAAGGGAAGAAGCCATCAGGCTTATCAAACAAGTTAAAACACGTTTTTTTGGGAATAAATTGACTGGCAAGTTCATTTTTTATAAAGAGTTTAGATGAATCATTGTGTATTAAACCATTAGTATAGACGAGTCACCTCGATTATTGGAGCCATTTGTGATTTTGCGCCTTTGTGACTACTCCCTCTCCAATCCCAAAACAAATTTTTCCTCTAAATCTATCGCGCTTCATCATCAATTAAAGTGGCTTTAAGCGCGCTTCTTTGAGTTTAGGATCGATTGCATGCCCTTTTCTAGCACGCTGCGCTTTAAAGCTGGATAGCACTTTGTGCGTAATAGCTACCTCAGTCAACTTATTGGCTCGACCAAGCCCACTCATGACAATCCCCGCATCACTATATGGCACGGCACTTTGAAGTATTTCTTTGGGGTCTAAATCCATCAAAATAACCCCTTTCCCACCAGTTGGCAGTCGTTTTAAGTCAGCTAATTCAAAAGTCAATAAACGACCAGTCGATGATAAACAAGCTAGAAATTTCATACCTGGCCGAACAGGAAATATCGGTAAAACATAATCACCACCTGGTAACTGCTCGTCTAATCCGACAAATGCCTTACCCGCTTTATTACGGGTCACCATGTCTGCTACATTCGCTAAAAAGCCATTACCTGAGGCTAAGCTAATGAGTAACAAGTCATCTGATTGACCCGCATAATAAGTCAGTATTTGTGTTCCAGAGGTCAGATTAATAAAGGAAGTATAGGGCGTACCGTCACCCCGAGAACCTGGTAAATCAGCCACAGAAACACTATACACTCGCCCGTTACTGCCAACAGCTAACAAGACATCGACCGTGCGACATTCATAAACATCATATAAACCGTCACCCACTTTAAAATTTAATTGCGCAGGATCGTGACCATGTCCTAAGCGCGAACGAACCCAACCCTTCTGAGAAACAATCACCGTGATTGCCTCATCAATTACCCGGGTTTGAACAACTGACTTCTTCTCCTCTTGAATCATAGTGCGTCGATCATCACCATATGTCTTGGCATCCGCTTCTATTTCTTTGACAATTCGCCGGCGCATCAGCACTTCACTCGCTAAAACCGCTTCTAAATCTGATTTTTCTTCCGCTAATTGTTGTAACTCTTGCTCAATCTTGATCGCCTCTAAACGGGCTAATTGACGCAACCGTATTTCTAAAATGTCTTCAGCCTGCCGATCTGACAAAGAAAATGCTGCCATTAAATCTACTTTTGGCTCATCACTTTGACGAATGATCCGGATCACCTCATCAATATTGAGTAGGACTAATTGCCGACCTTCCAAAATATGCATCCGATCATTCACTTTACTTAATCGATGCTGTGTCCTTTTCGTAACTGTGGCAATCCGAAACTGAGCCCACTCCTGTAAGATCGACAAAATCCCCTTTTGGCGAGGACGGCCGTCCATACCAATCATGACTAAATTAATCGAAGAATTCGCTTCTAAGGAGGTATGAGCCAGTAAAAAATTCGCAAACTCATGCACATCAATATTTTTTGTTTTCGGCTCAAAAACCAATCGAACTGCCGCGTCCTTACTCGACTCGTCTCGCACACCATCAAGCATCGCTAAAGTTGACTGCTTCAAAGCATTTTGCTCAGCACTCAAAGCCTTTTTACCAATCTTTATCTTGGGATTCGTTAACTCTTCTATTTCTTGTAAGACTTTTTGTGTGGATGTGCTTGGGGGCAGTTCATTAATGACTAACTTCCACTGACCACGCGCTAATTCTTCAATACCCCACCTGGCACGGACCTTCAGACTCCCTCTACCAGACTGGTAAATCTCAGCAATTTCACTCGCCGCAGAAATAATCTGTCCACCTCCAGGAAAGTCTGGGCCTGGGATTATTTGTAAAACTTCCTCATGGGTAATCTTGGGATTTTTCATCACCGCAATCGCCGCTGTAGCAACTTCTCGTAAATTGTGCGAAGGAATCTCTGTGGCCATCCCAACCGCAATTCCGGACGCACCATTGAGTAAAACAAAAGGCAGTCTAGCAGGTAACATCGCCGGCTCATCAAAAGAGCCGTCATAGTTGGGAATAAAATCGATCGTACCTTGATGAATCTCGTCCATTAATAAACTGGCGATTTTAGTCAGTCTAGCCTCTGTATAACGCATAGCTGCAGCACCATCACCATCGCGTGAGCCAAAATTTCCTTGACCATCAATCAGTGGATAACGCAGACTAAAGCTTTGCGCTAAGCGCACCAAAGCATCATAAGCAGATTGATCACCATGGGGATGAAACTTACCCAAGACATCACCAACTACCCGAGCACTTTTGACGGGTTTAGCGTCAAAGCGTAAACTCATCTCACTCATCGAATAAAGAATACGGCGTTGAACTGGCTTTTGACCATCCGCTAACTCGGGTAGAGCGCGTCCCTTCACTACGCTAATGGCGTAATCTAAATAGGCCTGCTCAGCATAGGTTGCCAAAGTGAGTGCCTCCGTTGGCTCAGTCGGCTCATCCGGAGGTAAGTTAGAAAATAAATCGTATTCGTTATTCATCAGCGTATCAGTTTCATTAAATATCGGCTTCTACTTCATTGCCACGTTCTTCTAACCATACCCGTCTGGCAGAAGATTCCGATTTACCCATGAGCATATCCATCGTCTTAATTGTTTGCTCTAGGGCTATGGGTCTAGTCAAGATCGGCAATAGCCTGCGTGTATCTGGATTGAGAGTTGTCTCCCATAATTGCTCCGGACTCATTTCTCCTAAACCTTTGAAACGGGATATCTGCCAACTACCAGTCTTTAAACCTTCCTTAACTAATTTATCCTCAATCGTTTTGAGCTCTGCAATATCTAAGGCATAAATCTTTTGGGCTGGTTTCTTACCCCTAGCTGGCGCATCTACCCGAAATAAAGGTGGTCGTGAAACATAAATATGAGAACGATCAATTAACTTCGGAAAATGTTTAAAAAATAAGGTTAATAGTAAAACTTGAATATGTGAGCCATCAACATCAGCATCTGATAGGATGCAAATCTTTCCATATCGTAAATTACTCAGATCTGGTTCATCATTCATGCCATGGGGGTCTACGCCAATAGCTACTGCAATATCATGCACTTCATTATTTGCAAATAAACGATCGCGCTCGGCCTCCCAAGTATTTAAGACTTTGCCGCGTAGAGGAAGTATTGCTTGATATTCTTTATTTCGGCCCATCTTTGCCGAACCACCTGCAGAGTCCCCTTCGACTAAAAATATTTCATTAATACGAATATCTTCACTTTCACAATCTGTCAATTTGCCAGGTAACACAGCGATGCCGGACGACTTCCTTTTTTCAATCTTTTGACCAGCACGAGTTCTGGCTTGCGCTTGCTTGATGACTAAATCGGCTAACTTCTTACCATAATCAACGTGTTGGTTAAGCCACAAATCCAAGCCTGATTTAATAAAACCTGAAACTAGCCGAACCGCATCGCGTGAGTTCAAGCGCTCTTTGATCTGACCTTGAAATTGTGGATCTAATACTTTTGCGGAAAGTACAAAAGATGCTCTTGCAAAAACATCTTCGGGCATCAATTTCACACCCTTTGGTAATAAGGCATGCAATTCAATAAAACTTTTAACGGAGTTATAAAGACCCTCACGCAAACCACTCTCGTGCGTACCACCAGCAGTAGTCGGTATTAAATTCACATAGCTCTCGCGCACTGGAACACCCTCTTCAGTCCATGCCACAATCCAAGCAGCGCCCTCACCAATCGCAAAATTATCCTCACCAGGGCGCTCGGGATCTGCAAAATGCTCCCCATCAAAAGCCGGAATGCATAGCTCACTGTGACCTAAATGCGTCATCGCCTCATCTAAATACCCCTTTAAGCCATACTCGTAAAACCAGGATTGCGTATCACCAGACTTTTCTTGAACTAATGTGACTTTAACCCCAGGTAATAAAACTGCTTTAGATCGTAATAGTCGCTGTAAATCGGCCAAAGGAATATGCGCCGAATCAAAATAAGAGGCATCTGGCCAAGTTCGCACCACGGTACCACTCGTTTTCGTGCCACCTCGAATTGGCTGAGTCTTGATCTTATCGACTAAAAAACCATGTTCAAAGGCTAGGGTCGAATATTGTTTATCCCGCCAAACTTGTACTTCTAATCTTTTAGACAAAGCGTTCGTGACCGATACACCAACACCATGGAGTCCACCAGAAAACGCATAAGCACCAGCGGTTCCTTTTTCAAACTTACCACCTGCATGTAACTGCGTAAAAACAATCTCTACAACAGGTTTTTTTTCATCCTGATGCATCCCTACTGGAATACCTCTACCAAAATCTTCAACACTCACACTGCCATCTGTATGCAGAGTCAGAATAATTTCTTGACCATAACCACCTAAGGCCTCATCAGAGGCGTTATCAATAACCTCTTGAATAATGTGCAACGGATTATCGGTGCGGGTATACATACCAGGTCGTTGCTTAACAGGCTCAAGTCCCTTAAGTACTTTGATGGATGATTCGCTGTATTGATCTTTTTTGATTGCCATGGATAGAGATTGTAGCGAGCCTTTGGGTTAAGTCTAAAAAATTGAAAATAAATTACTACGAAATAATTGGCTGGAACAGATATTAACAACAATTAATTCCTTTTTCAGAAAATTGTTATTAAAAGATTACGAGTAAAAACAACTCATTGATTGATATGACTTTTGTATTTGATGCGAAGGATTTATAATAAATTACTTTGTCTCCGTAGTTCAATGGATAGAATAAGCCCCTCCTAAGGGCTAGATACTGGTTCGACTCCAGTCGGGGATACCACTCAGTGCGATTGTCAAGTACTAAATTCTCGAATTAATGCATTTTAAAGGATGAGTTATCCACAGCTTATGTGGATAACTCATCCAAAATTTGCTGAAGAAGCCGTTACTTTTTGAGAGAAGCTGGCTTGCTCAAATTTTAGGCAAAATAAATAGTCACTGGATCACGCTTACAATATTATTAATAAATGATTGTTTTTCAGTTGCAAACTCCATTGAAAAAAATTTCTAGGTATTTTTTTAAAGAAAGTTTTTATGACTCCATTTTTGATTACTACCTCAGCCAGAGCTGCGCTTTGTGAAATTATTGAAACCAGTCTGCGACCAGTTCCCAAAAATTGTATGGAGATTCGTTTAGGGGATATGTGTATCGGACATATTCAGCCTGACATTTTTCGTGAAATACACCGCTGCCTAGAAGATGGTGACAATGAATTGAATTTTATCCAAGCACACAGTTCATATCTGCAACTTGAATTAAGTAATCCATTTAATATAAGTCAGGAACTCAAAATACTTGCAGAATGTCTGAGAAATAAAAATTACATACATGGTTGGCGTGATGAGGAGTACGCTTTTATTGATGAATTCTCCCACGAAAAATTTCGTTTAGAGCGAAGTGTCTTTAGAACCTTCGGGATGCATAGCCGAGCCATTCACGTCAATGGCTTTACTGAGCATCAAACGATCTGGCTTGCGAAAAGAAGTCCACACAAGCAAACTGATCCAGGCAAGTTAGATAACCTAACTGCTGGTGGTATTGCTGCGGATGAGACGATTCAAATCTGTGCTCTACGGGAACTATGGGAAGAGGCCGGCATACCACACACCCATTTAAAAAAATTAAATCCGATAAATTTCATTCGGGTTCGCCGATTGATTCCTCATGAAGGCCTCCATCATGAGACTTTATATACTTTTGATCTACCCATGTCCGATGAGTTACTACCAATGAATCAAGATGGTGAAGTTAGTGAATTTATTAACATGTCATTTAATGAAGCAGTTGATCTAGTCTTAACTGATGAGCTCACTCCAGACGCCGCTGCAGTTACAGCTGATTTTTTATTGCGAATGTCTTCTTAGCATGGCTTGATGCAAAATACCCGCCTCGTCAAAAATATCTCCTATGGCCTCAAATCCAAACTTCGCATAAAAATCAACTACTGATAACTGAGAATGTAAGTAACTTTGTAAAACCCGTTCTTGGTCGACCTGATCTAGGAGCATTTGCATCATCATTTTTCCATAGCCATGACCACGATATTCAGGCAAAACAGCCATTCGACCAATTCGATAAGTCGGCAGACCATTTAAATCGAGTAGATACATCCGCGAAGTTGCAACTGGATGGAGATCACGATAGGCAATAGCATGCCAAGAAACCTCGTCAAACTCGTCTAACTCCATATCTTCAGGAACAAACTGCTCCTCTACAAATACTTGATAGCGAATTTTAAAAGCGATTTCTTGAACTTCAGACCAATTGTTTAAAAGAACCACTTGCTACTCGATCTAAGTAATGTCATATATTTAACCATTTCTAAACCAATTTTTTCATAACGATCTTTCAATCGAACATCCGTCATAAGCTGTAAAAATTCTTGTGAAATATTTGGTATCACTGAGCCAGTTTTGATAGCTACGCCAATTCCCGATTGGAGAATATAGGTTCGGCCGATTTGTGAAACCTTACCTTGCTTAATCAAGTCGTCCATTGCCGCTCTCGTTAAAATAATTAAATCAGACGACTCACCAGACTTGCCACGGTTTAAAACAATATTAGAGGTGTCATCACTTGCAATGAGTTGATTACCTGACTTCGCCTCAAACGAAGGAACCATTTTATGTGAGAAAGAGTACGTACCCGTAGATGCTAAAACTTGCATCTCTGCACTGTTGGCTAAGCTAATAGGTATCATGATATCAAAATCAAATACATACGAAATAAAACGTGCTGATAGTTTTTCATGCTGCCTCCCTGATGATCACCTTGGTATTTATGTTCCTAAAACTTTAGGAACAAATACTTTTTTACTATAGTATCAGCATACTGTACTCTATGTAATTTTTGGTGAGTTTAAGCTGGAATATTTGTGCCTATACGAACCTCTACGATCTAGTACTTATAAAGTCTAGTACCTATACAATCGAACTCATCCAGGGTTTACTGAATTACTCAGCTTAGTCGGCTACGGGTTACTTTTTACAATAATGTTCATACAGCAAGGCCATCACCGAGATAGCAATTTCACTTGTTAACGAATAATAAATTTGCTTGCCTTCACGGCGCGTACCAACTAATTTCTTTTTTCTTAAGATGGTCAATTGTTGAGATAAAGTCGGTTGGTGAATATCTAGGCGTCTTTCCAGATCACTCACGCAAACTTCAGCTCGACTAATCTCACACAGTAGCATCATCCGATTGCGATTCGATAATACTTTCATCAAGTCACATGCTTGATTTGCAGACAACTGGAATGCTTGAATTGATTTAGCATCAATCAACATATTTATAAACTATTTAATGGAATTTTTAAAAATACTTGGCCATTACTCTCAGCCGGTGGAAGGTTTCCAGCACGAATATTAATTTGAATCGCTGGTAGGATCAGTGTGGGCATCTCTAAGCCTTGATCGCGCGCTTGTCGCAGGCTTACAAACTCCTCCTCAGATACGTGATCCTGCAAATGAATATTATATTTTTTTTGGTCCTCAACGGTGGTTACATACGAAACTGGCCGATCATTGGGTGGGTAGTCGTGACACATAAATAGTTGCGTTTTTAGTGGATATGCCAAAATCTTTTGAACTGATCGGTACAGTTGATGCGCATCCCCACCTGGAAAATCGCACCTAGCTGAACCAACATCGGGCATAAACATCGTATCCCCAACAAAAATTGCATCTCCGACAACATAAGCCATACACGCCGGGGTGTGTCCTGGCACAGCCATCGCTTGTAATGTTAAATTACCAAAGGCTAATTTCTCCTGATCAGCAATTAAGTAATCAAATTGCGATCCATCTACTGCAAAATCGTCTTCTAAATGAAAGATATTCTTAAAGACTCCTTGAATTTGACTAATATTTTTACCGATTACAATTTGTCCACCAAGATGTTTTTTTAAATAGGGTGCAGCGCTGAGGTGGTCTGCATGCGCGTGTGTCTCTAAAATCCACTCTACCCTCAATTGCTGTTCTTTAACAAATACTATTAACTGATCTGCACAATGAGTATGGGTCCTGCCAGAGCGGTGATCATAATTCAAAACGGAATCGATAATAATTGCAGAGCTTCCCAAGCCTTGATAGACCAGATAGCTAAATGTAGAAGTCTGCGGATCGAAAAAGTGTTGGATGGTTTTTTGCATACTTTTAATTTCTTAATTTACATTAATATGTTCAATTATATATTAT
>CAIQHU010000150.1 GCA_903871735.1 uncultured beta proteobacterium | reverse complement strand
GCTTATTAATTAAATTATTTTCCGGAGGGAATAGTTGATGAATTTTTCCAAATTGATGACTTTAGCTATTAAATTTTTATTACTATTATCTTTCTATAGTCACGCGCAAGATAATGCTCAAAAACCAATTCGCTTAATCGTACCTTTTCCTCCAGGGGGAGTAACTGATGTTTTAGGTAGGATAATCGGCCTGAAGTTAAATGAAAGACTGGGTCAGCAAGTAATTGTTGAGAATAAGGCGGGAGCTAGCGGGATGATTGGATCAGATCTGGTTGCAAAATCTTCCCCAGATGGTCTAACAATTCTACTTTCTGCAAGTTCTCATGCAACATTTCAAAGTCTTTATGCAAAAGTACCTTTTGATCCAATTAAAGATTTTGAACCAATTTCACTTGTCGCGACACTCCCATACGTTGTTGTAGTGCACCCATCAATTGCTATCAAATCAATCAATGAACTAATACAATTCGCTCAATTAAACCCACAAAAATTGTCATATGCCGGATCTGCACCTGGTCAGGCTCAGCACCTAGGTGGAGAATTGTTTAAGAAGCTATCTAAAATTGATATTACATATATTCCCTATAAAGGTTCAAGTGCTCAAATGCCTGATTTGTTAAGTGGAAGAGTACCCCTTGCTATTGACTCTTTACTTATCATGGGTCCTCATATTAAGAATGGCGCTTTGCATCCGATAGCATTAACTAGCTTAAAACGATCTGATCTTTTGCCAGGTATTCCTACAGTTTCGGAGTCAGGTCTAAGTAATTTTCAAGCAATTGGTTGGTTTGGATTATTCGCACCTATAAAAACAAACTCCATTTTTATTAATAAAATAAATGCAGAGGTATCGTCAATAATGAAATTAGCAGAAGTCAAAAGTTTATTACTGGGTCAGGGAGTAGAGCCTTTTTATGGGTCACCAGATGATTTAAAAAAACATGTTACAAAAGAAACTGAGCTGTGGTCTGGACTCATTCGAGAATTAGGAATCAAGGTAGAGTAATTTTTTAAAAAGGATAGTATGGATCTGGTAAAGCAATTTCGTAGTTATATTGATAATGGTGAATTTCTTTTTGCCCCTGGAGTACATGATTGCGTAACAGCAAAAATTGCTGAAAAGGTAGGGCATAAAGCTGTCTATATGGGAGGATTTGGCACAAGTGCAGCCATTTATGGTAAACCAGACGTAGGATTGGTAACAATCACTGAAATGATTTCACATGCACGTAATATTGTAAATTCAGTTAATCTGCCAGTTTTTGCTGATGCTGATACCGGTCATGGTAATCCTCTTAATGTTAGAAGAACCGTACAAGAATATGAAAGGGTTGGGGTAGCAGGTATACAAATGGAGGACCAGACTCATCCGAAAAAATGCGGCAACATGCCTCAAAGGCATGTAATAAGTATAAATGAAATGGTTGAGAAAATAAAAGCTGCTGTTGATGCTCGTAAAAATCAAGACTTGGTTATAGCGATTAGAAGTGATGCCTATATTGATTCTGGTATAAATGAATTAATCGATAGGGGGCACGCTTATATAGAAGCTGGGGCAGATGTTTTTTGGCCTCTTCTCTATGACTGTAAGGGCGTTCATGAAATTAGAAAAGTGACCAGTTCTTTTAATAACTTTCCACTGATGGCCACATTAACTAATTACTCTGCAACAGCTTATTTAACTTTAGATGAATTTAAAGAGATGGGATTTAGAGTCGTTATTTCTCCGTTTGCGGCATTGTCAATAGCGGCTCCTATTATTATGTCCTTAATGCAAGAAATGAAAGATACGGGTTCATTAAAGTCTTTTTCAGATAAGTTGATGCCTTTAGATGATTTAACAGATTTACTTGGATTACCCGAAATAAAAAAGCTTGAACATAAATATGGAATTAAATAATACTAGAGTATTTATAGAATTTCTT
>CAIQHU010000149.1 GCA_903871735.1 uncultured beta proteobacterium | reverse complement strand
TGCTTGCCAATATGCTCCACCGAATGAGTTTGGAGTCAATATTCCTCAAGCGATGGCTAAGGTTCGGCTTGAGACGTATACGAATTTTGCATGGCCAAGGCCATTAGGTGTCTTATATGAAAAGAATGGTTTAGCACTCACAATGTCTGTTTCTGTGGGGATTGGGTTATTTTTTTTAGCCCTTTTGCAAGTCAATCAGGGTTTATTGAATACCAATACGGATGGTAACTTCTATGCTATTTTTCCGCATAACGCTTTAGCTCTTGTTTTTGGTATTGTTTTCTTAGGAGCCATTTTTGCAATGGTTATTTCGTCCATTAAATTTTGGCAAACGATTGCCAGTGATCCTGCAACTTTGCAAGCAGGAGGTGACGCTTTACATGATGCCTTAACTCTCAAGAATTTAGGGGGAGGTCATCAAGCTGGTTGTAACGAAGCAGATGACGCTTTTTCTTTATTGCGCAAGCGCTTTCATCACTTAACCTTTTATGGGTTTATGTTGTGTTTTGCTTCTACCAGTGTTGCGACTTTGTATCACTACGTATTTGGATGGCAGGCTCCGTATGGTTATACAAGTCTGCCAGTTGTTCTAGGAACTCTTGGTGGAATTGGTTTAGTTATTGGCCCAGTAGGTTTGTTGTATCTCAATATGAAGCGTCATCCGCTACATGGGGATAAAAACCAAAAACCGATGGATATTGGCTTCATTACTTCCTTACTAAGTATTAGCATTACAGGATTAGCCTTATTGGCCTGGCGAGAAACTTCTTATATGGGGATCTTATTAGCTTTACATCTTGGGTTTGTGATGGGATTTTTTCTAATGATGCCTTATGGTAAGTTTGCGCATGGCATTTATCGTAGCTTAGCACTATTGCAAAATGCGATTGAGGTACGTCAAGGAAAATCGGTTCGGGTCGGCGCAGATTAAATCAAAGGAAATGAGCGTCAGAGAAATGCTCTTCATTAGTAGCCCAAATTCAAAGACATGGTTTCGCTGAAATTGAGTTAACTTTTTTACCCGTCATTTTTGGTACTCCATCCAAACTACTAGCCGATGGTAATGCCAGTAATCGATAAACCTCGACTTATTTGGGTGAGAATAGTAACTTTAAGGGGTGCCATTAGCAAGCTAAGATGATCTAATGGATAGCTTTACGCAACATACAGGTAATCTGAAAATTTAGTTTCATTTCCTAGCAAAATGCATCAGTGGTGCGATATCTCCATTATCCGCAGCGCGAAGAGCTGATAAGTAGTTTTGGCGTGTGATGCCTAGGGTGGCAATAGAATTGTTTCCACCCCAAGAAAATCTTTTACCACCAAGTTTGACTATTAACGCATCCGCTATCAAGCGAGCATGACGGCCATTACCGTTTGGAAATGTATGGATCAACACAAGCTTATGATGAAAGCGCACTACGAGTTCATCAATAGGCATTACTTTATTTTTAATTTGATAGGCAGTGTTATCTAAGAGATTCTTGAGAGTAACAGCAATCTGAGTCCAGTCAATACCGATACTCTTGGCACTTTTTCTGAAGGTGCCAGCCCAGATCCAAGTTTTGTTAAACATACGGAGATGCAGCTCTCGCACTAACCCCTCATCCAATCTATGAAGGATATTTTGACGCGCAAGCCAATCTGCTCCCTCGACAATATTTATTTCTTCCCAAGCATTTAAATTAGCTTGAGTGCTAATGTGTTTTGGAATAAGACCAATAGCTTCATCTAGATCAATTGGGGTGGCTCCTGGCGGATATTTAAAATGGATCACCATAGATTCCTTCTGGGACCGTCCAAAATCTCTTTTGCCAAAAGTTGGAGTTGTTTTTTACTAGCAGACTTTTCCACTGCCTGATCTTCAAGACCCATTGAATGAGAAATAGGACGCAATCTCTCAAGCGCAAGTGACATAGCGCGATCTTCCAATAGCTCCTCTAAAGGCTTGCGTGGTACCAGGGTGTATTGCAACTCACAATCCAAGACGTTAGCCAGTTTTCGAAGGGTGGCCAAGGTTATTTTTTCACTAGCTTCAGCCTTTTCGAGCTTAAAAATACTATGGGGCGTAACCCCCAACTTGCGAGCTAATGTAGATGCCGACATTCCTAAAGATTCGCGAATAGCCTTAACCCAGCCAATGCTGGGGGGGCTTGGTAAGTGAGCATCCCTTAATTTACCTAGGGTAGAGTCCATTTGATGAAGCCGTAAGTTGGCATATTTCTTTTTCATTTTGATACCTATAGGTATTAATTAGTATGCTAAATTGTAACCTATAGGTACTAATTAGAGTAAAAATTTAATACCTATAGGTATCAAATAGCTGAAGAAAAGAGGGGTTTTGTAGACTAAATAACAACGATACTCCGTCAAGGGAATCTCAAAGGAGTGGTGTATAGACCCTTGATTGCCTCAAACAAAAAAAGTTGTTTTATGACCGGGTGAGCTATGGCGTATAAAGACTGTTCGTGAACACATCCCTCAATCAGTGCCAAGATATCAATTCGGTTTTTGACAAATCAGATTTCTAGCTTATTACCGCGGCCATTGCACTCAGACTGGGTTTAGGGAGTCGGAGTTGGCAAACCGCTTAGGAGGATTTCTCCACCCAGGGAATCAATGACCCATAAGATATTCTCAAGGCGCAAGGTGGGCTAGCCTGCTTCAAGATCAACGAGGAATCGCACTCCAACACCTGCTGCCAGAGCTAATTGCGGCTGTGTAAGTCTGAGTCGCTTACGGGCGAAACGTAATGCTTTACCAAGTTGTTGAGGCGATCGAATGGATATTCATAGTTCAGTTAATTTACCGTTCGGGTTATTATTGGATAATCTTAGCTTTGCAAAAGACATATTTCCCGATCGGGATTTTTTTAGCCAGCGGTTTCACTATTAAAGTGCAAAAAACGCTGCATGCGTTTGCCTAAAATCAAATGCCTTAGGCAACATACCCCACTAAAGAAGCTTGAAGCTCGAATAAACAAAATAGTGGTCATTTAAAGATTGTTGTATCCACAGGAAGCAACATATCTGTTCGGCCCTGTGCAAACAATAAAATATGATCAAAAGCCGAACCAAAGTACGCCTCAAAATTATCCTTTTCGACATATCCGAGATGAGGGGTACATAGGCAATTAGGAAGATGAATTAGTGGATGGTTTGCTTGCAAAACAGGCTCAGTCTCAAAAACATCTACAGCAGCAAAGCCAGGACGACCAGAGCGAAGTGCTTGTTCTAATGCGCCAGACTCGATTAGCTCAGCTCGGCTAGTATTTATGAAGAGGCTATTAGTTTTCATAGACTGGAGATCTTCAAGGGTAACAATTCCTTGAGTTTGAGGATAAAGACGCGTATGCAGGCTAACAATATCGCAGGATGCGTAAAAATGATTTTTGGAGGATGCTGACTGATAACCTAATTGGGCCGCTTTGGTGATCGATCCCTCTCTACCCCAGACTAGAATATTTGCCCCAAAAGCTTGCGCAAGTTTAGCTACTTGGAGACCGACTTTTCCAAGTCCTAAAATCCCGAATGTTTTACCGCGAAGTTGTTTACCTAAATAACCTTGCCATAAGCCATTTTTAAGGCGATTAACTTCAGGAACTAGATTTCGAAGCGCTGCTAGAGTTAAGAGAATAGTGAGTTCAGCTGTTGAAGCACCTGTACCGACTCCTTCGGAAATTCGAACACCATATTTTTTACAAGCAAGTAAATCAAGATGGGTATTGATTTTCCCTATTTGTGAGATCAATTTTAGTTGAGGAAGAGCGGCTAGTAATTCTGAGCTAATCTTTGTTCTTTCTCGAATTGTAACGATCACTTGGGCATTTTTAAATTGTTGAATTTGCTCTTGGATTGAAGTAATGGGCTCATTGATAATTGTCACCGAATGATCGCTAAGTTTGGTAAAGCATTCTAAATGCCGAACACAGTCTTGATAATCTTCAGGAATGACGATGTACATAGTATTTTACGGAAACGAGTCTATTTAAATAGGGATGAAGCAAAGTGTACATGAATTGAAAATACAAGAACTTGACAATCATTGAATAGATGTAATAGTTTTAGATATGCCTATTCTCTTTAAAACAATGCGGAAAGACGCGATCGACCGCAATTACTTCGAAGATACGGATAACGTATTTGGTGACTGATATTGGATAGCGAAGTGCGAAGAGCCTATGGTGGGTTGATAGGGCTAAAACTAGTGCCATTTAGATTTCTAATCGATAGTTTATACTCGTGAAATCAAATAGTAAAAAAATTTTCTGAGAAAACGGAGCGTACTTTTTGGCATTAGATCGTATTTTCTATCTTGGCTAATACTAGAACGCAGCGCATGCATAGATATAAAACCTGCC
>CAIQHU010000148.1 GCA_903871735.1 uncultured beta proteobacterium | reverse complement strand
CCAGACCGTGCAATGGCCGAGAAATTAATTTTTAACGAGGATTATAATAAGATCAATGGAGACGTCAGTCTCCTAGTTAAAGAATTCAACACCCTCGTCAAAAAACGTTTTTCATCAGATGTCACTAAGAAAGAAAACTATGCAAATAGTCTGCTGTTTATAAACCTCTATACCACCATCGCCTTAAGCGGCATGATTTTAGTCGCCCTCCTTTTTCTTATCTTTCGACTGGCAAAGCGTGCCAATTCTTTACTCAATTCTGTTGAAAAGATTAGTGCTGGCGACTTATCTGTTAGAACACATATTTCTGGAAATGATGAATTATCTCAACTCTCTAATTCTATTGATATGATGGCTGATAATTTAAGATCTGCATTTGTGAAATTAGAAGAAAAAATAGAATTATCGCAAAAAGCCCTAATTGAACTAGATAATGAGCGCAATCGATCTGAAAAACTTCTCCATAATATTTTACCGGCCGCCATTGCAGAACGTCTTAGAGAAGGCGAAGAAACTATTGCTGAGATCTTTCCAGAAGTAACCGTTGCTTTTTCAGATATTGTTGGCTTTACAGAATTATCCGCAACACTTGGACCGCATAAAACGGTTCAAATGTTGAGTGAAATCTTTGGCGAGTTAGATGAACTTGCTGAAAAACACAGCGTTGAAAAAATTAAAACAATTGGCGATTGTTATATGGTGGTAGGCGGCGTACCCAATCGCGACAACCTCCACTGCCAACATATTGCTAATTTTGCCCTTGATGCAATGAAAGTTGTTGAAAATTTCTCGACGGATTTCCCAGTCAATGTGCGCATGCGCATGGGTATTCATACTGGAACCGTCGCCGCTGGCGTCGTCGGTAAAAAGAAATTCTCTTATGATCTTTGGGGAGACGTTGTAAATATCGCCAGTCGATTTGAAACGACTTCTACTCCAGATCGGATTCATGTCTCAGAAGCAATCAAGGTCCGACTTGCTGATGATTTTATCTTCTTTGACGGCGGTGAGATTGATTTAAAGGGTAAGGGAATGACGCGTTCTTATTATCTTTTAGGACGCAAAGATCATACTCCACAACTCAAAACATTAGCTTAAGATAAGACCCAAACGACCTAAAACATTAACCAGAAGGCTCATTTGGTCCCATTTCCTTCAGCAAGGACAGTTATTCTAACATTATTGATATTTTCAATAATGTTGGCTTGAGCCTGGGACGTATGATCTAAATCAAGCACCTCTCCGCGGCAAAGGAAATAAAGCTAGCTTTGCCACCTCAAAGCTGTATAGCTGAGTCTTGGCGATTTATTAATGTTAACTGGCGGCCTAAAGACTATCGTGAGTTGCGCCCTCCCGATCTTATGAGAAAATAAATACTAATATTTTATTGGAGATCCGTGTGCCGATTAAAAAGTGGCGTCTTACACAATTTAAAAAAATTGATGGAACTGTTGATTCTAACTTCGCGGACTGGAGCCTAACTAATCCACTTGATGAAACTTTCGCCCGCGTGTTCCGCGTTGCTGAGGGAAAAAACTCGGGCCTTTGGTATTGGTGTGTTAATGACCTAACGACGTCAAAATTTGTTAAGGAAAACGCAGGTTATAGCTCCAGTCTTGCAGATGCCAAAGCTGAATGCGAGGCGAGATTAAATTTAAACCAGATCAAGACAGCTTAAAGAAT
>CAIQHU010000147.1 GCA_903871735.1 uncultured beta proteobacterium | reverse complement strand
GCAATCTTGATAATCTTCAGGAATGACGATGTACATAGTATTTTAAGGAAACGAGTCTATTTAAATAGGAATGAAGCAAAGTGTACATGAATTGAAAATACAAGAACTTGGCAATCATTGAATAGATGGAATAGTTTGAGAAATACCTATTCTTTTTAAAACTTTGCGAGAGGACGCGATCGACCGCAATTACTTCGAAGATACGGATAACATATTTGGTGACTGATATTGGATAGCGAAGAGCGAAGAGCCTATGGTGGGTTAATAGGGCTAAAACTAGTGCCATTTAGATTTCTAATCGATAGTTTATACTCGTGAAATCAAATAGTAAAAAAATTTTCTGAGAAAACGGAGCGTACTTTTTGTTCATAATAGCCATCGTTATGCTCCAATATTTCTCTGCTATAAAAAATATCAACAAGGTTTAGTCTGATGAATTTTCAATTGAATCCTGAACAAACCGCATTTGAGGATGCTGTGCATGACTTTGCTAAAGCTGAGTTAGCCAAAGGAGCGTTAGAGCGAGCGCATAACCCAAATTTTCCATGGCAGATTGCCGAGCAATTAAGTCAACAGGGTTTACTGGGAATTACACTTCAGGAAGAGGACGGCGGGCAAGGTGGAACGCTCATGGACGCAGTCATAGCGATACAAACTATTGGGTTATATTGTCCTAAGAGTGCAGATATTGTGCAAGCTGGAAATTTTGGACCAATACGCAGTTTTGCCGAGTATGCAAACACAGAGCAAAAAGCCCGTTATTTGCCAGATTTACTAGCTGGTAAGGCATTAATTTCTTTAGGGATGAGTGAGCCTGACGCAGGCTCTGCTGTCACTGAGTTAAAAACTACTGCCAGAAAAGTAGACGGCGGTTATATCGTCAATGGGAGTAAAGTTTTTTCTACGCACAGCCCGGATGCAAAAGTGTTTTTAATTTATTTACGCTATGGTTCTGGAACCGAAGGTATTGGATCGATGTTGATTGATCGCGATAGTCCTGGCTTTGAAATCGGTAAACCTGCTAGTTTTATGAGTGGTGAGCGCTGGTCAGCTTTGTACTTTAGTGATTGTTTTGTACCTGCGCACAATGTTCTCTTAGGTCCTGGAGGATTTAAAAAACAGATTAGCGGATTTAATATTGAGCGTATTGGTAATGCTTCTAGGTCCTTAGCCTTGGGGCGTTATAGTTTTAATCAAGCCAAAGAATATGCTAAAACGCGCATGCAGTTTTCTAGAAAAATTGCAGAATTTCAAGGCATACAGTGGAAATTCGCAGAAATGGCAACTAAGTTAGAAGCTGCCCAATTATTACTATATAAGGCTGCAACGAATGCTGATGGAGGACTACCTTCGCCCTATGAAACAACGATGGCAAAATACATCTGTAATGAGACAGGATTTTATGTTACAAATGAAGCCTTACAAATTATGGGTGCATCTGGTTATAGTCAAGATAATTTAGTCGAGTATTGCTTGCGAAGAACGCGCGGCTGGATGATTGCGGGTGGCTCGATTGAAATATTAAAAAATCGTATTGCCGAAGAAGTACTTGAGATGCGCTTTGATCAGCGCCCTTTAACAAAATAGTATGGAGAATCGTATGTTATTAATTCTGAGTCTTAATAAGACCTTGCTACAAAATCTGTGGAAATGTTGTCTTAGTGGTTTTTTATGTAGTGTATTTTTAATTCAGGCTCAAACAGGACCTTATCCGAACAAACAGATAAAGGTAGTTGTATCTTTTACAGCTGGAGGAACTTCAGATATCTTGGCTCGAGAAGTCTCTACACAGTTATCACAGCGTTTTAATGTCCCGGTTGTCATTGAGAATAAACCTGGCGCAGCGGGGAATTTGGGTACAGAAATAGTTGGAAAATCAGCGCCTGATGGTTATACCTTATTAGTTAATTCGATTGGGCCCATTGCGATAAATCCCACATTATTTAAAAGTTTACCTGTTAATCCGCAAAAAGAATTAGAGCCAATAGCTCTTTTAGCTGAAGTTCCAACTGTATTAGTTGTCTATCCAGGGTTGGGGGTGAATACAGCTGCTGAATTAATTGAATACAGCAAGGCAAGGCCTAATCAAATGAATTACAGCTCAACTGGAATTGGGACTGCCTCTCACATGACCGGATTTTTATTTAGTCAGAAGAATGGTATTAGTACTACCCACATACCCTACAAGGGAGCTGAAGCGGTGCGTGACTTAATTGCCGGTCGCGTACAATTTATGTTTGCCACACTACCTTCTGTTAGTTCTTTAATTAAGGGGGGACAATTAAAGGCGATTGCAATTTCCAGTAAGAAAAGATATGTGACTTTACCTGAGGTACCGACTTTAGCTGAAAATGGTATTCCGATTATTACGGGGTCTTGGTTTGGTGTCTTTGCCCCTAAAAATACGCCGCCAGAAATTCTCAAAAAGCTCAACGAAAATATTGTTGATATCGTGATGAGTAAGAAAACGAATGAGAAGCTGATTAATGAAGGCGCGGAGCCTATTGCGATGAATTTGGCCGAGTTTTCTAAATTTGTAAAAACCGAATATGAAACCTGGGCTCCAATTGTGAGGGCCTCTGGCGCCAAACCGGAGTAACAATGACACTTCTGGAGCAGTTTGGCCTTTTCATTGCCTCGTATCCTGAAAACCTTTCTCCTCCAGATGAGCACGCCGCTAGGAGGGCTTTACTCGATTGGCAAGCTGCCCTCATTGCGGGATCGGATAGTGCTGTTGCTGAAAAATTAATTGCATCATATGCAACTGATTTGGGTTACGGGCCATGCTCTGTAGCTGGCAGTTCTTCGGCTGCGGGACTTCGAGTTGCAGCATACCTAAATGGCACGATCTCGCATATTGCAGAATTTGATGATATTTACCGAAATGGGGCTTATCACCCCGCGGCACCAACTATTTCTGCTGTTTTTAGTTTGGCGCAGGCTAGAGGGCTTAGCTTATCAAATTTATTGAGGGCTATTACCTTAGGATATGAGGTATCAACTCGCATTGCCGAAGTGATTCAACCAAGTCATTACCAGTTCTATCATACGACCGGAACTGTTGGCGTATTTGGAGCGGCAGCTGCTTGCGCCGCCCTATTGCAGCTTGATGAAAAGTCTTGCGCCCACGCCCTAGCCACAGCAGCAACATTTGCCAGTGGTTTACAACAAGCTTTTCGAAGTGATGCGATGACTAAGCCCATGCATGCTGGACATGCAGCCGAGGTCGGCTTACATGCGGCTTTAACTGCTGCGCAGGGTATGACCGGAGCTTTAGATATTCTTGAAGGGGCGGCAGGATTTGGTGCAGCAATGTCGAGCCAACCAAGGTGGGATGAGCTTTTCTTTGAGATCGGCAAGACCAGTCGAATTACGCAGATGACTTTTAAAAATCATGGCTGCTGCGGGCATAATTTTGCTGCAATTGATGGTGCAATGTATTTGATCAAGCAACATGCGATTGACTATCAAAAAATTCGTCGAGTTCGGATCGGTGCTTATCAAGCCACTTTAGATGTCTGCGCTTACCGGCATCCGACGAGTGCGTTTGAGGCAAAATTTAGTCTAAGTCATACGGTTGCCTGCGGAATTTTATATGGTGCTGTGCGCGAAAAATCTGTTCAGGTAGAAAGACTCGGTCAGGAGTTAATTCGGTCTTTGGAAGACCGTATCGAATTAGTTTTAGACCCGCAAGCAACCGCTTTATTTCCAAAAGTAAGAAGTGCAAAGATTGCTATCGAATTACTCGATGGTCAAGTATTTGAACATCATCAATTAACTAGACACGGTGATCCAGACGATCCGTTAACGGATGATGAATTATTGAGTAAGTTTTTAGAATTATCTGCAGTACGTATTGGTCCAGACCGTTCAAATCAATTGGCAAAAATCATTATGCAACATGTAAATCCGCTTGTTTCTGAATTATCAAGTCGCTGGCATTTAGTAAAAAGTTCGTCGGTTAAATGATGCGTCAGAAAGTTCATTTACTCATATCACAGGAGGGTTATAAGACCTATCAGGATCGAATTGCATATGCGCTAAGTGGTGCTGGATTAGACCCATGTCAAGTTGTGCCAGTCCATTTAGAGGCAAATCCTGATCGCGCTGGTCATTACCCGATTGAAGTAGCCTTTTTAACGAGAGATGTAACGGGTAAATCGACGAAGGGAATGGTTCTGCCAACGTTACAGAGATATTACGATATGCTTCGTAATTCACCCGGTCTTCAATGGATTCAGGGGCACTCTGCGGGCATTGATCGCCCCATATTTAAGGAGTTATTAGCTAGAAATGTCCGGGTCACAACTGGCTCTGGAGCAAATACTTCCTCCGTTGTTCAAACTGCGCTAGCTGGAATACTCGCCTTATCTAGACATTTTCCGGAAATGGCTATTGCACAAAAAGAGCACCGGTGGGCCACGATGATTGGCAGAGATGATCTGCCCCTCCTAAGCGTTCAGTCGGCGGTAATTATTGGGTTGGGTCCGATCGGTGTAGAACTTGCTCGCGTTTTAAAGTATTTGGGAATGTCATTAGTTGGCGTAACTTTTGATCCTAAGAAGCATCTTGTAAATGATATTTTTTCTCAGATTTATTCTTTTGATCAGTTTGATGCTGCATTAGCTAAAACGGATTACCTCATTTTGGCATGTCCCTTAACACAAGAAACTACTGGGTTGATTGATCGAAAACGGCTCGGTTTATTACCAAAATCTGCTTATTTAATTAATGTAGCAAGAGGTGAAGTTGTAGATCAACAAGCGTTAGTTAGTGCATTGCAAAAGCAAGAATTAGCCGGCGCTTTTTTAGATGTATTTGATCCGGAACCCTTACCTATAGATTCAGTATTATGGGATATACCGTCGGTAATTATTTCTCCGCACACCGCCGGACATTTTTCAGGTTTAGGGGATGAGGTTGCCAAGATTTTCTCCAAAAATCTCGTGGCGTATTTTCAAAATCAAGATTTAATCAATGAGGCATATATCTCAAGTGAAAAACTTAATAAAAATCTTACAACTAATTTTTATCCTCATCTGTTCCAGTGCGGTTACCGCCTTTCCGGACAAACCAATACGAATCATCGTACCCTTTTCCCCAGGAGGAGGAACCGACCTCGTTGCAAGGACTATTTCTGAAGGGATGGCACGCGAACTTGGGCAATCGGTGGTAGTTGAAAACCGTCCTGGTGCTGGAACAACGATTGGTACAGATTTTGTGGTGAAGAGCCCAGCGGATGGCTACACTTTGTTATTGGCAACATTTGCACAAGCCGTCAATCCGAGTTTGATTAAAAATTTACCTTATAACGCTAGTCGCGATTTAATACCTGTGGCCATGGTTGGCAACTCTCCGAATGTTTTAGTAGTGCCCTCGCAAAGTCCATTTCAATCCGTTGCTGATGTGATTGCCTATGCACAAAAATTCCCTGGTAAGTTAACGTATGCCTCGCAAGGAAATGGGACTTCTGCGCATCTGGCTGGCGAATTATTCATTAGCTTAACGAAAGTAGACATGGTTCATATCCCTTATAAAGGAGCAAGCCAGGCGATTACGGACGTGCTGGGTGGGCAAGTACAGATGACGTTTGCCACCGCCTCAGCGGCGGCAAATTTAGTGAGGGGTGGCAAGTTAAAAGCTTTAGCAGTAACAACTAAAGAGCGTTCTGCAAGTTGGCCAAATACTCCAACGATGATTGAAGCAGGTGTTAAAGACTACGGGATGGAAAGTTGGTATGGTGTTTGTGCGCCAGTTGGGACGCCGCGCGAGATTGTGATGAAGTTAAATGCTGCAGTCATTGCTGCTACCAAGACACGTTTTTTTACTAGCAAATTAGAGGAAGAGGGTTTGATGGCAAGGGCAGCTAGTCCAGAAAGCTTTGGGCAATATATGAAGCAAGAAGAATTACGTTGGGAAAAAATTATTCAAGCTGCGAAAATTCGATTGGATTAAGAAAAAAATGATGGATAAAAATAATGAAATTTTATTGGAGTGTAAGGACGGCATAGCACTACTAACTCTAAATCGTGGTGCAAAAATGAATGCTTTTTCGGACCAGATGCGCGCTCAATATCTAGAGGCACTTGACGAAGTTACTACGAATCGCAGTATCCGAGCGCTCGTAATTACGGGTGCTGGTAAAGGTTTTTGTGCGGGTGGCGACATTGCTGGTATGAAAAATAGAATGCAAGCTCCAGTTACAGAAATGGCTTTCAATGGCTGGACTAGGCAACAATATGTTGGCAGGACCGTTACTACCCTTATGAATATTCCAAAGCCAACGATTGCGGCGGTAAATGGTCCAGCTACAGGTCTTGGGGCAGATTTAGCAATTTC
Organism: uncultured beta proteobacterium; assembly: GCA_903871735.1. Classification (GTDB taxonomy): domain Bacteria; phylum Pseudomonadota; class Gammaproteobacteria; order Burkholderiales; family Burkholderiaceae; genus Polynucleobacter. The sequence continues at coordinate 6,888 of CAIQHU010000147.1, read as the reverse complement.
TTGTGATTTTGTGATGGCATCTTCAGGGGCTGTATTTGCTTGGAGTTATATTCTGCGAGAGATTATTCCCGATGGTGGGGGTATGTATTTTTTACCTAGACGTATTGGCTTATCAAAAGCTAAAGAACTCATTTTTACGGGTCGTAAGGTAGATGCACAAGAAGCATTGGCAATGGGAATTATTGATCGAATCAGTGATCCAGATGAATTAGTCAGTCAATCGATTGCTTGGGCAAAAGAGCTCAGTCGGGGCTCTGAGGTTGCTTTAGCGTTAACGAAGAACATTATGAATCGCAGCTTTGAGACACCAGCTGAGCAAATATTTAATATGGGTAGTCAAGCACAAGGGATTTGTTATACGACTGCTGAGCACCATGCCAGTGTAGAATCATTTTTGGCTAGGGTGCCATCGAAGGATGTACCTTGAGTTTAGATTATTTATTTAAACCCAAATCTATTGCAATAGTTGGCGCGTCTGGGGATATCCACAAAACTGCAGGCTTGCCTGCGCATTATTTAAGCAAGAGTGGTTTTACCGGAAATATTTTCCTAGTCAATCCGCGTTATACCGAGCTCATGGGTATGCGGTGTTACCCTAGTATTTCTGAAATTCCGCAAGCACCTGATATGGCGATAATTCTTTTAGGTGCTAAATCATCCGTTACCGCCGTCAAGGAACTCGCTGAAAAAGGCTGTAAAGCCGCGATTGTTTTAGCGAGTGGTTTTGCTGAGTTAGGCGAGGCTGGGCTCGAGTTGCAGCAGGCCTTATTAGAGGCGAGGGGGACTATGCGCATTTTAGGTCCCAATACGATTGGTCTAGTAAACATTACGGATAATATTCCTTTGTCGGCCAGTAGTGCTTTAGAGACTGGCAAAATTGCATCTGGATCTGTCGCGATTATTTCTCAAAGTGGTGGTATTGTTGGGTCACTTCTTTCAAGATCAAATGCAGGTGGTATCGGGCTTTCAAAATTAGTAGCAACCAGTAATGAAGCTGACCTTGATGTGGCCGACATGGTTAATTATTTAGTAGAAGATGCTTCTACTAAAATAATTGTTCTGTATATAGAGGGTCTTCGATCTCCCGAGAAGTTTCAGAAAGCAGCAAAGCGCGCTAATCTTGCAGGAAAACCTGTAATTGTTTTTAAAATAGGAAGGTCTGAAGGAGGCGCTCGGTCAGCGGCTTCGCACACAGGTGCGATGGCTGGAGAGGACAGGGTATACGAGCAATATTTTTTACAAAACCGAACGATTCGTGCCCAGACATTTGCAGATTTAGTAGACTTACCGGTAGCTTTAGGCTCTCAATCGATAGGTAGTCAGGTCAAGGAGCGCGCTCTTCATGGTAAACGGATTGCCATATTAACTTCGAGTGGCGGAGCCGGAACATTAATTGCGGACAATCTGGGTATGCTTGGTTTTCAGACCCCATTACCGGATGAAATGACAGCGCAACAGTTAAGAAATTTAGATAAAAATTTACCCATTGATTTAGGTAATAACCCCATAGATGTTACATTAGCTGGCTTAAAACCAGATTTATTGCGTCAGATTATTGCAATCTTAGTAGATAGCCCAAGTTATGATGCGGTTGTTGTCGTGGTTGGTTCATCTGCTTTAGCAATGCCTGATTTGATGGCGGACGCTATCGGATCAGTTAACCAGACTAAACCGATCTTTGCGTATATAAGTCCTTATGCGCCAGAGCTCACTAAGCGTTTTATACAGCGGGGTATTGCTGCTTTTCAAAGTCCGGAGGGTTGTGCGAAGGGCTTAGCAGCCCTTTGGCAGATATCACACTGGCCAGATTTAATGCCAGAGTTCACTTCGCAGACATATGAGCGAGTTGCTTTAGGCGCGCAGAATTACCAGGGCACTTTAAATGAATTCGAATCTAAAGCGCTCTTTAAGAAATTTCACATTCCGGTTGCTCATGAGAAGGTCATTTTAACTGCAGAAGATGCGGTAGATTTTTATAGGTATTCAGAACAAAAAGTGGTTTTAAAAATCCTGAGCGCGGATATTTTGCACAAGACTGAGGTTGGAGGCGTCGCAGTTGGCGTATCTGTTTCCGAGTTAAGTCATTCTATGGCGTTGATGAAAGAGCGCGTTGAAAAAAATACTGGAAAACCAATTACGCAGTTTGTGATTCAAGAGATGGAAACTGCTGAATTAGAAATGATTGTGGGAGTTCGTAAGGATATTTTAGGTATGGTTTTAATGGTTGGTGCAGGCGGTGTTCGTGCTGAGATTGATCAAGATTCAGCGATTTATATATTGCCAACGGAGCCTTTTAAGACAATTACACGAGAGATCATTTTAGGCATGTTGGAATCTTTAAAAATTTGGCCTTTATTGCAAGGCTTTCGTGGCTCGAGTCAGCTTGACATAGAAGCGCTTATTTCTGTAGTACAACAGGTTGCCATTTTAGCTGCGCAGTTTAGAGATAATCTATTAGAAGCAGAGATTAACCCGTTATTTGTTAGGAAACAAAATGAAGGGGTGGTTGCAGTCGATGGGGTTGTGATTCTGAATCCGTAAAGATTTAGTTTTATACAGGACCTCTTTTTCTAGAAGAAAATTTTTTCAGAACATATTCTTCAAGAACTTTAGTAGATAATTGATTCTAAAATAAGTAATGAATCGAAAAAACACGGGGATTAGATATGGATCAAGCTGGAAAACTGTTCGTAAAGTCACTCAAAGATCAAGTGAGTCCACAGGAATGGGAAGCTCGCGTTCATTTGGCTGCTTGTTATCGTTTGGTGGCTCTCTACGGCATGTCTGACATGATGGCTAACCATATTACTCTACGCGTTCCGGGAGAAGAAAACGCTTTTTTAACCAATGCCTATGGCTTGATGTATGAAGAAATGAATGCCTCATCGCTTTATAAGATCGACCACGATGGTAAGGTATTAATGAAGCCTGATTTTGGTGATATGGAATATGGTATTAATATCCCAGGATATATTTTGCACAGTGCAGTCCATCATGCAAGACCTGAGGTGGCATGTGTCATTCATACCCATTCATATCCTGGTATGGCAGTTTCATCATTAGAATGTGGACTGTTACCTCTTACGCAAACATCGATGCGGTTTTTAAAGATTGCTTATCACGACTACATGGGTGTTGTTTTGAATTTAGATGAGCAAGCAATTTTAGTAAAAGATTTGGGTGATGCTGATGCTATGATCCTTAAAAATCATGGCTTATTAACTTTGGGTAGGACGGTTGGCGAGGCTTTTAATTGGATGCACCGCTTGGAGTTGTCGTGTAAAGCTCAGATTGCAGCGATGTCCTGTAATTCTCCATTGCAAAAGGTCTCTGAGAAGGTCTTACATGAAACGTATATGAATTATCAACCCCAAGTAAGAAGACCATATGGTGTCATGGAGTGGCCAGGTATGTTAAGACTTCTTGACCGTTTGGATCCAAGTTTTAGAGAGTAGCCTTATTTACACAATAAATCACGCCAACTCACAAAATCAATTCCAGAACGTTGAAAGCTATTTTCACCACCATAAATAAGTTGTAATTTTGTTGGGTAATCATTGACAAACTGATCAGATTTTTTTCCAGCTTTAATATAGTCACTAGTAACCGTAGCGCCAGATTTAATTTCTATAGTTTGTAGTTTTTGGGTTATTTGCCCATCTATATTTTCAGTAATCTCATAAACTAGATCGGCCTCTACGCCATTATTATCACGCCAAAAATACATGTCAGCTGCCTGGCCTTGATTATATTGATGCTTTAAATGCTCAATCACAACATAGCTCTCAAATAATGCACCTCTCATCGGATGCAAGCTAAGCGTTTCTTTATTTCGAATACCTAGTAACCAAGCGGCCAAACCTGTATCAATAAAATATAACTTAGGAGACTTCACTAAGCGTTTTCCAAAGTTTTTGTGATAGGGGGTTAGTAAATAAATGATGTCGCTGGTTTCTAGGGCAGACAACCATATTCGAGCATTTGCTGTTGTTATCCCTGCCTCGCTTGCTAAAGCGCTCAAGTTAAGCAACTGGCCGGTTCTACCAGCGCATAACTTAATAAATTTTTGGAAAGATCCAATCTCTCGGATATTAATTAATTGACGTATGTCACGTTCTATATAGGTTGTAATGTAACTTGCAAACCAATCATGGGAGTTTTCTATTTGTCCATGAGTTCCTTGATGTGTTGTATAGATTGCAGGGTAGCCTCCCCTTAAGAGATGTTTATCTAGAGAAGCTGCACTATCCGAAATATTTTTTATCTCAGACCACTGTAGAGGAAGGAGCCGGCTCATGCCAATTCGACCAGCTAGGGACTGTGAAATCCCAGCCAATAAATTAAACTGCTGAGATCCTGTAAGAATAAATCTTCCAGGTTGCCTATCACGATCGACCATTCCCTGTAAATACGAGAATAAGTTAGGGCAACGCTGGACCTCATCAAAAATAGCACCATCTTCAAATCTTTTTAAAAATCCTCGTGGATCTTCTGTAGCGAAGCCTCTTTCATCTGGATCTTCTAAGCTGACGTAAGGTTTATCTCCAAACAGTTCCTTGACGATAGTTGTCTTACCGGATTGGCGCGGGCCAGTCACACCAACAATAGGAAAGGTTTGGGCCAAACGTAACAGGGCGGGAGAAATATTTCTGTAAAACATACCCATATTATATCAGTATATTCATACAAATTGATTATTTAATAATCAATTTGTATGAATATTTTTTTAAAATCCATATTAATCAACTAGTTTCTGACTTAGACTCTTAGGTTTGGCTTCTAGTCAAGCCTACTTTTTTGATAGCGAATAACGCAGTATTCGACTTTTATCCAAGGTGGAAATTTTTCAGGAATTACTATCGTTGGCTAGAGTGAAAGGACAAAAAAGACTAGATCAGATCTAGTCTTTAGATATCTACTGGTCAGAGTCAGGTAAGAGGCTCTAGTTTTGAATACTAAATATCAATACAAGGTATTTATCAGAATCAATCATTAGTAGTTAAATTAATGATTAATCCAGCACACCCCCAACACTCCCCTATTTTCTATAAATAGCAGAAGTGCTGAGTATTTCAAGAGATTAATCGGCTTTGACATTCGCCTCTTGGATTAATTGTTTCCAGCGTTGATAGTCGCGTTTAACCATATTTTTTACTTCTTCTGGAGACGGGGAAATTGGCTTACCCCCAGCTTTCTCAAGACGATCTCTGACATCTGGCATTTTAGAAACCGCTAGGACAGCATTTTGCCATTTTGTCACAATTGCAGGTGGGGTTTTTGCCGGCAAAAATAGACCAAACCAGGATTCGAGATCCAGGGTCGTAACACCAGTTTCAGTAATTGTTGGTGTACTTGGCAAATTTGGATTACGGGTTGCGCCTGAGGTAGCAAAAACTTTGACACTACCCGCTTCAATATGAGGCCGAGCAGTTGGTGCAATATCAAAAAATAAATCAACCCGTCCACCTAATAAATCGGTATATGCCAGTTGCGCTCCACGATAGGGTACGTGGACTAATTCGACACCCGTTTTTTTCCAAAGGGCGGCAGCTAGAACATGTTGACCAGTCCCATTCCCACCAGACGCATAGGTTAACTTTCCAGGATTTTCTTTAGCATATTTGATCAAGTCTCGCAGTGTATTAAAAGGCAAATCTTTTCGGCCAATTAAGGTGTAGCTATAACTGATAACCAGACCGGCCGGCTCGAAGTCTTTGATTGGGTCGTAGGGTAGCGATTTATACAGCCATGGGTTCATCACAATATTCGAGATGGAGCCAACTAAAGCCGTATTCCCATCGCTTCCCATTTTGGCAACATAATCAGTACCGACTACTGTACCTGCCCCAGTTTTATTTTCCACAACAATGCTTTGGTTCATGAGGGGGGTGAGTTTGTCGGCCAAGACTCTGCCTACAAAATCAAATCCTCCACCAGGAGGTTGGGGAACCACGATGCGCAATTGTTTATCGCTCAGGGATATGTCAGACTGCGCAAAGCTAAGTGGTACCACCAAACTAAAAGCAAGCGTCAATACAGCAGAAGTGATAGTTTTAAACATTGAGCCAATCCTTTCCTTTTTGATAGAGTAATTCTACGGCAGATCCCTTTAGTTGGGGCATATCTTCTTTTACTTGAAAGCCAAGTTTAGTTTGGATATAAGCTAGGTGGCGATAGCCTTCAGGAAATGAGTTGAGCAGTTCTTGGTCTAATTGCAGCGAGCTGGACGGATCAAGAGGGTTAATTCGATCTTTTTCATAAATAGGTTGGCGAAGAACGACTCCCCAAATACCATTTCTTTTTTCCATGAAGTCATAAAAGCGTCCAGTACAGACCACATCACACATAGCTCCATCGACAAGGCCGCGCTGGGTAATTGTCATTTTAGTCTGGGAAATCGCACGATGTTTGTTGAGCTCAACACTCGTTCCGCCCAAAAAATGGAGAATACTAACGCCCTTATTCCAACCCTCGATGGTTACCCGAATAAATTCTTCAAACGACCCTTGAAACCATGTAGCCATCATGACGCCATCACTATGCCAGACTGTTCTAAATTTATCCCACTGTCCAGAGTCACGCCAAACAACCCAGTTCTCCACCACGTCTCGGATTAATTGTTTATCGATTAGTTCATCTAGTTGGGTAGAGCTCATACCATTTCCTTATCTTTAAAGAGAAAACTCTATTTTAATACGCAGGCAAAGATGAAGTATGGGATCACCCCCTAGAGATTCAGAAAACCTTTACAAAATGAGTTTTGTTGTATTCATATACATATTGATGATGGCTTAAAAATGTATTCTTTTAGATACTATCAGTGCGATACGTGGATATGACTACAATTTGACCGATGTTCATGTGCCTTTGGGGTTTTAACTTGATTGC
>CAIQHU010000146.1 GCA_903871735.1 uncultured beta proteobacterium | reverse complement strand
ATGGATACCGCTGGTCGAGTTGAGAAATTTCGTCAAAAGTTTGGCGCAAAAGCTGGGGCTAAAGCCTCAGTCAAAGAATAAACGCTTTACTAGGCTTAACAACCGTATTCAAGGCAGCCTTGTTGGCTGCCTTTTTTGCTAATTCGTTGTCGATCGCCTAATTTGTTAGTTACCCCCGCATGAATAACAACATCAAACTAACCGCCGCTGCAACTTCTGCCCTTCCGCGTATTGTGATATTCGTGCTCACCCTGATTTATGCTTTTACAGGACTATTTGGTCATGATCCTTGGAAAAATGATGACGCAATTAGCTTTGGTGTTATGTGGGAACTGTCCCATGGAAATCTCAAGGACTGGGTTCTTCCGCACCTTACCGGACGCAACGAACTGATTGGTACACCACTGCCCTATTGGCTTGGGGCAAGCTTCATTTGGCTTTTTGGCTCACTCATTGGGGATGTCAATGCAGCCAGGCTTGTCAGTGGACTGTGTTTTTCCCTCAGCGCTTTGGCCATTTGGTACGCAACCTACTTACTTGGCCGACGTCGCGACGTGCAACCCATGGCTTTTGCCTTTGGGGGACAACCTAGTTCGAAACAGTTTGGTCGAACTATCGCCGATGCCGCCTTACTGATCTTCTTAGCTTGCGTTGGTCTGGCCCAACGTGTGCATGAAATCTCCCCATTCCTTTTAGAGCTTTGGGGACTTTGTTTACTCATTTATGGCATTGTCAGGGGACTTGATAAGCCATGGCAGGGTGGCTTCATTGCTGGCTTTGGCCTAGTCATTATTTGCCTTTCCGGAATACTCTGGACTGGCTTCATCCTGAGTGTGGCAACTTTACTGTATTTTATTGCTTGCCCCAAAACAATGACTTGGCGCTGGCTAATGGCTTCAGGCATCGTCTTACTTCTTGGTTTATGTATTTGGCCACTACTATGGATACTTGGTAATCTTAACCAAAATGAAATAAACCAAGCGATTTTTATTTGGCTTGGAAAAAATCAACTCCAAAACTCCACCTCCATCAACTCTCTAGCATTCATGGCGCAGAATTTTTGGGCTTATGCTTGGCCGGTCTGGCCTCTGAGCTTTTGGAGTATCTATCTCTGGGGCAAAAATGGTCGCTCTGGCTGGAATGCCCACCATCTTGTCATTCCAGGGTTTTTGTTTCTTGCACAATTAGGTACCTTCTTTTTTATGCAAGAACTCTCTGAGCGAAACTTGCTAGTATTAATACCTACGATGGCGATTCTGGCTAGTTTTGGGTTACCTTTTCTCAAGCGTGGCTTGATCAGTTTTATCGATTGGCTCTCACTCCTTAGTTTTACAATTTTGGCTGGATTTATTTGGATTATCTGGCTAGCCAAAATCACCGGCATTCCCCAAGCAACCGCTGAAAATGTGGCGCGCTTTATTCCGGGCTATGTGGCAATCTTCAATCTCCAAGACCTCATCATCGCGATCGTTATTACCGGTCTCTGGTTTTGGGTTGTTAAGTGGCGAGTGAGTCGCTCACAAAAAGTGATTTGGCGCTGTCTAGTGATTTCTGCTTCAGGCACAACGTTGATGTGGGTACTTTTAATGACCCTGTGGTTACCGACTATCGACTTTGCAAAAACCTATCGTCCAGTTGCGCAACGACTCATGTTAGCCCTACCAAGGGACGTGCAATGCATTAATAGCACCTATTTGGGCGATGCACAATTAGCATCCTTTGTATACTTTACAAAACTGCCATTACAAGATAATCCTCTGTGTAATTATCAGCTAACTCACTCTACCGCAGAGGCTAAAGCAGCTGCAAAAATCAATCGCCAACAACTCACCCTAATCTGGGAAGACCGTCGTGCTAGCGATCGTGATGAACGACTCAGACTCTACCGGGTCAAACCGCAATAATGCCAATTATTTCCGTCATTTCTCATACGCAATATCGCCTCAAACGGGATGTCCCCCGCATACTCGATCTTGCCACCCCAATCTTACTCGGCCAACTCGCAGTCATTGCCTTTGGAGTCATCGATACAGCAATGACTGCTCGATTTTCTACCGATGATTTAGCCGCTTTGGGCATAGCCTCTTCTATTTTTATTAGCATCTATGTCGGCCTGACTGGTATCTTATCTGCACTGAATACGATTGGTGGGCAATTATTTGGAGCCAAAAACTATTTAGATATCGGCGAAGAAGTCCGCCAAACATTGTGGTTATCAGTCATCCTGTCAATGATCGGTATTACAGTCTTATTGCATCCCGGCCCCTTACTCGATATCGGAGATGTCTCACCCATCATTGAAGAAAAAGCGCGACTGTATTTACAAATTCTGGCAATCGGTACTCCAGGTACTATGATTATGCGCACTTTTATGGCATTTCATAATGCTGTTTCTAAGCCAAAAATTATTACGCGTTTTCAAGTAGTCGGCCTATTACTTAAAATTCCTCTGAACTATCTCTTTATTTTTGGCGGCTTTGGTTTAGCTGCAATGGGCGGACCAGGTTGTGCAGTTGCTTCAGTCATCGTGCAATGGCTCTGGGTCGTCAGTCTTGGAGCTTTAATCTGGTTTCATCCAAGTTATAAACCTTTTGGCGTGTTTACAAAATTCAGTTGGCCTAATTGGAAACGGATATGGAACATCCTGCAATTGGGTGCACCAATCGGCTTTAGCTACCTGATCGAGGTCACCTCTTTTGCTTTTATGGCGCTTTTTATCGCTCGCTTTGGAACGACTGTTTTAGCCGGCCACCAAATCGTTGGCAATATGGGCACTGTGCTCTATATGATCCCATTATCTCTATCGATTGCCACCATGACTGTCATCGCACAACATCTTGGTGCTAAGGAAGAAAAAAAAGCCGAAGAGGTGGGTTGGTCTGCTGTTATCTTTACTTCGAGTGTAAGTATTGCCATGGGCATTATTGTTTGGTTCCTACAAGATTTTCTACTAGACCTCTACGCACCTGCTCCAGAGGCGCGAATAGTTGCTAAACAACTCTTTTTATTTATTGCGCTCTACCAAGCAGTAGACGCCCTACAAGTTACTGCTGCATTTATCCTAAGGGGATACCGCGTAGCTTTTTGGCCGATGTGTATTTATGCTTTCTCTTTATGGGGGGTGGGTTTATTTGGAGGTTATCTGCTGGCCTTTAATCACCTACCGTTTGTCCCTGAAAGTCTTCAAGGTGCGAGCGGTTTTTGGGCAGGCAATAGCCTAAGCTTAGCGATTGCGGCCTCTGGCTTATTGTTTTTATTTCGACTTACTGCTAAACGGTACGCCAAATACTAGCAATGATCTAAGTCAAACACCAATGAATGCCGCACCAATAACCCCAGCTGAATCCCCTAAATGATTTTTTATAATAGGCGTAGTTAACTCATCACTAAAAAGATGTTTTTGAACTGCATCTATACCCCGCTGATAAATAGCCTCTTGATTGGATAATCCCCCACCCAAAACAATGACATCAGGATCTAATAAATGAATTAAGTTCGATAATGCTCGACCAAATTGATCATAAAAATGATCTAAAATGAGAGCTGCGTTAGGATCACCTTGAGCAGCTAATTGAAAAATATCTTGTGCACAAAGTGGCCTAGCAGCTTTTTCTAAAAACATGCGCTCTAAACCACTTCCTGAAATAAACGTTTCAACACAGCCCCTTTTTCCACAAAAGCATAAGGGACCATTGGGATCAATCGTCATATGACCCCACTCGCCTGATAATCGCTGTGGCCCAATACGGATTTGTTGATTAATCACCAAACCACCACCACAGCCCGTTCCCATAATCACGCCAAAGACACAGTCATGATCTTGACCAGCTCCAAGCGTCGCCTCAGCGAAGGCAAAGCAATTCGCATCATTCTCAATTTGACAGGCGTGTTGCAAGTGCTCCTCTAGAATCTGTTGCAATGCCACGCCATTTAAAGAAACCGTATTGGAGTTTTTTAACAGCCCTGTTTTGAGCGAGATACTGCCAGGAGTGCCGATGCCAAGAGTATGCTCTTGCCCAGCAACACTGACTACAGCAAGCTGATAGAGCTGTTTGATACGATTGAAAATGTGCTCAACGCCCAAATGCGCATCAGTCGCTACTCTTTGCCGTAAGGCAATTTGCCCGAGCTGGTCGACAACAACCACCTCAATTTTTGTGCCACCTAAGTCAATCCCAATGCGCATTTTTTCGGATGTGGGTAAATTTTTCATAAAACTCTTTTCTCAATAAAAAACACGCTAACGCGTGTTTTTACTCTAAAAAAATTTACTACTAAAGTCAATCCAAATAATCTTCCTAAAAATTATTTCGGACCCAAATCTGCCGGCTCATCTTCAATATGATTTCTTAAAATACCAATCTTCTCGATTTCGATTTCAGCAATGTCACCGGGTTTCATAAAAATAGGTGGTGTTCTTGCAAATCCTACCCCACCCATCGTGCCAGTAGCAATCACATCACCCGGCTGTAATGGCATCCATTCGGTAATATACTCAATCGTCGCCTCAATCGAATGAATCATCTGCGATGTATTCGCTTTTTGCATGACCACACCATTGAGTCGCATTTCAATATTCAGATTCATTGGGTCAGTAATCTCGTCTGCAGTTACCATCCAAGGACCACTCGCCCCAGTTTTTTCAAAATTCTTACCGGGGTTAATCTGGCTAGAATGTCTTTGATAGTCACGTAAACAAGCCTCATTAAAGCAAGCATAACCAAAAATATAATCAAGTACTTTGTTTTTAGGGACATATCTACCAGTCGGCTTACCGATCACAACGAGTAATTCCGCTTCCCAGTCCAACATCTGAGAGACTTTGGGACGTAAAATCGGCTTTCTATGGCCAGTCAGTGACTCAGGCCAACGCGCAAAAATCATTGCTCGATCTGGCGCTTTTCGATTACCAATAGCATTGTTAGCCTCAGTAACGTGGTCGTGATAGTTCAGACCAACACATAGAATTTTTCCTGGATTAGGTATAACAGATAAAAGATTCAACTGATCATAATCATAGTCCCCGTTAGATTCGGCGATGATTGCTTGTGCAACTTGTTTACCATCGTGGGCAATGAAGCTAATAATATCTGGGTATTGCCCACCAAGCCTAGCACTCAAATCTATTACTCGGCCATTTTTAACAGCACCATAATGAATTTTTCCTGCATGCTCAAATGAGACTAATTTCATAACAATTCCTTATATAAGTGTTAAAAGTATTTATTGAATATTGGCATTCATTTTCAAAAGCTTCTCTTGCATCTGAGTACGCCAATCGTCCTGATTTTTAAAAGTAGGATTATTAGTTCTTGAATTTCATGATTCCTACACCTTGAAGTAATTACTTAATAGGTGCTCCATGAATCGCTAGTAACTTCCAGACCGAACCAACTTGGTGCCAAGTCGCTTGATAATGACTTTGAATTTTATCCGGACCCGTTGCTCGCATGACATCAGCGCGCATCAACCCCATGACTAAAGCAATCGATTGATGAGAACCTTCTGGTGTGATGACTGTCACATCCGAAAATGTCACATTTGAATATGCCACTTTCTTTGAAATCAACTTCTCTAAATAACTATGTACGTTATCAACTACCCCAGTACTGTGCCGATAGATCATCGCTGGGTCAAATAATTCACGAAATGATTCAACATCACTGGCGTTCATTGCGTTTTTTCGGAGTTCCTCAAATTGAAGTACAGGATGAGTCATATGAGTCCTCTTATATTAGTTAGAATAAATTCACTATACCAAAAAAATGTCGACTTCTCATTAAATATCAAAAGTAGTCTTCAAGGGCTGGTACTTCTTTT
>CAIQHU010000145.1 GCA_903871735.1 uncultured beta proteobacterium | reverse complement strand
TGGGCGGCATTTCGGTATCTACTTCTGTTAATTCGGCCTCTGAGCCGATACCTGTCGTTATTAAGTTAACAGGGAGAGGGAATTTACCAAAGGATTTTGCTGTGGATATGAAGCAATTCCGCTTACTTGCTTCATGTTATGGCGACATTTCAAGCGAGAGAGCAATTATCAGGGCGGAAGAACTGGTATGTGAGGATAAAGAAGCGGAGCTTATAATCAGTACTAAAGTTGCTGGTGTTATTTATGGTGATGATGGTGCTAACGGTATTCGCGGGACAGTAGTTTCAATGTCGGAAAAGCATTTAAAAAATGCTTTTGTTGGCGGGGTGCTTAGTGGTTTTTCAAATACCGCGAAGGGGCAAGGCGGCCTTAATATTACCTCACTTGGAGCAGTTAGTACCAAAAAACGGGGTGCAAGAGATATGGCCGAAGATGGATTAATGGGCGGTACTAGTAGTGCGGCGGAGAAGTTGGCTGATTATCACATTAAACTTGCCGAGAACATATCGCCGGTAATCCTAATTCCTGGCGGCACAAAGGTAGATGTGGTTTTCACGAAAAGCGTCGAGATAGGCTCTTTTGACGTAGAAGATGCCATTAATTCAGCGAGGGAAACTAATCATGCAAAATAAGAAAAGTTCAAAGATATTAGCTGCGATATTGTTTGCCTTAATAGGGCTTGCTGGATGTTCTACATACCCAAACAAATTTAAGTGCGGCGATGCTAAGGGTTTGGGATGTACGATGCTTCGCGATGTAGATACTCAAATAGAGAGTGGCCAAATAGAAGAAGCTTACAAAAAAGGCAATAAATGTCGTGGTAGAAGCTGCTTCACCAAAACGCCAAACTCAGAGCAAAGTTTATTGAAACCAGCTCTAGTGAACAAAGCCCCAATTTACGATACTGGTTATGATCCTGAAGGAAGGGCTGACATTATTGATCAAGAAAATAATTTGTATTTTTAGTAGCAGATAGTATGAAAAACTTTTATGAAGATTTTGCCAATAAAGCCGCTCAGGTCATAGGTTTTGAATCTACTGATATTGAGACGGGAGATAGAGTCCTAAAAAACCTATTTGAGAACAGTTTCTTTGGCGGAGAGCCATTGCGTAATTATCTTAATTATCGTTATTTTGAACCCAAATCTGAAAATTTCCTAATGACTAATGGAGCAGCAGGGTTTTTACTAGAGATCTGTCCATTAGTAGGGGTAGATGACGGCGTAGTTAAATCACTTAATATATTTTTTGCCAATGAATTGCCAAAGGATGGCTTCCTTCAATTCTTCCTAATGGCAAGTTCTGATATCGATGACTTTTTAAACTTTTGGCAAGCGGGCAGAACCAATAGTCACCCGATTTTGAACCGAATTACAAAAACACGGGTAGAGTATTTCAAAAAACAAGCTGCTTCATTCCGCACAAGTGGTAAGAAATTACCTAGGAATTTTAAAATATTCGTCTCTTATAGCAAAATTTGTAAACACCACAACGAAGCCGAGCTTAGCGAACTGACGCAATTTCGGCTTAAGTTGACTGATAAGCTAGCTAGCTTAAACTTGCAACCAAATATTTGTGCCCCGGCTGAATTGGTTAGGTTTGCTCGTGAATTCTTTGAATTAGCTCCTGATGGGGCGACTAATTATCAAGTAGTCAATAAACTTGATACGATTAATGACCAATGTTTACAAGCCGGTAACTACTATCAGCACCAGAAAAAAGCTTTCC
>CAIQHU010000144.1 GCA_903871735.1 uncultured beta proteobacterium | reverse complement strand
TGTCATTGAATACGGCTCGTCCAAGCTGCCGATCTATGTTGCTAGACCAAGTCAAACAACTAAAAATTTACCTGTCATGCTCGTCATTAGCGAAATTTTTGGAGTTCATGAACATATCGCAGATGTCGCTCGCCGCTTTGCTAAACTTGGATACCTAGCTATCGCTCCAGAGTTTTTTTATCGGGCTGGAGATCCCCAGCAACTTGGCACCGTTGCCGAAATCCAAGCAAAAATTGTCTCTCAAACCCCAGATGCACAAGTGCTTAGCGACCTGCGTGCCACGATAAACTGGGCCATGAAGGAAGGCGGATCATCCCAAAAAATTGGGATCAATGGATTTTGCTGGGGTGGACGTATTGTCTGGTTAGCTTGCGAGCAAATCCCAGAAATTAAAGCCGGCGTTGCCTGGTATGGCCGCTTAACTGGTGATCGGACAGCGAATTTCCCATTTCAACCAGTCGACCTCGTATCGGTTCTTAAAGCGCCAGTTTTAGGTTTATATGCTGGTAAAGATGCTGGAATCTCTATGACTAGCGTAAATCAAATGCAAGAGGCTCTCAAGCAAGCCACTAAAAACCCTGCGGCACAAGCCTCAAAATTTATTATCTATCCCGAAGCTGGTCATGCTTTTCATGCCGATTACCGACCTAGTTATCGAAAAGAAGATGCGAATTCTGGTTGGAATGAGGCAATCAAGTGGTTTAAAGATCGGGGAGCTGTATAAGCAAATTTGCCCAATCCAGCGCATCAATACCTCCATACCTACAAGTGAATGCTGTGCCATTGGGCATAGCTTCACGCAGGTTTAAACAACAAGAGCTTACAACAAATCGGGTTTTTAAATGCGTTTCTCAAGGTAGCGCAGAGCGAGATAAGCCCCTAAGAAAAATCCCCCTAAGGCGATCATGGCACTCAAGGATAAAGTGGAAATTCCACTTAACCCCTGGCCAATAGTGCACCCCATTGCCATAACCCCGCCAACCCCCATACATGCTGCTCCCACCAAATGATTGGCGGTATCCTCGAGGCCATTGAATCCTTGCCATTTCATTAAACCATGAACTTTGGCACAAATAAATGCTCCCAAAATCATGCCAAGGACCAACATCACTCCAATCGTGAGTTTTTTGGAGCTATCACTAAAAAAGGATAAATAATCCAGAGTGTAGGATACCGGCGCAACAAATGACGCTGCTTCAATCCGACCTGTATTCGTGGCTAAATAAACTTGCGCCAAAGTATTCGGGTCCTCCTCAACATAACCCAAAGAACCAGATACAAACCACAAAGCAACAATCGCTAACCCAACAAACAAGCCCGCTTGAATATTATTCAAGTTAAAGAACTTTTTATCTTGGGCAATATAAGTCATGACACATGAAAACACCACTATAGCTGTGAGCAAAGCCATTAATGAGGAATCAATCCCCAAAAAATAAGCCAAAATGCTTGGCAAGTCTTGCTGGGTTGGCAATGTAAAAAATACTAAATCCGTAGTGTTTACGCGGGCAACACCAAAGACCCCTCGTAAAGTCATCTGCCCAAATACGCCAACTAAAACCATCACTACAAGTGCCCTTAGACTTCCACTACCAATCCGAATGAGATTGCGGCCACCACATCCTGAGGCCAAAACCATACCGAAACCAAACATCGTACTACCAAGTAGTGTCGATAACCATAGGACTTTGGGAGCCGTATAGATAACGTCCTGGGTTTTAATCAAGCCAAAGTAATGCAATAAACCAAACCCTAAAATACTCACAGCAATCGCAAATAGCCATTGTCGCAGTCGTGTTGCACTACCCATCAAAATCAAATCACTAATGGCACCCATCGTACAAAAATTCGTTTTCTGTAAAACATATCCCAAGACCAAGGCACTGAAAAAGGCCCCGCCTAAAACCAACTGATATAAGGAATGAATTTCAGAATTATCTAACATGCTGGCCATTTTAAACCGAATAATTGAAATACTTCCTAGCGCGGCTAATCAAGTTCTGTACAAATTGATTAAAGGGGATTTCTATTTTCGTTAAAATGTAACTAACCAACCATTCATGAATATGCCGTATGCCTATCACTAAAACACCGAAAGCTAATCCGATAAAAAAACCCAATCCCGTCGCTAAAGCCTCTCAAGAAGTAACTTCCGGGTCTGGTAGACATGCGTCAAAAAAAGATTTTAAACGCCAGTCAAAACATCAAAAAGCAATCGAAGATTGTTTCTTAGCAATTCAAAAACAAACTAGCCCCCAATAAACTCCAGTAATTTCTATCCCAATCGACAGTTGTTGTATGCTGTTTGCACTTCTTCTTAAAAATACCTATGAAAATTATTCCGAAACTCCTTACCCTCCCAATTACTCTGCTTTTTTCGATCTCTTTTGGCATCTTCGCCCAAGAATCTAACTATCCGAATAAAAATATCCGTTTTATTATTCCTTTTCCAGCAGCAGGTCCAACGGATATTTTAGGTCGGGTTATAGGACAAAAATTGTCCGAACGACTTGGCCAAGCTGTCGTCATTGAAAATCGAGCAGGTGGAAATGGCACAATCGGAGCTGAACTAGTTGCTAAAGCTGCTCCAGACGGCTACACCATCATGCTCACTACCTCTGGGGTTGTAACTGTTAACCCAACCCTGACTAAAGTTCAGTTTGACACCTTAAGAGACTTTATTCCGGTAATCATGACCTCTACCCTATCAAGCGTTCTAGTCGTTAATCCGGCTCTTGGGGTAAATTCAGTACAAGACTTTATTCAGCTCGCTAAATCCAAGCCAGGTTCGCTGAATTACGCCAGTTCAGGATCAGGTAGTACGAGTCACTTAGCCATGGAACAATTTAACCGCATGGCTGATGTGAAAATAGTACGCATCCCCTATAAAGGAGCTGCGCCCGCAGTCAATGACCTCTTATCAGGCAATGTCCAAGTTATGCTGATGGGTTTAACGACCGTGCTGCCGTTTATCCAAGCTGGCAAATTGACTGCAATCGGTGTCTCAAGTAATAAACCTTCACCAGTAGCCCCCAATATTCCAACAATTACCGGATCTGGACTACCTGGATTTGAAGCTAGTAATTGGCTGGGATTTTTTGTGCCAACGAATACGCCAACAAGCATTGTTAATAAACTCAACTCTGAAATTTACCAAATCATCCAGTTACCTGAAGTTAAGGTAAGACTGTCGAAAGATGGCTTTGAACCTGTCACACAAAATAGTCCAACACAGTTTAAAGAGTTTTTAACTGGTGAAATTAATCGCTGGTCTAAGATCGTCAAAGAATTAGCCATTACCGCCGAATAAACGATCACATCTTTCAAGAATCAGCACAATATGACAACAACACTCACCAAACAACTTATTACCCAATGCTTGCATGAACTCCCCCAAAGAATTCAAGAAGAAACACTCAAAGCTGCTAACCAATGCCTAGTAGACTGCCTAGCAACAGCCTATGCAGCCTATGGTGAAGCTCCTATTAATATGCTTCGTAAACTGTATATAGACTCTCCCACAACCGGTGCTAGCACCGTCATCGGATAT
The DNA here is from genome assembly GCA_903871735.1 of uncultured beta proteobacterium. Classification (GTDB taxonomy): domain Bacteria; phylum Pseudomonadota; class Gammaproteobacteria; order Burkholderiales; family Burkholderiaceae; genus Polynucleobacter. The sequence goes on along the minus strand of CAIQHU010000144.1, from coordinate 20,204 downwards.
GGCGAAAAAGCGCGTCCAGCAGATGCTGCCCTAGTCAATGGCGCAATGATTAGCCTACAACTTTTTGATGATAATCAGGCTCAAATGCGAGGCCACCCCTCAGGGCCACTTTTACCAGCAGTCCTAGCCCTGGCTGAGTTAAAAGATGCCTCTATTGAAGAAGCACTGAAAGCTTTTATTATTGGGTATGAGGTGGAATGTCGCTTTGGCACAATCTTAAATCCATCGCATTATGAATTAGGGTGGCATGCAACTGCAACCCAAGGTACCTTAGCCGCCGTTATAGCAAGTTCTTTAATTCTGGGGCTAGATGATCATACCTGCGCACATGCCCTCGGAATTACAGCCTCTATGGTCGGCGGTGTGCGCCGAAACTTTGGCACCATGACCATGTCCTTACATAGCGGTCTAGCCTCGAGTAATGGCATTCGGGCAGCTCAATTAGCTGAACAAGGATTTACAGCTGATCCTGAAATTTTTGATGGTCCTATGAATCTCGCTGAAATCTTCTCACGCGAATGGTCTCCCGATCTTCTAGAAAAGAATCTACCCCTTTGGGGGAAGCCCTTCATGATCGTTAATCCTGGAGCTACTTTTAAATTGTATCCCTGTGGCAGACCGCCATTGTTCGCCGTTGATTGCGTGATTGAAATTCAAGAAAAATATGCTATTGATCTCAAAGATATTGAAAAAATACAAGCAGATGTCAGCTTTCTATATCCCCGAACACTAATCCACCAAAGACCTATCAACGGCCTACAAGCAAAAGCATCTTTGCAGTACTGTATTGCGACAACGTTCTTAGATACTCGACCCACTCTCAAATCATTTACGGATAGTGCCGTAGCACGTCCCGAAATTAACGCCTTAATTGATCTCATTGAAGTGCATGTACCACCCCACTTAACAGAAGATATTCCTGCAGTTCGTAAAGCTCCTTTTGAACAACCCGTAAAAATAACTGTCCAAACTAAGTCTGGGAAAACGTATAGTGCTACCGTACCAATCCATAAGGGTTCACCGCAAAATCCAGCTAGTCCAAACGACCTGCAACAAAAATTTATTGATTGTGCAACCATGCACATTCCTCTGGCAAAAGCGAAGACGATTTTAGATTTTATCTCGCAACCAAACGCCAAAGTTCGCACTCTCATGCAACTCTTGCAAGTCTAACTCACTCTTTAGAAATACCTATCTAGCATGAAACTATCCATCGTTGTTGAAGAAGATCGCGTCTTGCGATTAATGCAAGTTATCTTAGATCCGACAACTAGCCCAGAACGAATCGCTGCTTTTACCGATTACAACTCAACCGATCAAATTGATTTTCTGGGCTGGCTTACCAGCCTTCGTCAAGAAATACCAAGTATCTACCCCGCCCATGTGGAACTTGTTACCAATGAAGAAACCTTTCTTCTGCAACTGCAGCAAGCTGATATTGCAATCGTTGAGAGTAATGTCATTGGTCGGGATGAATTAATGATCGCAAAGAATTTAAAATTAATTGGTAATTTTGGAGTTCTAACGAATAACATTGATCTTCAAGCCTGTGCCGCTCGGTCAATTCCGGTACTGACAGTTCGTCGTCGTACCAATATTGCGATGGCAGAACATACGCTGATGCTCATTTTGAGTCTAGCAAAAAGATTACCACTGATCAATGGTCTTCTGACCGAAGATCAATTAGCAAAAGCTGGCTTTTCTTTTAAGCCCTATGATTCGCGACACACTGCCAAAGCAAACTATGGCAGAATTCCCGATCTGAGGACTCTGCATGGCTTAAAAATCGGCCTACTCGGCTTAGGCGAAATAGGCCAAGAAGTCGCTAAACTTTTAAAACCTTTTGGGATGGAAGTCTTTTATCATAAAAGGCAGCGCCTTTTAGCGTCCGAGGAAGAGTTACTTGGCGTGCATTACTGCTCTTTTAATGAACTATTTGCCCAATCTGAATTTTTAAGTGTGCATATCCCCTTCTCAGACTCGACGCGTGGTTTAGTAAATCATGAAGCACTGACTAGAATGCCTAAAGGTGCTTATCTAATCAATACATCTCGGGCTGAAATAGTTGATCATGACGCGCTAGTGAATGTTCTGGCGTCCAATCATTTAGCGGGAGCAGGTTGTGATGTGCACTATAGTGAACCCACGCATACTGATGAGCCACTACTCCAATTTCCCCAAATGATTAGTACGCCGCATCTGGGCGGCGCCTCTAGAATGAATGGGCTCATGGATGCGCAAAACTTATTATTACAAATCCAAGCGCAGATACAAAAGTGGTAAAGAACTACCCTTTAAAAAAGTTGGAACTATGTATTCTGAGTGAACTCAATTTCTAAAAATTTAATTTGCCACGATATTGGCTTCTTTAACAACTCTTCCCCAACGCATAGTTTCCGCTTTAATAAAAGCACCAAATGCTTCAGGCGTATCTAATTGCACAATAGCACCTTCCGAACGTAAACGCTCTCTGGCTTCAATCGTATCAAAGGCCATTTTGGTGCCTTGGTTTAATTGATCAATAATCTCACGCGAAGTGCCTGCTCTGACAACAACTCCGTACCACTGAGTTGCGTCAAAACCTTTTAACTCAGGTACTCCGGATTCAGCCAAAGTGGGTATTTGCGGTAAAACATCAACCCGTTTCGTGCTTGAAACACCTAAAGGATTTAATTTTTTTCCAAGAATATGCTGCATGAGGGGCGGCGCACCAGTCATCGTCATATGCACCTGACCACCCAATAAATCCATCACTGCCGGGGCAGTTCCTTTATAGGGAATATGCAAGATATCGGTGCCAGTCAGTAATTTAAAATACTCCATCGCAATATGCGCTGCACCTCCACTACCTCCAGAACTGTAGGTTAATTTACCAGGATTATTTTTAGCGTAAGTAATCAACTCTTGAATAGTTTTAAAAGGCTGATTCGGATTAACAACAAAGACGTTTGGTACTAAGGCTATCCGGCTAATCGGCGCTAGATCTTTCATCGGATCGTAAGATAAGTTTTTGAATAAAGCCGCGTTCACAGCTAACGTTCCAATATGCCCCATAAAAATGGTATGGCCATCGGTGGGCATTTTAAGCAATTCATTCATAGCAATCTGCCCACTCGCCCCCGCTTTATTCTCAATAATCACCGGCTGTTTCCAAATTTGCGTAAGTTTCTCGCCAAGCATCCGTGAAAATATATCAGTCGACCCGCCAGGAGGAAAAGGCACAATCAGCCGAATCGGCTTTTGGGGATATGATGCTTGTGCTAAACCAATGGGAGAAGCGCCAAGGCCGAACATTGCTAGGAGTACAACCATTCCTCGAATAAACTGTGTCATCAATATATCTTTCATTAAAAGTACTATGCTTTTTGATCTTTTTTAAGCCAAGGCTTGGGATTTCCCTCGTAGACCGATGGCCCTAATCGAAAATGTTGCGCCTCTCGAAAAGTAAATACCGCTGGGACATCTTCGTCATACAGCGTATCACCAGATGGTAAACCGCCATTCATGGCTACTTGCGAATGTAGTGGCCTTCCTAAGATGGCTGATAGTCGCGCTGAAACTTCGATCAAGCGATCCACTCGAATCCCCGTTGGAATACCTAAGGTATCCAATAAATGGACAAAATCTTCAGTAGGAATCATGCCAGTAGCCTGACCATTACCGCAATATGGACACCCGCCTATTCCCCCAATGGTTGTATCGGCAATAAGAGTATGCCGATGGTCTAAGCATTTAATCGCTTCATACATCGATAACATGGCTAAGCCCCTAGCATTATGCAAATGCAAATGGAAGTCCGTTATGGATGGGAACAGTTCTTTAATCGCCAAAATATCTTGCGCTACTGCAGTCGGGGTGTTCCATGCCATCGGGTCTGCCATATCGATCCGCTTGACAGGTATCCCAGCCTCTTGCCACGCATGGTATTGCTTAGATAATGACTGCATGCGCGTTTCATGAGAAAACTGACCAGACCAGTTCGATCCCCAACCAGCACTTAAACCAATACCGCCCTCTGTTAACCCTTCTGCCTTGGCACGTTGAATTGGACTTAACCAAGTATGTTCTTGCTCTTCTAATGAGCGGTTTGTATTACGTTTAATAAATACCGGGCAGATGTGTAAATGCGTTGCCTGAATCGGCTCAACCGTTACCGGTGGAGAATGCTGTAAGCGCTCAACACGACCTCTTTCGTTTAAAGCTAAAACATAAAAGGAAACCCCAGGACGCGCTTTGAGTCGCTTGACCAATTCCAAGGAATCAGCCATTTGGGGACTCCACTTGGGATTGACAAAAGCCCCAACTACCATCCGGCTTAATCCAGCATCAACCATCTTTTCAAGCAATTCAAATTTTTCGTCTAAAGTTACGCCTTCTCGCTCAATCTGTAAGCCGTCTCTTAAAGTTTCATCCGTTATCAGTACGGTAGGATAGTTAGTCATATGTTTTCCTTGGTTAACGATTTTTCCAAACAGGCGTTCGCTTTTCTAGACGAGCAGCGATTCCCTCCTGGCGATCTTCACTCAAATAGGGGTTCATACCCGGATCTTGACGAAGTGCGGATGCTACCGACAAATCTAAACCGCGCAGAGCAACTGCTTTGACCCGTCGGACAGAAATTGGAGCGTTTTTAGCAATCGTATGCGCCAGACTCATTGACTGCATCAATACCTCCTCAGCCGGCACTAAACGATTCATTAAACCGAACTCCAGCGCTCGCTCAGCTGATATATACTCACCCGTTAATAACATCTCTAAAGCCTGGGTTACACCAATTAACCTAGGTAATAAAACAGAACCAAAATTCGCCCCCATACCAATCTTTGTCTCAGGTAACCCAAACACTGCAGCAGCATGCGTTACCCGTAAGTTACAAGCAATAGCTAACTCAAAGCCACCAGCCACAGCACTACCATTTAAAGCAGCGATGGTCGGTTTTTTCATCTCATACACCACTTCAAAGACATTTCGGTCAACGCGGTTCATCGGCGTTCGAAAACGGACTCCAGCCTGATCATTCTGATGCATATCTTTTAGATCTGCCCCGGCACAAAAGGCCGCAGACCCAGTACCTGTGATTACGATAACGCGTACCTCAGAGTCCTCATCAGCATCTAGCAAAGCAGTAATCAATTGCATTTTTAATGACTCTGATAAAGCGTTCCGGCGCTCGGGGCGATTTAGTCTTAACACCCGAACAAATTGATCGTCTGTAATAATTAATTCATCAGTTTGTGGATGAACTTCAGTCATCTCTTACGACCTTTCTAAACAAATTTAAAGACAGCTTTTTGCTCTACTGCAGTTTCAATCTCTTCTGCAGTAAACCCGAATTCTTGCATGATCTCTAAGGTATTTTCACCTAGCCTAGGAGCAGGTAAAAATTCAGTTCGAACACCTCCTGAAAACTGATTAGTAAGCCCTAGCTGCTTTATCATACCCTCAGAAGGATGCTCCGCCTCAGAGATAAAGCCAACTTCCTGCAAATGTGGATCAATCATTAAATCTTCTAATGAGTTATATCGCATGCAGGGAATATCGTTTTTTTCAAAGATTACAATCCACTCCGCTGAAGTCTTATTCGCTAACGAGTTTGAACGCAATAAATAATAAGCTTCACTATTTTTTGTTCGACTTGCCACATTCGAAAAACGTGGATCATCTTTTAACTCAGGTCGACCAATTACCTCAAAAAACGCAAAGGCTTGCGCATCCGTATTAGGTGAAATAGATATATACCCATCCATGGTTTTTACTGGACGGTTGTTTTTGTCTAATACTCGGGCATCACCAATCGGTCCGATGGCAGGTTCAAAGGTCATATTACCCATATGCTCTCTGAGAACAAATGCCGCCGCAGTTTCAAACATCGGTATCTCAATTAATTCGCCCTGCCCCACTCGAGTACGACGGTATAAAGCAAAACCAATTGCTTGGGCACTAACTAAGCCAGTAATATGGTCTGTCATCACTAAAGGAACAAAGCGGGGTTCTCCACTCGATTTTTCAAAGGTTGCAGCGACGCCAGCAGATGATTGGATAACCGTATCGTAAGCCGGGCGATTGAAATATTGCCCACCTCGCCCAAACGCTAACATCTGACAATAAATGAGCTGCGGGTTACTTTCGTGCAAACTCACCCAATCTAACCCAAGTTTCTCTAAAGCATCTGGACGTATATTGGTAATAAAAATATCGGCTTGAGATATTAGCCGCAACATGACCTCTTTACCAGTTGGACTTTTTAAATCAATACAAACAGACTTTTTATTTCGGTTAAAGTTGATAAACTTACCCGTCATACCTGGATTACGACCACCCCCACCAAGTTGACGCATCAAATCACCACTAGGTGCTTCAATTTTAATTACTTGCGCGCCATGATCTGCCAATGTTAATGAACAAACCGGGCCAACGACCACCGAAGATAAGTCAATGATTACCACCCCATCTAAGGGGCCCCTACTGATCTTTTTGGGATTGGAAGTACGAGTTTCAGTCACCTTTTAAACCCATCTGACCAACTAGTGGTCCCCACTTCTTGGCATCTGCAATTAAAAATTGGGTGAATTGCTCAGGTGTATTGCCAATCACTTCAGAACCGTCTGCGGTTAATCGAGTCCGCATCTCTGGCTGCTTTAACACCTCTGCAATTCCTCGCTGAATTTTACGAATAATCTCAGGTGGCGTTTTAGCTGAGGCAATAATTCCGAACCAATTTAAAAATTCAAAATCCTTTAAGCCAAGCTCTTGCATTGTCGGAGTATTCGGTAATGCTGGTGAACGAGATTTACTCGTAACCCCAAGTATACGAAGCTTGCTAGCAGTCGTTAACTCTTTTGCCGTAATTTGCGCTACAAAAGCAAAATCAACATCACCTGCAGCCACCGCAGTTGCTGCAGGTGACGCACCCCGATAAGGAATATGGGTTATTTTCATGCCAGTTTCTATACGCATCATTTCGCCTGACAGGTGACCACCGCTACCAATACCCGCAGAGCCATAATTTAATTGCCGTCCTTTGCCTAACTCCAGTAAATCTTGATACGTTTTTACCGACGAATTAGCGCTAACCACTAACACTAATGGAGAAGTTACGACCATCGAAACACCCACAACATCCTTAATTGGATCATAGGGCAACTTTTTAAATAAATAGGGACTTAAGGTGTGGGGCGTATAGATGAGTTGTAAGTTATAGCCATCGGCAGGTAACTGAATTAAGGCACTCGTGGCAATGATGCCACTCGCACCAGAGCGGTTTTCAATGACTATATTTTGACCTAAGATCTTACCTAATGGTTCAGCAATTACTCTGGCATAAGTATCGCTAGAGGCTCCAGGCACTGAGCCAACGAGCATTCTGAGGGGTTGGCTTGGAAATTTCTCAATCGGCTCTGCGGCTCCGACTAGACAAGAAAAAAAACCAAAAATAAAAGAAATACTCATCCAATTGAATATTGGATACGGCTTTTGTATGCTATTTTTCATTCTGTTACTCTGACCCACTTTGTTTGACTTTGCTAGACTTTGTTTGACTTTGCTAGAAATAACCAATTTAAATACCAATTTGTTAAACCGAATATTAACGGATTAGGAAATGTTTATTATGGCCTGTTTTATTGGCGTATTGAATAAACACAATAATACGATTATCGCTAATTTTAACAGCCCGCGATTTATAGCTACGATAAAAATCATTGTTAAGATAGAGTCTTTCAATTCTTTAAGGTTTAAGTATGACGATGCCAACTCCATATCAAGTAGTCGTTGTAGGCGGGGGAACCATGGGAGCCGATGTTGCTATCGTTTTTGCTAGAGGTGGCTACCCCACGCAAGTCATCGAGTCAAATTTGGATCGCTACGCTGCAATCCCCGGTTACGTAAACCAAATCATGTCAGAGAGCGGCCACGGTTCTGATCATCAGCTCATTAGCGTGGTCCCAACAATGCATGATATCAACTGGACAAATGTCAAACTCGTCGTGGAATGTATCCCCGAACGACTAGATTCTAAAAAAACCCTCTTTGCAGAACTTGAACAATTCGTGAATACTGACACAATCCTTGCCAGTAATAGTTCCAGTTTTCCAATTAGCGCCATCTCCGAAGGGCTAAAAACTGCTCACCGAATGATTGGACTCCACTTCTTTATGCCCGCCCATCTAATTCCATGCGTTGAAGTAGTCTACGGCTCCCAAACGAACCACGCGATAGCCCAGCAACTTACAGAAGTAATGACTTCCTGTGCAATGGTGCCTGTTCAAGTAAAAAAAGATTTGCCTGGATTTTTAGCTAATCGCTTACAACATGCCCTCTCTCGAGAGGCATTTGCAATGATTGATGCCGGGATAGCAACCCCAGAGGATATTGATAAAGCGGTACGCTTTGGTTTTGGATTTCGCTACTTAGCTGCAGGTCCAGTTATGCAAAGAGACCATGCGGGTATTGAGATTCATGCCGCAGCAGGAGCTAGCATCTATCCCTCACTCAATAATGCGCCAACCATTGCCAAGTCCCTAGATGATCGAGTTAAAGCCAATCACCTGGGCATGAAAACTGGCCAAGGATTTTTTAAATGGACTCCGGAAACGATCCAAATAGAACGAAAAAGATATGACAATATCTTAAAACAAGGACTTCAAATTATTCAAGATGAAATACCAAAGATTAAATAAATTTTTCTTGAGCATTCTTCTTCGACATACCTTGCTTCTTTGACAGGCATTACCCAAGCTGGAAATTTAGTATCGTTAGCATTTTATAAAATTTATAAATTTTACTAGGGGTTATTACTGATTCGGCTTGTTTTTAAATACAACCTGTCTGATATACCCATTAGCACCAACTACGTATTGAATAAAAACGGATACCTTGCATTGCATTAGGGCTTAACCTAGGTATTTCTTATTCCTAATCATAGGTAGAATGGGACTGAAAAAAATATTTTAATAATTAAGTCAATCAGGTAGGTAGTTAAGGAGACCGATTTGCAAAAAACGAATCAAATAAGTCCATCATACTTTCACCAAGTTGTAGATTGCCAGTGGGCTTGTCCAGCACACACTCCAGTTCCAGAATACATTAGACTAATTGCTCAGGGTCAATATGCAGATGCATATATGGTGAACTGGGTATCCAATGTCTTTCCAGGTATTTTAGGTCGAACGTGTGATAGGCCTTGTGAGCCTGCTTGTAGACGCAGTCGTGTTGAAGAAAATAACGGTACAGCGCCAGAACCAGTTGCCATATGCCGCTTAAAACGGGTTGCAGCTGATCATAAGGGAGACGTTACAAAAAGAATGCCCCCTAAGGCTGCCTTCAATGGTAAACGTGTCGCTTGCGTTGGTGCTGGACCTTCAGCCTTAACAGTCGCAAGGGATTTAACTCCTTTGGGATATCAGGTAACTATCTTTGATGGGGAACAAAAAGCTGGCGGATTTATTCGTACCCAAATACCCCGCTTTCGACTTCCAGAGTCTGTCATTGATGAAGAAACAAATTACATCCTTGACCTAGGTGTTGACTTTAAAGCGGGTCACCGAATTGCCTCCATGTACGATCTCTTGCAAGAAAATTATGATGCTGTTTTTGTAGGGAGTGGTGCGCCCCGTGGCAGAGATCTTGATATTCCTGGTCGTCAACAAGCAGCGCACCAAATTCATATTGGTATTGACTGGTTAGCTTCAGTCTCCTTTGGACATGTTACAAGCGTTGGTAAAAAGGTGATTGTTCTGGGTGGTGGCAATACAGCAATGGATTGCTGTCGATCTGCAAGGCGGCTTGGAAGTTCAGATATCAAAGTAGTTGTTCGGAGTGGCTTTGATGAAATGAAGGCCTCCCCCTGGGAAAAAGAAGATGCTATTCACGAAGGCATCCCCATCATCAATTACCATGTTCCTACCGCTTTTATTCATCAACATGGCAAGTTAACCGGTATGACTTTTCAAATCGTTCATGCCGTCTATGACCAAGCGGGTAAAAGAACTCTAGAACCTACCAGTGATACCGAAGTATTCTTTGACTGTGATACCGTACTACTAGCTGTTGGTCAAGAAAACGCCTTCCCTTGGATTGAAGCCCATGCCGGTATTGCATTTAATTCATATGGCATGCCGGTAGTGGATGAGGTCACCTTCCAATCTAGCAATCCAAAAGTATTCTTTGGAGGAGACGCGGCCTTTGGACCTAAAAATATTATTACCGCTGTAGCCCATGGTCATGAGGCTGCAGTTTCTATAGACCGCTTTCTTAATCAAGAAAAAACCAGTATTCGACCACCACCTCGGACGAATTTAATGTCCCAGAAAATGGGCATCCATGAGTGGAGTTATCACAATGATATTTCCGACGATCATCGCTCAAAAGTGCCATGGGCAGACGCTCAAAAAGCCCTAGCAAGTATTCGTATTGAAGTCGAGTTAGGGTTTGATGCAGCAACAGCTTTTAAAGAGTCTCAACGTTGCTTAAATTGTGATATTCAAACAGTCTTTAAACAAGAAGCTTGTATTGAATGCGACGCCTGTGTTGATATTTGTCCGATGGATTGCATTACCTTTACTGATTACGGCTCAGAAGACGATTTACGTACCCGCCTTCAGGCCCCCGCAACCAATAAAGAACAAGGACTCTACGTCTCGGATTTGTTGAAGTCAGGTCATGTTATGGCAAAGGATGAAGATGTTTGCCTACACTGCGGACTTTGCGCCGAACGCTGTCCTACAGGTGCTTGGGATATGCAAAAATTTTTACTCATAACAACGCAAGCTGGACCAAATTGTCGGGACACCGCCTTACTGAACGATTCGGTCTCTACATCATGAAAACCATATCTGCCATTAATGATTTTGTCATTAAATTTGCCAATGTAAACGGCTCTGGTTCAGCTTCTGCAAATGAATTATTTGCTAAAGCGATTCTCCGCATGGGTGTACCTGTTAGCCCCCGAAACATCTTTCCAAGTAATATCCAAGGACTTCCCACCTGGTACGAAGCGCGCGTTTGTGCAAAAGGTTATATCGGTCGGCGTGGTGGTGTTGACATGATGGTCGCTATGAACCCACAAACTTGGGATGCTGATATCAGTGAAATCGAACCTGGGGGATTCTTGTTTTACGACTCAACAAGACCTATCCCAGAATCAAAATTTCGGAACGATGTCCGTACGATTGGTGTACCCCTAACAGAAATTAGTAATAATGCATATCAAGATCCTAGACAAAGACAATTATTCAAAAATATTATTTATGTCGGTGCTCTAGCAGTTCTGCTCGATGTTGATAGTGCCGTTTTTGAAAAACTTTTTAGTGAACAATACAAAGGTAAAGAAAAATTACTTGATTCGAATATCAAAGCCTTTAATCTCGGGGCAGATTATGTCAAAACCTATCTCAAAGCCCCGCTCAGTATTCGCGTTCAAAAAAGCAATCAAGTTGGTGATCAGATTTTCACAGATGGCAATAGCGCCATTGCACTAGGATGTGTCTATGGCGGTGCTACAGTTGCAGCTTGGTACCCAATTACCCCGTCCTCATCTGTCCCCGAAGCATTTGAAAAATACTGTCGGAAATACCGGGTTGATCCTAAAACCGGTTTAGACAGGTTTGCGATTGTTCAAGCTGAGGATGAATTAGCTTCTATTGGAATTGTGATTGGTGCGGGTTGGAACGGTGCAAGAGCTTTCACTGCCACATCCGGGCCTGGAATTTCTTTAATGACTGAATTTATTGGTCTGGCATATTTTGCCGAAATCCCAGTTGTTATTATCGATGTCCAACGCGGTGGACCATCGACTGGTATGCCAACGAGAACGCAGCAGTCTGATATTCTGGCTTGTGCTTATGCCTCACATGGTGATACCAAACATATTCTGCTCTTTCCAGAGGACCCCTTTGAATGCTTCGAACATGCAGCCTGTTCTTTTGATCTAGCTGAAAGACTCCAAACGCCAATTTTTTTAATGACTGATCTAGATATTGGTATGAATCAGCGCCTATCTAAACCCTTTACTTGGGATGAAAGCAGATCTTATGACCGAGGTAAAGTCATGACCGCTGAGGAACTCGAGGCAAGTAAAGATTTTGGTCGATACAAAGATGTCGATGGCGATGGTATTCCATGGCGCACTCTGCCAGGTACACATCCAACGAAAGGTAGCTTCTTTACAAGAGGCACTAGTCGCGATGCTTATGCGCGATACTCTGAGCGGGGTCAAGACTACACCTACAATATGGAACGTTTAGTGAAGAAGTTTTCTACTGCCGCCGAGATAGTTCCTCAACCAGTGCTTCGACTTGCCAATCAGTCGACCCGCTATGGCGTCATTTATTTTGGTTCAACTAGCCCTGCAATGCAAGAAGCTCTCGATGTTCTAGAGCAATCAAAAATAGCTTTAAATGCCATGCGACTGCGGGCTTTTCCGTTTTCCAAAGCTGTTGATGATTTTATTTTGCAACATGATTATGTATTTATCGTTGAACAAAATCGCGATGCGCAAATGCATACCTTAATTATTTCGGAATTAAGTATTAATCCAAATCAATTGATTAAAATATTACACTACGATGGCACACCCATTACTGCACGTTTTATCGTTACCGCCATTCAAAATAAACTAGAAAAAATCAGTGCCCTATCTGATCAAAAAAACCAGGAGTTGGTATGACCTATATTGCAAAACCAATATTACATCACCCCAGCTTAACTCGAAATCAAGTTGGCTACACTCGGCGCGATTATGAAGGTAGAATTTCGACACTCTGTGCCGGTTGTGGTCATGACTCCATCTCTGCAGCTATCGTTCAAGCTTGTTGGGAAATGAATATCGAACCACATCGCGTGGCCAAGATGTCAGGTATTGGATGTAGTTCAAAAACACCAGATTATTTTTTGGGCGCTTCGCATGGCTTTAATACAGTCCACGGGAGAATGCCCTCAGTCCTTACAGGCGCCAACTTAGCCAATCGAGAACTACTCTATCTTGGAGTCTCAGGAGATGGTGATTCTGCTTCAATCGGACTTGGGCAATTTGCGAACGCCATGCGTCGTAGTGTGCGGATGGCCTATATTGTTGAAAATAATGGTGTATACGGACTGACTAAAGGACAGTTTTCTGCAACAGCAGATCAAGGTTCCAAAAGTAAAAAAGGGGTAGTTAATAACGATAGTCCAATTGATCTAGTAGGCATTGCGTTGCAACTCGGAGCAACCTATGTTGCTCGAAGTTTTTCAGGAGATAAAGCGCAACTAGTTCCCTTAATTAAAGGTGCTATCGATCATGGTGGCGCCGCCTTTATTGATGTAATAAGTCCTTGCGTTACTTTTAATAACCATCAAGGAAGCACCAAAAGCTATGATTATGTTCGCGAACATAATGAAACCGTCAATCGAATTGATTTTATCAAGCAACATTCAGAAATCACGGCAGCATATCAACCAGGCGAAGTGACCGAAATTGAACAGCATGATGGATCTATTCTACGTCTGCGTAAATTAACCAATGATTATGATCCTACTAATAGGTATAGCGCCCTGAGCTATGTCAATGAACATCAAGCTAAAGGAGAAGTAGTAACTGGACTGCTTTATATTGACCCTGATGCGACAGATTTACACGCCGCCTTAAATACCTGTGACCAACCCTTGAATTCCTTAGCACTCGATAAGCTATGTCCAGGTTCCGATATATTGTCAAAAATTAATATGTCTTTCAGGTAATTCTACAAAAGTTAACAATTACTGAGTATGTTTTTGCTTGTCTAATGCAGTGAATTAAACCTAGAACTGGAAATCGTGATGAAAGCCAAAACAGCAAAAAATTCACCCTATGCAGTTGAGGTAGAGGCTGGTAAAACTTATCAGTGGTGTTCTTGTGGACTTAGTAAAAATCAACCCTTTTGTGATGATTCACATCAAGTGACAGAATGTGAGCCCCTAGATTACATGGCTACCGAAAATAAAAAAGTCTTCTTTTGCGGTTGTAAACAGACTCATCAATCACCTCTTTGCGACGGTACGCACAGCAAACTTTAAACGAGTCACTCTTAAAACAGTTCAGTTAAGTAAATCTAAAAAGTAAACTATGTTACTGTTATGGCATGCTAAGTAATCTTCAAAATACCTACAGTAGTGATTTATGCCAATCTATTCTGGAGACCATGCTTTTACAGGGCTACGATTCTGTTCTCATTACCGATGCATCCAATAACCCCAAAATTACCTATGCTAACTCAGCGTTTACACAACTGACCGGCTATAGCGCAGATGAAATTCTCGGGAAATCCCCAAAGATTCTCCAAGGCCCAAGTACCTCCCAAGAGGTCATTCAACGCTTACGGAAATGTCTCATTGATGTCACAGTCTTTGAAGGTGAAGCCGTAAATTATAAAAAAGATGGTACGATTTTTATGATGAACTGGCGTATGATTCCTATTATTGACCATGGAGAATTAAAAGCTTGGTTAGCTATCCAACGCGAAAAAATTGTCGCATGGTTACCAGATTAATCGATTACATCAGTTCTTTAAAAGATGTTTTGAAAACCTGTTTGCAGTAAAAAATGCTGAGTTTTATATAACAGTTTTATACAATAGTTTGTAAAATTTAAATTAATTCTTATGCCTGCACATCTAGGACTCATCGAAGCTTGTCAACTGATTCAATCAAAAGCTTTGGATGGAAAACAATATCTGCAAGATTGTTACAACCTAGCCAATTTACTCGAACCACAATTAAAAGCCTTTGTGACGCGAAGTACAAGTGATGTCCTCCAAAAAGCGATGCGTCCAGGACCACTATCAGCAATACCCGTAGGGATCAAAGATATTATTTCTACGAAAGATTTAATCACCACAAATGGCTCGGTGATTTATCAAAACCACCTCCCAAAAGAAAATGCTCCCATAGTAGAAAAACTATTTAATTTGGGTGGTGTCTTGTTCGGTAAGACAGTGTCAACCGAGTTTGCTTATAGAAAGTCCGGCCCTACAAAAAACCCATGGAACCACCAACATACTCCCGGTGGCTCTTCTAGCGGCTCAGCCGCAGCAGTAGCAGCCGGCATCGTGCCTCTGGCGATCGGTACTCAAACACAAGGCTCAATTATTAGGCCTGCGGCTTTTTGTGGAGTAGTTGGATTTAAACCTAGCTTTGGAATACTGCCAATAGAGGGAATCTTCCCTTTTTCTGGATCATTAGATCATGTTGGACTGTTTACGCGTTCTGTCGATGACGTTGCTTATGCCTTTGATTTACTGCAACACACATCGGCACAGGCGAATGATCACGTCAAGCCAGAACTTGATCTGTACCAAGAGCTTGCCACTAATCCGAACCCAAGATTAGCTTATTTAAAAACTCCTTTTGATCATTTCATCAGCCAAGAACAAGCGCTTGCTATACAACATGCAATCAGTAAACTGAGGTCCGAGGGGGTAATCGTTGATGAAATAGAGTTGCCAGCTTTTTTTTGGGATAGCCTGCACTCGATGACCACCTTGATGTTTTATGAGGCAGCTGTTGTCCACCAGCATCATGTAAAAGAATTTAAACACCTCTTAAGTGAACACATTCAGAATCTTGTAACACAAGGGCAAGCAATTACCACCATCGAGTATGCCAATGCTAAAAACGCACAAAGCCAACTGCGTCAATCAGTAGTACCCTATCTGAGTCAGTACGACGCTCTCCTCACCATTCCGGCAAATGGCGAGGCGCCTCTTGGACTGATTTCTACTGGCGATCCCATGTTTTGTTCCTTGTGGAGCTTTTTAGGACTCCCCGCAATCACGATGCCTATCGCAAAATCTCGCAATAACCTACCGCTAGGTTTACAGTTAGTAGGAAAAATGGCCCAGGATCAACGCTTACTCCAAACTGCAAAAACTGTCCAAACAATCTGCTTATTCGATTTATATCAATCCTAGGTTCAGTTGCCAACCTAAATAATTTTTCCTAAGTAATCTCGCTTGCCAATTTCTACGCCATTATGGCGCAAAATATTGTATGCCGTTGTGATATGAAAATAGACATTAGGTAAAGCATGGCTTAGCAAAAATTGCATGCCAACATAATGAGTCTCTTTATCACCCCGCTTAGTAATAATTACCTTGTCCTCTGTACCATCAATCTGTTGGGGCGTAAAACCCTCAATAAACGATATTGTCTTAGCAATACGTTTTTGTAAGTCAGCAATTGTCTGTTCATTATCTTCATAGGCTGGAATATCTTCGCCTGCCAATCGTGCAACAACCCCTTTAGCAGTGTCGGTAGCTATTTGAACCTGCCTAGTCAAATTGAGCATATCAGGAAATAATCGAAAATGCGTAAATGCAGTGGCATCTAATTTTTTTGCTGCAATGTGGGTCTGCGACTTTTCTAGAATTGCAGAAAGATTGGTCAACATATTAACTAGTCGAGGAACGCTGGCTTGGAACATGGATATTGTCATAAAATACCTTTCATATAAAAAACTTGAGAGTATTTATACTACACCCTAAAATAGAACCATCTATTTAGAAATATGATTGGTAACTATGCTAACGTGTATTGAACATGAAACCTCACCAAACCCGCTCGCTAGTGTAATTTGGATGCATGGACTGGGTGCTGATGGGAGCGACTTTGCCGGAATTGTCCCGCAATTAAATTTGCGTCATTGCCCACCGATTCGGTTTGTATTCCCAAATGCACCCAGCATGCCAGTCACGGTCAATAATGGTTATGTGATGCCTGCTTGGTACGATATTTATGGCAGTAATTTGACCCAAAAACAGGATGCTACCGGTATCACACGCTCAGCCCAAGCTATTTGCGAATTAATTGAGCAGGAGGTAAAAAGAGGGATCCCCTATGAAAATATTGCCTTAGCAGGTTTTTCGCAAGGCTGTGCCATGGCCTTACACACCGGCTTACTCTTTCCAAAAGAACTAGCTGGAATTATTGCCTTATCCGGCTACCTGCCACTCGCTGATCAGTTTAAGAGTCAACGACAACTGACAAACCAACACACGCCGATTTTTTTGGCGCACGGCATCTATGACCCAGTTGTAGTTCCAGAGCGGGGTGAAGAGTCACGCAAATTACTCGTAGAGCTGGGCTATCAAGTCCATTGGAAAACATATCCCATGGAGCATTCAGTCCATCCCCAAGAGTTAATTGATATTGCCGAATTTTTCAATCAAATCTTTCAAAAAGTTGCTTTTTGATTTAAACCAACGGATTAAAGATCTCGGCTTTTCTTGCTAAAGGTAAGCCACTTTCCTGAGCACTCATTGCAATCTTGGCAATCATTTCTGAGGTAATACCCCCAGGGTATCGATAAACCTCCATCCAAGTTTCCAAGCCGTCACTTGAAACTTCGGGACGTTGCATCATTTCTATTTTCAAATCCCTATATTGGATTTTTAAAGTCTCGGCCATCCGACGAAGTAATTGCAGAGTTGTTACATGTTGCTCAGTAGCAATTTTATAGTACACAAAAAGTGTCGTAGCGGTCTGCATATCGTGTCCCATTTTAAGAATTTTGGGGCGTTGATGGTACTTGTTTTCCCATACCAGCCCAACGTTTGACTAAACTCGTATCAATCTCAAATAAATCTAAACAACGGCCGGTTGTATGGTTCACAATATCATCAATCGTTTCAGGCTTTGAGTAAAACATAGGAACCGGCGGCATAATTACCGCACCATTTTCAGTGGCTTGGGTCATCGACCTCAAGTGCCCTAAATGCAGCGGAGTCTCTCGGACCATTAAGACTAACCGACGTCTTTCTTTGAGGACAACATCAGCCGCCCGCGATAATAAACTAGTGGTTGTACCCCACGCCACTTCGGACAAAGAACGAATCGAGCACGGTGCAATCACCATCCCCAACGTTTTAAATGAGCCAGATGCAATAGTTGCCCCAATATTTTTGTTGTTATGAACCACACTTGCCAAGCTCTCAACATCCTTAATTGTCAAATCCATCTCTGACGAAAGAGTTAGTTTGGCCGAATCAGACATCACTAAATGGGTCTCTATCTCAGAGCCATGTAAGGCTTGTAAAATTCGCACGCCGTATATAATCCCTGAGGCGCCACTTATACCTACAATTAAACGCTTTGGATGATCCATAAAAAACTCACTTTGTTAGATTCGGACTTTTAATTAGAAAAACTCTAAAAACCTAGCGAGCCAAGCATCTCTTGCATAGGCGCTTTAGACTTGTGCCAACTCCATTATATTCTGTTTAAAGCGCCTCCTTTGATCAGTGCGTATTCCATAGAATAATAATCCCCACTTTGGATACGGCAATGGCGAACTTAGAGCAATTACTTTCCGGAATACAGTATGATTACCACAAATAATCTTTATATAATTAACTCTTTAATACACTTTTAAAATATCCACATGTCTACTCCTACTTCTACAATTACCGAACGTTTAAAAAATTTGGGTATCGAACTCCCTCCACCAAGCCCACCAGCTGCTGCCTATGTGATGTCTGCTGCAATTGGCTCGACAGTTTTTCTATCAGGTCATATTGCGAAACAACATGGCAAACCTTGGGTAGGAAAACTAGGTCTTGATATGGATACCGCGACTGGCAAACTTGCCGCTAAAGCAATTACGATTGATCTCTTAGCGACCCTGCAGGAGCATGCTGGCTCCCTTGATCGGGTTAAACGCATCGTGAAAGTAATGGGGTTAGTCAATTCCACATCTGAATTTACTGAGCACCATCTCGTGATCAACGGCTGTTCTGAGCTCCTTTTTGAAGTATTTGGAGAAGCCGGGAAACATGCTAGAAGCGCTTTTGGAGTGGCCCAAATACCTCTAGGCTGTTGTGTTGAGATTGAACTCATCGCCGAACTTCATCCATAAATCTGAATAACGCATTGTTGATGAACTACCAGTTCGATCATCTAGTACTGATTGCTAGAGACCAAATATTAGCGATCAGTAATCAATTAGCTAAGCTGGGTTTTAATTTAACGCAATTATCCAAACATAATTTGGGATCTTCCAACCAATTATGTATGCTAGATAGTACGTATTTAGAAGTTCTCGGATGGGAGTATGGCACAGTTCCTCAGCGTAAAGAAATAGCCAATTTAGCAATTGGCTTAGACGCACTTGTTTTTAAAACAACCGATGCCGAACAATGTTTTAATCATTTACAACAAGCGGGGTTCGAACCAAATCCTATCCAAGATCTCTCGCGCCCTGCCCTAGTTAATGAACAGATTCAAACGGCCCTATTTAAAACAGTACGGTTTTCTGTTCAACCAATTACTGGTCTTAGGATCTATTTCTGTGAACATCTGACCCCAGATTATCTCTGGTTTGACTCGGTAACAAAGCATCCTAATGAAAAAAATCACTTGCAAGAGATTGTCATAGCAAGCCCTGACCCAGAACATACGACAGACTTGCTGCATCGACTGCTTAATATAGCCATGCCGCAACCCCTAAAAAATTCCGAGTATCTCATGGATCTATGTAATTGCGTCTTACGTATCAAGCCCGAAGAAACCCTGACAGTTCCACAAATTGAAGAAGTTAGGATAAGTACGATTAAAATAAGTACTACGGCCAATTCAAATCTAGATCAAGCTACCCAAGATCTCGTCATCAACAGGAATTTTTTTGACCTTTGATTGCGAAAACTAGAATTCTTATTTGCCCCCCATCCCACTAATCCACTCAATTCGGTTCTGTAATTTCAATATTGCTCTTTATTAAGAAAATTTTCAAGGATAGCTTGGCAAACTTCTCAATTGAAATCTACTTGCAATGAACTACCAAAGATTCTCCGGAGGATTAGTAAGCCGATCTAGATTGCAATAGATGGATATGCGTGTCTCAAGCATGCATAAAAAAACGATTTACCTGATCACAGCTGCAAGTGTTTGACTGAGTCGAGTTCATCTTGAATTTTTTTCTCTTCTTCCTTTTTCTTGCGTTTTAAGAAAATACGTCTTCTCTCGCCAAGCAAAGAGGAAGTAAAAGTGATCGTTACAAGCAAAAGGGTGGTGTAGTAAAGAGTCATAACTTGAATTTCGTGTAGATTTAATTAGTATTCTAGAGAGGTGATATTTCACTTTCATGAAAAAATAGTAATCATTTGGTGCAAAACGCACACAATTTGAACACTTTAAAAGTTTGCAAATCCCACCTTTTTGCCAAAAAATGGTAAATTAAGACTTATTTGCAACTAGCA
>CAIQHU010000143.1 GCA_903871735.1 uncultured beta proteobacterium | reverse complement strand
TATGTGATGGCCTATTTATTTGTCGATTTACTCCAATTTTCAGGACCAATTCAACAATTTTTGAGAAGTGTATTACAGGTCGATCGGCTACCTTTTTTTCCTGATCCCAGATCTTTAGGCGGGGCCATTTGGTCATTTTCCTTATGTCTATACCCTTATGTTTACTTAATTACTCGAACAGCATTTTTAGAGCGTAGCGCGCATTTGTCTGAAGTTGCTCAAACACTTGGTTACAGTGCCATGGATAGTTTTTTTAAATTATTATTACCTATGGCTAGGCCTGCTATTTTTGCTGGAACTGCTTTAGCACTCATGGAAGTATTAGCTGATTATGGGGCGGTATCCTACTTTGGAATTCAGACTTTTGCGACAGGTATTTTTAAAGCTTGGCTATCCCTAGGTGACCGCTTAGCAGCTGTGCAACTTGCGCTTGGCTTACTCACGATTGTTCTTTTTATTTTTTATATTGAAAAACGCAGTAGAGCGCAATTGCGTTATGCCTCAACTAGTACCACTTCTCGAGGAGCTTCTTCTAGTAAACTTTCTGGAGAGAAGGCATTTTTGGCGTTTATATTTTGTGCCACAACTCTTTTTATAGCCTTTGTGATGCCCATTTGTGCTTTAGTCCTATTTTTATTGAAAGAAGGAGCTCAGTGGGATGTGCGCTATCTCACGTGGCTCTCTAACTCGTTCACATTAGCTATTGCAACAGCGTTTATTTCGGTAATATGTGCAGTTTTTTTTGCCTATGCTGCCAGGTTATCCCCTGGGATTGCTTGGATTAACCGTTTATTAGGATTTGGTTACGCACTGCCTGGAACGGTTTTAGCTGTTGGTATTTTATCTTTCTTAGGTTATTTTGATTTGGGATGGATCATGTCCTCGTCGATATGGATATTGATTTATGCGTATTTGATACGATTCTTATCATCGGGCCTACAAAGCATTGATACTGGACTGACAAGAATAGCGCCCACTTTAGATGCAACTGCGTCCCTATTGGGTTTAACAATCTATCAAACCTTACGTAGAATTCATTTGCCCTTATTGAGCCGAAGTATTTTTACGGCTGGTTTATTAGTGTTCGTAGATGTGATGAAGGAATTACCTGCTACCTTACTTTTAAGGCCTTTTAATTTTGACACATTAGCTGTAGCCACCTATCAATTAGCGGCAGACGAGCGCCTATCTGAACTTGCTTTACCGGCATTAACAATTGTCTTAGTAGGTTTAATACCTGTCTTTGTATTAGCTAGAGTGATCGCATCTAATAAACCTTATTGATAATCATTCGCATTTGTGTTATAGTTACACACTTGATCAATCAACGTTTATTGAAATGAAAAAAATGCAAGAACAAAGGCAAAGAAGTTTGCAAAACTCAGTAATCCAATTTACCTTAATTCAAAATTCACTCTTTCAGAGTTTAAATAACACTATTAAAGTCCACATTGTAAAAGCAATATCAATTGTTTTAATGGGGGTTGCATTGTGTTGTAATGCTCACGCAGAGTCAGGTAAAGCTGAGAAAGAATTAAACTTGTATTCTGCAAGACATTATCAGACTGACGAAGCACTTTATACTAATTTTACAAAGCAAACTGGCATAAAGATCAACCGGATTGAAGCTGATGATAATGCTCTGATCGAACGCCTAAAGAGCGAGGGATCGAAAAGCCCTGCTGATGTGATTTTAATGGTCGATACAGCCAGGCTATGGAGGGCGCAAATTGATGGTTTATTTCGGCCAATCCAGTCAAAAAATTTAGAGTCACGGATACCGGAAAATTTGCGCGCCAAGTCAGATACTGATGGCATTACTTGGTTTGGCTTTTCAACAAGAGCAAGACTCATTGTGTATAACAAGAGTTTAATGAATCCAAAAGATATAGACACGTATGAGAAATTAGCAGAAGCACCTAGTAAGGGAAAAGTATGCACCCGTTCAGGCTCTCACCCATATATGCTTTCGTTAATTGGATCTTTAATCGAATTACATGGCGAGGTAGCAACCGAATTGTGGGCAAAAAAAATGGTCAATAATATGGCACGATCACCTAAGGGAGGAGACACCGATCAAATCAAATCTGTTGCAACTGGGGAATGTGGGGTTGCATTAGCGAATTCCTATTATTTAGTGCGGCTAATGCGATCGACCAAAACAGAGGATATTGAACTGGTGAAGAAAATTGGGTTTATCTGGCCTAATCAAAATTCCACTGGCGTACACGTCAATATTGCAGGAGCTGGGGTAGCAAAAAATGCTCCACATCCAGAATCGGCTGTACTTTTTCTCAATTATTTAGCCAGCGATACGGCACAGACTTATTTTGCTGATGGAAATAACGAGTGGCCAGTTGTCAAAACAAGTAAGGTTGAGAACGAGGGATTAAAAAAGCTTGGACAGTTTAAGGTCCAAAACGTATCTATAGCCGCAGTTGGTCGAAATCAGATTAGCGCTCAACGATTATTAGACCGGGTAGGTTACAAATAAAAAAAAGGAAGAGCTATTAAAGCTCCTCCTTTTAAAATCAGAAACTAATCTTTAAGCTAAAAACTTAAGCCAAACTATCCGCCCAAATATTTTTAGCCCAACCCCAAGCGTATATCCCTTCTAGGACATTTGCTTCGGATGATAAACCACCAGATCCAGGGACTGTTTTAAAAGTTTTTTCAGCAGAATTGTATTGGTGCACACTTGCAACGTGCACAACTTTTCTCGAATCGATAAAGCTATAGCAGGTGTTCGTTAGAACTGGTGCTGGATTAATTTCCCAGCTATTTAATTCTGCAACAATGGCCGCTGCCGCAACTTTCGCATGCGAGTTTGCCATATGCGCAGACTTTGGCATCAAGGGAGCAATTTGGATTGAATCACCAAGAACGTGAATATCTTTTATCGCTGTAGATTCAAAATTCAGATAGTTAACTTGCGCCCAGCGATTATTCGCATTGAGCACACCAGTTTTAAGAGCAATATCACCAGCGCGCATCATTGGTAGAATGTTTAACACATCAGCTTTAACATCATCTTGGACATCAAATTTGATCGTTTTGTTCTTTGCATCAACAGCCACCACATTATGTTTTGGGCGGTATTCGATCATTCCCGGGTACTCTTCCGCCCATGCTTTTTTGAATAATCCTGCCTTAGAGACGATGTCTTGATTCGCATCTAAAACAAGTACCTTTGATTTGGGTTTGTTTTGTTTAAAATAACTTGCCACTTGGCAAGCCCTCTCATAGGGGCCGGGAGGGCATCGATAAGGCGCTTCAGGAATCGTTATGGCGTAGACGCCGCCATCTCGCATTGAGGCAAGTTGTTGATGAAGTGCGGTGGTTTCCGGACCAGCTTTCCAGGCCTGAATGGTAGTGCCAGAAAGATTTGCCTGTGCCAGACCTTCAACTTGGTCCATCATCATACTAATTCCAGGTGAGAGGACTAATTTGTCGTAATTGATATTAGTGCCAGATGCCAATTTCAGTGTTTTCTTGGCACCATCAATCGATGTCACGAGATCTTTAACTAAGCGGATTCCATGACGTTTTTGCAAATTATCATAGGGAGTAGTCAGCTCAGATAGGGTTCTAGAACCGCCTACAACTAAATTAGAAAGTGGGCATGACATAAAACTGCTATTAGGTTCTATCAGCGTTACCTTCGCTGTATTATTCG
Source organism: uncultured beta proteobacterium (assembly GCA_903871735.1). Lineage (GTDB taxonomy): Bacteria > Pseudomonadota > Gammaproteobacteria > Burkholderiales > Burkholderiaceae > Polynucleobacter. Next base: position 1,798 of record CAIQHU010000143.1, on the reverse strand, counting down.
AAAAGAGGCGTAAGTATTTAGCCGCTGTAGCTCCTCCATAACCGCCCCCCACTACGACAATGTGAGCATTTTTTAAATTGGCTGAGCCAATAGTTGGTAAACCTGCAAGAAGTGCAAGTGCAGTAGACTGTCCTAAGAATAATCGTCGGTTCATTATTAGATCCTTATTTTTTGCCAAGAAGATTGGCGATAATTTGTAATTGCTCATCGGTATAGCCTTTTGCTAATTGGGGCATGATAGTCCCTTCCCGAGCGCCACTCTTGTAGGCTTTTAGATGCGTTAGTATTTGCTCGCCACTATAATGGTTAATGAGTGGTAGTCCACTATTTTCAACTCCCTTACCATTTGTGCCGTGACAATTAGCACAGGTAGCTACAAGAGCTTTTTGATGAAGATCTTGCGCATTCAGGGTTTGCGCTTGTAAGCCCCAAGTAAAAAAGTAAATAATAAAACTCAAAGACATTGAAATAATTTTAGACTTCATTAACAGACCTCAATTGATTAATTAGGCTTCTATCTTAATATGAATACACAGTTTTTGGGCAAGAAAGTAATAGGATTAGGCATTTTTAGTAAAAACCCTAATAGGTACTGTGTTTAAAAGCAAACAATTAGGCCTGTAAAATGCTATATGTAAATGAAAAAAAGTTATATGTTAAAGCTAATTGAATAGTATTAACAGAAAGAAATTCTTGGCCAAAGTTAAACCCTTATCATTAGAAAAAATATTATTTAGCCAAGGCTTTGGGACTAGGCGTTATTGCAATGACTTAGTGTATGCAGAATTAGTTTATGTGAATGGCCAATTAGTCACTGATCCTGATTTAACTATCCAAACTGAGGCTTTAAATCTGCGGGTCGATGGCCAAGAATGGGCATATCATGAAAAAGCGTATATTGCTTTTCATAAGCCACCTAATTATGAGTGCTCGCATAAGACAAAACATCATCCAAGCGTATATGGGCTGTTGCCATCACCTTTTATTGAGCGCGGCGTTCAGTGTGTAGGACGTTTAGATCATGATACAACTGGTTTACTATTGATTTCAGACGATGGTCAGTTTATTCATCAAATGACTACACCGAAAAAAAATATAGGAAAGATTTACCGTATTACGACTTCAGAATCGATCAGTCAATTACAAATTAAACAATTATTAGAGGGGGTTGTCCTTGATGACGACCCAAGACCCGTCAATGCAAAGGATTGCGTACAGTTAGAAGATCGACAAATAGAAATGACTATTGTAGAAGGTCGTTATCACCAAGTGAAGCGGATGATTGCAGCAGTCGGTAATCATGTTCTCTTATTACACCGCGTCATGATTGGTAGTTATCAATTGCCCAGTGATCTTGAAGAAGGAAAGTGGCGCTGGCTTACTGTAGAAGATTGCGCCCTCTTAGGAAAAAATCATACGAAATAAAGAGCCAACAATCATCTAATTTAAAATAAGAGTCATGCTAAATAAAGTTGGCGACAAATTATCTTTTTCAAGCCTCAAAGGTTTAAAAAAACCCTCTTTTATAATTAGTTAATCCCAAAGCGGTGCTCTACCAGCCGGGTTTGCTATGCGTCCATCCGGTTTTGCTAAGGAGTGGATTTGTTGCATTTCTGAAGGGGATAGCGTGAAGTTAAATATATCTAGGTTCTGCGCAATACGCTTGGGATTAGACGATCTTGGAATTGGGATAATTTGTCCTTGTTGAGTGAGCCAACGTAAAACAATTTGTGCGATGGATTTATCTTTATTTTTTGCCATCTCAGAAAGGACTGGATCATCAAATAAACGCCCACGC
>CAIQHU010000142.1 GCA_903871735.1 uncultured beta proteobacterium | reverse complement strand
CGCCGTACCCTATGACCAGATGGGTCCATTCATGGTCAATCTTCGTAAAAACGGCAGCATTAGTGCTAAAGCACTGGAGTTTTTGATCCTAACTGCGGTTCGCTCTGGCTCCGTCCGCAATGCAGATTGGGCTGAAATCGATCTCACTCAAAAGTTATGGATCATCCCCGCTGCGCACACAAAAACGAAACAGGAGCATCGAGTCCCTTTGCCACCACAGGCCATCAAATTACTAAAAACACTGCCAAAGATGGCGGGCAGTAGCAAAATTTTCCCCAGCGTGCGTGGCGTTGCAATGTCAGACATGGCAATAAGTCAGCTTATGCGCGGTATGCGGGAGCGCGGAGAATTGATAGGACCCGGCGTACCACATGGATTCCGTAGCACGTTCAGGGATTGGGGGGCGGAACGAACTACCTATTCTGATGAAATACGCAAAGCCGCTTCTGGACATACTGTCGGTGACTCAGTTCAACAGGCTTACCAGCGAACAGATTTACTTGAAAAGCGGCGTCAATTAATGAAAAACTGGGCAGATTTTTTAGGTGAATAAACACTTTTAAAAGTTATGTGGAAATTGAGCAAAGGTGGTAACTAATATGAAAAGCAAGAACCAATTTCATAAAAAAGACGCAGTTACCGAATCGGGTCTACCTGGATTGCCGGTAAAAATAAACCCAAATAAAGCTATCGCCCGTCAGTTATTCCTGATGGTAAATAGTGAAAAAGGAACTGACGTCGAATTAAAGGCTCTGGTTAGCCAACGGTCGTTGCTTGAATTAATTTTTTTGGTTATTGACTTAAAAGCACGCTCCAGTGCCGTAGCAAATCAAGCTAAGTCGAAGGAATTGGATTCGATAGCCAAGATAGAAGCACAAAACCTTTTATATGCTTGGCTAGATAAAAATATTGATTTTTATACTAAAAAATTAGATGAATGCGCAGAGGTAGCGGCAAGGGAAATCGAAGGCCTAAATCGAGCGGAAGATTGGATAAGGAAACAGATTACCGAATACAGAAAAAAATAAAAATTATGCTAACTCGTAATTAGTACGCTGCTAGCAGCCTGCCTGGAGAAAAGAGAATATCTACCGTATAAAGTGATTTATTGAAGCGCAATGAAATCACAATATGTCAGCCAAATTTTCGCAACCATTAAGTGCAGCGGCCATACACCGAGCAGCCAGCCATATTGACTGGTTCGCCGCCCTCCCAGATGACGGTCTTATCAGGGAGCAACAAATTGTTGCCTCTCCAAAAAATAAAGCTCCGCTGATAAACGTTTCGGCTAGCACATGGTGGCGAATGGTTCGCGCCAAATTAGCACCACAACCAATCCGATTGTCCCCGGGATGTACCGTTTGGAGAGTCGGCGAACTTCGGTCGTGGTTGAAGGGTTTGAAATAAATGCTGAAAGAGCAAAAGGCTATCTGCGCAGAGTGGCTGCACGGGCTAGCTGATTGGGGCGTAGCTGTGACACTTACTTTTAAAAAATATCCCTATTCGGACTTGCCCCGATCAACAATCGCCATCAAGAAGACGATGCGATTTTTAATTACCAGACTAAATAAACAGGCTTTTGGCCATCGCGCCCAGAGACAACAATATCGGATTGCAAGCGCCTTTGCCATCGAATGTGGACCCGATGGGCACCACCCTCATGTGCACGCGACTATGTCAGTTCCGACCCGCTATACAACAGAAGAATTCTCAATTATTGTCAATAATATAATTAATAAATTTTCGACAATTGATGCGCAAGTCGACATTCAGCCCTACCGAAATTCGGGCTGGCACGCCTACTGTTTGAAACATGGCGTCGAAAATTTGGTTGCGGAAGATATAACCGAAGCTCACCCAAAAGGGTAAACCT
>CAIQHU010000141.1 GCA_903871735.1 uncultured beta proteobacterium | reverse complement strand
TTACTCAAATTGTTTATAAGACTACATCAACCACAACAGACCTTAAGGGAATTTCATGTCTGATTCAGTTCAACCAACTGCACGCCCTCCTCGACCAGAATATAAAAATATCGGTATTGGCCAAATTTTAGAATCCTATCGTTTACCCTTAGCTGGTAAGCTTTCAATACTGCATCGTGTCAGCGGTGCTGGTTTATTTCTCCTGTTACCTTTTTTGCTGTATTTGTTTGATTTAAGTATTACGTCGGAAATAAGCTTTTTAACTTTTACCGAGTTGATTGGCAGTCCCTTAGTAAAGATCATTTTACTTGGCTTGATATGGGCCTTTTTACATCATTTTTGTGCTGGGATTCGTTTTTTAATGCTCGATCTGCATCGGGGTATTGAAAAGCATCAAATCCAAAAATCTGCCATGACCGTATTTATTATTAGTCTGTCATTGACTGCCGTCTTTGGCGCAAAATTATTTAATCTGTTTTAGAGGAAGATTATGTCTGTCAAAACAAATATAGGGCCTAAGCGTTTAGTCGTTGGGGCTCATTATGGCCTGACCGAGTGGCTCTTGCAACGTGTTACTGCCGTCATCATGGCGGCCTATACCTTGCTGTTATTAGTCGTCTATTTTATTTTCGGAAATCCTTCCTATGAGGGTTGGTCAAGTCTTTTTGCAAATCAATTCATGAAGATACTGACACTGTTGACCTTCTTTAGTCTTTTTTACCATGCTTGGGTTGGTATTCGCGACATCTGGATGGACTATATTCCTGCGACTGGTCTTCGTCTAGTTCTGCAAACACTCACTGTTTTATGGCTAGTGGGTTGCCTAGCCTATAGTGCACAAATTCTTTGGAGGGTTTAAATGGCTGCGATTAAATCGGCAATTCCACGCCGGCGTTTTGATGTGGTAATCGTTGGGGCTGGTGGCGCGGGTATGAGAGCTTCTTTGCAATTAGCTGAGGCAGGTCTAAATGTTGCGGTCTTGTCGAAAGTATTTCCGACGCGTTCTCATACAGTTGCTGCCCAGGGAGGTATCGGTGCCTCATTGGGGAATATGAGTGAGGATAATTGGCACTATCATTTTTATGACACGATTAAGGGATCTGACTGGCTTGGCGACCAGGATGCAATAGAGTTCATGTGCCGAGAAGCCCCGAATGTGGTTTACGAACTAGAGCACTTTGGTATGCCTTTTGATCGTAATGCTGATGGCACGATTTACCAGCGTCCTTTTGGTGGGCACACTGCAAACTATGGTGAGAAAGCGGTTCAACGTGCTTGCGCTGCGGCTGACCGGACTGGGCATGCCATGCTTCATACCTTGTACCAACGAAACGTCCGCGCTAAAACGCATTTCTTTGTCGAGTGGATGGCACTAGATTTAATCCGTAATCAGGCAGGCGATGTGCTTGGAGTGACTGCTATGGAAATGGAAACGGGCGATATCCATATTCTAGAGGCGAAATGTACCATGTTTGCCACTGGTGGCGCTGGCAGGATTTGGCAAGCTTCGACAAATGCCTTTATTAATACTGGCGACGGGATGGGCATGACGGCGCGAGCTGGCATCCCACTTGAGGACATGGAGTTTTGGCAATTCCACCCGACCGGAGTTGCTGGTGCAGGGGTACTTTTGACAGAGGGCTGTCGTGGCGAGGGTGGGATTTTAAGAAACGGTGATGGTGAGCGTTTTATGGAGCGTTATGCTCCGACACTCAAAGATTTAGCACCGCGAGATTTTGTGTCTCGATGTATGGATCAGGAAATTAAAGAGGGTCGTGGTTGTGGCCCTAATAAGGATTATGTCGTTTTAGATTTAACGCATATTGGCGCCGAAACGATCCATAAACGCCTGCCATCGGTCTACGAAATTGGGATTAATTTTGCCAATACAGACGTCACGAAAGAGCCAATTCCGGTGGTACCGACTATTCACTACCAGATGGGTGGTATTCCAACCAATATTTATGGGCAAGTGGTGGCTCCTAAAAACGGTAATCCGAATGAAATTATCAATGGTTTTTATGCTATGGGTGAATGTTCATGTGTTTCGGTCCACGGCGCAAATCGTTTAGGAACCAATTCCTTACTAGATTTATTGGTTTTTGGAAGAGCGGCGGGTAATCATGTGGTTGCTACTGCTTTAAAACAGAAAAATCATCAAGACTTACCAGCAGATGCTGCTGATTATTCGTTGTCACGTTTGGCGCAACTGGATAATTCAAGTTCGGGCGAATATACCCAGGATGTGGCCAACGATATTCGTAGTACCATGCAAAAGCATTGTGGGGTATTTAGAACCCAAAAAATTATGGATGAGGGTGTTGAGCAGATGGTTGAATTAACCCAGCGGGCTCAGAATATTCATCTCAAGGATAAATCCAAGATTTTCAATACAGCTCGGGTTGAAGCCTTGGAGTTAGCGAATTTGGTGGAGTCGGCCAATTCAACGATGACCTCTGCAGCAACGCGTCAAGAAAGTCGTGGCGCGCATGCCCATGATGACTGTCCTGAACGTGATGATGTGAATTGGTTAAAGCACTCATTGTGGTTTAAAGAAAATAATCGAATGGAGTTTAAGCCGGTCAATCTGAAGCCATTGACTGCCGAATCTATTCCGCCAAAAGTACGCACATTCTAGAGGGAAAAAAAATGAGCCAAACACGAATTATTGAAGTTTATCGTTACGATCCTGATAAAGATGCCGCGCCTCGGATGCAGACTTATGAGCTGGATCTTGATGGTGATGAGAGAATGCTTTTAGATGTCTTAATGAAACTCAAGAAATTAGACGAAACGCTCTCTTTTAGGCGTTCTTGTCGTGAGGGTGTTTGTGGGTCTGATGCCATGAACATTAATGGCAAAAATGGTCTTGCATGTCTTACCAATATGCTCACACTTCCGAATAAAATTACCCTGCGTCCATTGCCTGGCTTGCCGGTTGTGCGAGATTTGATTGTTGATATGACCAACTTTTTTAAGCAGTATCATTCGATTCGGCCGTATTTAGTCAATGACACGCCTCCGCCAGAAAAGGAGCGTTTGCAATCACCCGAGGAAAGGGATGAACTGAACGGTTTATACGAATGTATTTTATGTGCGTCTTGTTCAACGGCTTGCCCTTCATTTTGGTGGAACCCAGATAAGTTTGTTGGTCCAGCTGGCCTTTTGCAAGCCTACCGATTTATTGCAGACAGTCGTGACCACGTCACTTCAGAGCGCCTTGACAACCTCGAGGATCCGTATCGCTTATTTAGATGTCATACAATTATGAATTGTGTTGATGTCTGTCCAAAGGGCTTAAATCCAACCAAGGCCATTGGAAAAATTAAAGAGTTGATGGTGCGACGAGCAGTATGAGTATTGATTCTGGTACTTTATCTCGTTTGCGATGGAGTGCCAGAAGAGGTTTATTAGAAAACGATCTGATTATTGAGCGATTTTTTAATCGTTATGCACAAACCTTGAGCATGACTGATGTCTTCGCTCTAGATCAGCTATTTGACTTGAGTGATAATGATTTATTGGATTTGTTCTTAGG
>CAIQHU010000140.1 GCA_903871735.1 uncultured beta proteobacterium | reverse complement strand
TATTGGGGCATTGTTAAAGCTGATATTGGTATTAAAAATGGCATGATTACGGCAATTGGTAAAGCAGGCAATCCTGATATTCAGCCTGCTATTAATATTGTTATTGGCCCCGGCACTGAGGTCATTGCGGCTGAAGGGATTATTGTTACTGCTGGAGGCGTTGACTCCCATATCCATTTTATTTGTCCACAACAAATAGAAGAGGCTCTAATGAGTGGGATAACCACGATGATTGGAGGTGGGACTGGACCAGCAACAGGAACTTTTGCGACAACGTGTACTCCAGGGCCTTGGCATATTCACAGTATGTTAAGTTCTGCAGAGGCGTTTGCGATGAATCTTGGGTTTTTAGGTAAGGGTAATGCTAGCTTGCCAGGCCCATTAAAAGAGCAGGTTAGTGCAGGGGTAATCGGACTAAAACTGCACGAAGACTGGGGCACCACTCCGGCTGCAATTGATTGTTGTTTGTCTGTCGCCGAGGAAATGGATGTGCAGGTTGCTATTCATACCGATACACTTAATGAGTCTGGCTTTGTCGAGGAGACGATAGCTGCCTTTAAAAATCGTACGATCCATACTTTTCATACGGAGGGAGCAGGTGGTGGACATGCGCCGGATATTATCCGTGCTGCAGGACTACCTAATGTACTCCCTTCTTCAACCAACCCGACGATGCCATATACCGTAAATACTATTGATGAGCATTTGGATATGCTGATGGTTTGTCACCATTTAGATCCTGCAATAGCTGAAGATATCGCTTTTGCAGAAAGTCGTATTCGTCGCGAAACAATTGCGGCTGAGGATATCTTGCATGATCTAGGAGCCTTTTCTATGATGAGTTCAGATAGTCAAGCAATGGGTCGGGTGGGAGAGGTAATTATTCGGACTTGGCAAACGGCTCATAAAATGAAAAATCAGCGTGGCAGTCTTCCTAATGATAGTCATGCTGATAATTTTCGGGTAAAAAGATATATTTCGAAGTACACGATTAATCCAGCAATTACGCATGGCATTTCTCACATTGTTGGTTCTATTGAAAAAGGTAAACTAGCAGATTTAATTTTGTGGAGGCCAGCATTTTTTGGAGTAAAACCAAGTCTGATCTTAAAGGGAGGTATGATTGCAGCGGCAGTGATGGGAGATCCGAATGCCTCTATACCGACTCCTCAGCCAGTGCATTACAGGCCGATGTTTGGATCTTTTGGTGGTGGCTTAAAGACTTCCTTAACTTTTGTATCGCAAGCAGCGCTTGTAAATAGTACTATTGAATCCTTAGATCTAAAAAAACGCTTAGAGCCAGTTCGAATGACTAGGAGTATTAAAAAAGCAGATATGATTCATAATCATTGGCAGCCAGATATCTCCGTAGATCCGGAGACTTATGAGGTGCTTGCTGATGGTATGAACTTGGTCTGTGAACCCGCCAAAGTATTGCCATTAGCACAACGTTACTTCTTATTTTGATCATGCGACAAATCTCCAAAAATCTTGGTAAAACAAAAATTGCCAAAGTGCTCTTACAAAATGCACCATGCTTAACGATACCCTTTTTACAACGTAGTAAAAGTAGGCAGGTAGTGCTTCTAGATAGTGGAGAGGAAGTTTTATTAGTTCTTAACCGCGGCGGTGTGATGCGAGGTGGAGACATCTTAGTTGATGATCAGGGGAAATTTATTATTGTGCAGGCTGTACCTGAGCAAGTTCTAAGAGTGACTGCCCCCAACTTTAATTTATTAATGCGAGCAGCTTACCATCTTGGTAATCGCCATATTCCCGTTGAGATTCAGACAGATTATCTTCAGCTTGAATATGATCCAGTATTGTCGGATATGTTGAAAAAATTAGGTGTTCATGTCACTCTTCAAGAGTATCCATTCGAGCCAGAACATGGCGCCTATGGCAAAGGTCATAAGCATGGCCATGATGAAACTTTTGAGCAAGATTATGCCCTTGCACAATCTGCCTATCATGATCATGCGCATTCCCATTCAAAGAATCATCCACATGAGCACTAATTATTTAGAAATAGAGTCGGCATGTTATCTAGTGAGTTAGGTTCTCTTCTACATCTAGCATCTCCAACCTTGCCGATAGGAGGTTTTAGTTATTCACAAGGACTTGAATCTGCGATTAGTAATGGCCTAATAAATAATGCTCAGCAAGCTAAAAGGTGGATTGAAGATCATTTAGAAGGAGTGATAGCGAATTCGGAAGCCGTTGTGTGGGTGTATTTGTATCATGCTTGGCGTGCTAAAGATGTGAATCAAATTGCAAAGTGGAATACCTGGTTTTGGGCTAGCCGAGAGACGAGTGAATTTCGAAATGAAACAGAGCAAATGGGTTGGTCATTATTTAAATTACTTCAAGATTTAGGTTGGGCTGAGCAAAACGATCTAACTATTTTTGAATCTATCAAGCCCATTACACTGCCATGTGTGCATGCATTCGTTTGCTCCTATAAAGATATCCAAGTAAGAAATGGGCTGCACATTTACCTCTTTGCTTGGTTAGAAAATCAAGTAATCTCTGCAATGAAGGCAATTCCTTTGGGGCAAGTTGCGGGGCAAAAAATTTTAATAGAGCTTAGCCAAACGCTACCAAACCTCTTAGAAGGTATTATAGAAAAATCTCAAGCGGACGACTTTTCTTTAAATACATTCTCAATGCAATTAAGTATACTTTCGAGCCGACATGAAAATCAGTATTCACGCCTATTTCGTTCTTAACTTGAGAAATTAATTGATGCGCACAAAAAAACTACCCCCTCTAAGAATTGGTGTTGGCGGTCCTGTTGGCTCAGGTAAGACAACACTTCTTGAAATGCTTTGTAAGGAAATGAGCAAAGATTACGATATCGTAGCGATTACTAATGATATATATACAAAAGAAGACCAGCGCTTATTAACTATTTCTGGAGCTTTGCCCGCTGATAGAATTATGGGAGTTGAGACGGGTGGTTGTCCTCATACAGCGATTCGAGAGGATGCCTCGATTAATCTTGAAGCGGTTGATCGCATGCTTGAAAAATTTCCGCAGGCTGATA
>CAIQHU010000139.1 GCA_903871735.1 uncultured beta proteobacterium | reverse complement strand
ATGGTCGATAGTTGTAGCACTCTGCGTAGTGTTAATTTGCCCGGCTTTCATAGACAAACATCCAAATACCACCATCGCAATTGGCATCATTTCCACGCTGTGCTCTCCACTTTCCATACTTGCATCGAGCTACTTGTGCTATCACCTGATACGTCACAGAAAATCTTCCGACAGAAAATTTATGGCCGTTTTCCTTTCAATTTGCTCCTTTACCTGTATCCAGTTTCTTTACTGGTTCTTCTCAGGCAAAGGCACGCATATCTACGGCGGCGACATTCGCTACTCCCCGTGGCCCGGAATGGGACAATTTTGGTGGTCCCTTTTGCTGACCCCACCGATATTCATAGGCGGTTCGATTCTGCTCGTAGTTTTTGCAAAACTTCTTTACCAGAAGATAAATATTGAACCGGTGATGTTTCTGGCTGTATCTGCCGCACTTATCACTATCTCTTCCTACATAACAACAGGCATTAAGGATTCGACTGCTGTTGCTTGGCAATCACTCTCCTGGATATTGGTGGTACTTACGCTTCACGAAGTAACGCCGAAATTCAAACCGAAAGTATTCGGATACATTGCGATTGCACTTACATCCGCTTTCTTTATCCGATCTATCGAAAAGTGGTACTCAGCCTCTTGGTATTTGACCGATGGTCAAGAATGGTCATTGCTTATTGACGAGGCGAAATCGCGTTGCGAATCAAACAACTCGCATGCTGAAAATGTCCAATTGTTGCTGTCTACAGTTGAAATCAATTGCAATGACCTATAGGGATTGAGCTGATCTCAAGTAAACTTTACAATTACCCGCCCAGGTAGCTCAGGGGTAGAGCAACGCACTCGTAATGCGTAGGTCGTGAGTTCGATTCTCATCTTGGGCTCCACGATAGACAATAGAACAGGTCCAGAGTTCAAAAATTGGCGAATCAGGAAGGGGAAAAACTATGACAAAAAGATATCTTGTGTCTACTTTCCTTCTCTTCGTAGTACTTCTTTGTTGGACATTATCTAGCTCGATTGGTTCTGGTGGCGATACGGACCATCATTTATCCAGTATCTGGTGTGCTTGGGGCGAAGATGCCAAGCAATGTAAAGATATTGCAACAACTGAAATTGGTTATTCAGCGAGCGTTCCATATATGTTCCAAATGTGCGATGGACGACCAATTGATTTCCATCCGGCATGCGAATTTGTTTCTGAAAAACTTGATATGCAACGTTTACGGACGTCTCCTCCTGGCTCGCAGGGCATCTACTACAAATTTATGCATATGTTCATCATTCAGAATGTTCACTTATCTGTCCTACTAATGCGACTATTTAATTCACTTGTAGTTGCTGTTTTATTCTTTGGAGCAATGAAATTTTGTTCAGGAAAAAATCGTTTGGGTGTAATTTTGGGTTTTTTAACAACATTGATTTCCGAATCAATAGTCACGATTACTAGTATCAATCCACGAAGCTGGGCAGCGCTTGGCGTCATATTTTCTTGGGCTTTTTTGTATGAGTTACTTACCACCAACAAACAGCATTGGCGTAAAAAGGTGCTTGCGTTTCTCTATATTTTGGCTTGCCTACTGCCTTTATCTACGCGAATCGATGCATCAACTTTTCTCGTTTTCAGCAATTGTCTAATTGTTATTTTGATCTTTATTGAACGCAATGTTGCATACAGACAATTCCTTAGGTTTGGAATTGGGATTGTTGTCTTTTTTCCAATACTCATATTTCTTATTCCACGTTTAAGAGCCATTTTTGTTGTACGAAGTTCGCCTACATATGGTCAACTACAGTTTTTGATGATGCAATTAGTTCATATTCCAGAATCTATTGCCCAAATCTGGGGATACGACGTTGGACAGCAAGGAAACGGCCCGGGCCTTATTGGGCTTATTGGTTTTGGGGTTTTTGTATTATTTCTTGGACAGGGACTGCAAGAAATCAATCGACGGCAGGGTTGGTTAATGTCGCTAACGGCTACTTTTATTTTCATAACCATGTACCGAGGATCATTACTAGTTGATTCTCTTGTTCCACTCGGAGGGCGTTACGTTTTGTCTCTCGCGGCTTTCTTCATGGGCATCGTTTACGTTGCCTCTGAGGGATCACTTGCTTTTCTCACAAAGAAAGGATTTTGCACGTCAGTTGTCGTTGCGCTTTCAATTGCACACGCGTTAGCCCTGTATTCAAATATTGAGTTCTATACAAAGCGCGGTCAAAATATTGGCTTCTTTGATGCTCTGAGTTTGCGGGGAAATTGGTGGTGGAATTCGTGGTCATCTCCAAACTGGGTGTTTATCGTTGGAGTGATTTCATTTATGTTTTTCATAAAGTCCACGCTTGATTTACTTTCTAATTCAATAACCGCCGAACTGTAATCTTTCCAATTCCAAAGCAGAATTTTCGCCAGTCTTGATCGCTCGGTTCCCAGATTGAAGGCCTTCTGCAAGGCAATACATTACGGATTGTTATTCGATCATTGCTTACTACGGTGAGGATTACTTTCGCTTGCTCACCCGCACTAAATTGCACTGACTTTATATTGCCATTCAGTGAAACTAACGCTATCTGAGAAGGCGCGTTTGGGCCATAGGCGGCACGAAGAGTTACTTCGATTTCAAATTTCTGATTCTCGCTTGCCATTGCTTGAAATATGAAGGATGCAGTTTCCATTTGCATATTTGGATATTGAAATACCCAACTGACATCTGGTCCATCTTCGTATTCATATTTATATGAATACGAATACATCCCGATCTCTTTTAGTTTCAATAACTT
>CAIQHU010000138.1 GCA_903871735.1 uncultured beta proteobacterium | reverse complement strand
CGGGTTGATGCTAAAACGCAGAACGAGCAAGCCGTATTAATGACGCAATAAAAATAATGTAAAGAATATTGCACGCAGAATATTATTCCAATTAGTAACGTATTTTTAAGATTTTCTAAGGTATTTTTTCAGTGGATTTGTTTGAGTTACACATATATCAAGACCCTCGGGTCTTTTTCTATTTTGGGTCTTGTGATTATCTAGAGAATAATTTAAAAGATAACAAGAACAGATCTTCTAGTTTTAAGGATTTCCAAAATTAGCGATGATATTTTTCAAGGTGTTGATTTGGCTTTGCATCGCCACTTCCCCAGCAAGTATTGCGGCATTTCTGGATTTAAAGTCTGTGCCTTTCATATTTGCTAGTTGAGGGGTTACGACAACATCTGCCATCGGCAGTTCAAAAAACGAAATGCTTTTTCCCATAATGGTTGTGGTTTGCAATAAGACTCCCAAAGTGCCGCTAAATATTTGCTCGGCAGGTTCGGAAGAAATATTGACGGCAATAATAATATCTGCTCCCATTTGCTTTGCAAAGCGAATGGGTATGGGTGAACTCAGTCCGCCATCGACATAATCGCGTCCAGAAATACTAGTAGGAGCAAATATTCCAGGCACACTGCTAGAAGCTCGGACTGCTTGACCCGTATCACCTCTTCGAAAAAGAATCGGCTCACCTGTTTTGAGGTCAGTGGCCACAATTCCTAGGGGGATTGACATATGCTCAATCAAGCGATTTTTGACGAGTTTATTCGTTTCTATTTGTAAGGCATCACCTTTAATAAGTCCTCCGAACTTCCCGGTAAATGGATTCGCCCAATCGGCGATCGTCGCCTCGTCCAAAATAATCGCTAATCGGTGTAATTCATTGCCGGAGATACCAGTTGCATAAACGGAAGCAATGACGCTACCGGCACTCGTACCCACAATCATATCGGGCTTGATACCGCTAGCCTCGAGCGCTTTGATCACGCCAATATGCGCAAATCCCCTGGCAGCTCCTCCCCCCAGAGCTAGGCCAATAACTGGTGGCCTTTTATTGGGCTGCATAGATGTTTGATTCGAGAGGTTGTTTGGGGTTGGATAGATTGCGCAGGAACTGATTACAACGGTGATAGCCATCAACAAAAAGATGTTCCAGCAGGGTAGTGATGTTTGATGGTTTTTGGGAGATGGCATGGATTGGTATGGGGGTGAGCTTTTACAAGTTGTATGGCAAATGACTTTAGACAGGTGGAATAGTCCTAGGTTTTAAGTAATCTACTTTTATCAGCAGCGAGCACTTTGACGAAGTCTCGAGGAGTGGCGGAAGGTTTCATGAAAAGATTTGTTTTTGGGTAAGATTAAAATTGGTATGACTTCTAAGATAATGGGTTATCATAATGCTCAGGGTTATTCGCTGCAACTTAATTGCGGCTTAAATCCCTTGAGATTTCTCAGGGCATAAGCGTATTATTTAATTTTAGGTTGAGTTGTAGTGGTTTCGTATGACTATACCCGCATACTCATTCATGAAACGACTTTGGATGATTCCACTTCGAACATGTTGAGATGTATTCTAAAGTTCAAAATAAATTTAAAATCCGAAGACTTTTGGCTTCACTAAGAAAGTAACTTAACTAAGCAATTTCGATTGCCACATATGATGATTGAAAACCATTACAAGACAGTCCTTGAGACGGCGCTTTTATGTGCGCCTGAACCCCTATCTTTGAACGAGTTAGGTCGTTTATATGGCGATGAGGTGAGTACTGAAAACATCATTACCTGGTTAAATGAGTTACAGCATGACTGGGCAAGTGCCGGAATGGAGTTGGTTCAAATAGCTACTGGTTGGCGTTTTCAAAGTCGTTTGTCCATGCGTGAGTATTTAGATCGCTTAACGGTTGATAAGCCGCCGAAATACTCTCGGGCCGTGCTTGAAACTTTAGCCATTATTGCCTATCGACAGCCAGTTACACGAGGTGAGATTGAAGAAATTCGGGGAGTAACTGTCAGTACCCAAATTATTCGACAACTCGAGGAACGAAATTGGATTGAGGTTATTGGTCATAAAGATACGATTGGTCGGCCGGCGTTATTCGCCACCTCTAAGCAGTTCCTCGATGATATGGGCTTGGCTAATTTACAAGCCCTACCAACCTTAGAAGACGGTATGGCGGTAGTCGATTTGGCCCAGCAAGTGATTAATTTTGAAAACACGCTGCTTGAGCCATTGAATGATGTATCTGTCTCAACTGTTTCTCTAGCAACTTCTGCCGAGTCATCATTGTCAGGTCTAACAAGTCAATTGACCGATTCATCGGTTGGCGATCGTGATCTGGCACAGGACAATGTATTGCCCCCTTTCATAGAAAAAAATTCTACCAATGAACCCAAATAGCAATGACCCGCATGATCCGCAGGGTCCGGTAATCGATAAGTCTCAGTCGACTTCGCAGGCTTCAGATTTGAACACGAGTGTTTCAGGCTCAGTCCAGGGCGTTGAGGGGGTTGTAGGGGCAACAGGCGCAAATTCTGCCGAAAATTCGGAGCAACGGCGCTTACGTAATCCACGTTTTGGTAAAAAGGGTGGACGTTTTAATCAACATAAAAAACCGAAATTAGACGAGGCCGGTAATCCTATTCCAAATACTAGTCAGCAGTCTGAAGGTCGGTCTCAACATGATCGCCCCAAAGGCAAGCCTCATGGCGCCCGCCATCAGCCGAAAACACCGCACCATCCGAATCCGCAAAATAGCTCTAATCAGCAGGCACTTATTCAGGAAAGTCAGCAATTATTCGCGCAAGTTGTTTCTGGTGAGTTTGATGCTTTATTAGATATGCCAGAAAATGTTGTTTCGAACCTAGGCAATCCTCAGCATGATGAGGGGCAACATCAATCGATTGTTGATCCAAGTTTAAAGGCCTTAGAGGATGCTGAGTTAGCTTCTAGCGGTCGTGATGGTGAGCAGCGTGAGTCATTAGAAGACGACCAATTACCTGATCACTATCAATTTGCCAATGTCGACGATTTGCCAATGTCTTTGCGGGATGATGTGTGGTCTGACCTAGATGGTCTGGATGACGATGCCGAAGACGAAGACACGGTTAAATTACATAAGGTTTTAGCGGATGCTGGGATGGGTTCTCGGCGGGAGATGGAAGATTTAATTATTCAAGGGCGAGTTTCTGTAAATAGTATGCCAGCGCATATTGGTCAGCGGATTGGACCTACTGATCAAGTACGAATCAACGGCAAGCAAGTGCATCGTAAGATCCAAACCAAACCTGCGCGAGTGTTGATTTACCACAAGCCGGCAGGGGAAATTGTTAGTCAATCTGACCCAGAAGGTCGTCCAACGGTGTTTGAGCGCCTACCTAAGCCCAAGGGGGGGAGATGGATTGCAGTTGGACGTTTAGACTTTAATACCGAGGGCTTATTGTTATTCACCACTTCAGGAGAGTTGGCTAATCGCTTAATGCATCCAAGATATGGGATTGAGCGTGAATATGCAGTGCGCGTGTTGGGAGAGTTAGAGCACGAGCAATTGCAATCATTAAAGACGGGGATTACTCTAGAGGACGGTGTTGCGAAGTTTTTACGAATAGCCGACGGGGGTGGTGAAGGGGCTAATCGTTGGTATCAAGTTGCATTGACTGAGGGGAAGAATCGTGAAGTACGCCGTATGTTTGAAGCGGTTGGTCATATTGTTTCGAGGTTGATTCGAACACGCTACGGAATTTTTATATTGCCACCGCGTTTACGTCGGGGGCGATTTGAAGAAGTCCCTGTTGAGCAGGTTATACAGTTGATGAAAGCGGCTGGCCTAAAAGTGCCACAGCAGTCAAGTTCAAACTTTGGGAAGGGGGCTCGAACTAGTCAGCGTCCGTCTGAGGGTGGGCAACCAGACCCTATGCAAACATCTGTTTCTTACTGGGGTTCAAGAGAAGCTCTCAAGATGGCTGATAATCACCATGGCTTAACCCAATACCGCAGTGGCTCAGGAAATTCTTCGGGGCAGGGGGATGCAAACGGCAACCACCAAAAGAGCGGCAATAATCATCAAAAATCTGGTCAAGTTGGTCGAGGCGGACAGCGTGGCTCTGGAGGAATGAAGATTTCGCATGAAAGCGGGTTTGCGGGCCCAGGTGGGGGAAGCGGAACAGGTCGTCGACCATCTAAAGCAGGCTCTAAGAACCGACCTAAAACAGGGTATGCTGGTTCTCGCGCCAAGAAACCTGGCGGGATGAGTTAATTTAGTATATAATTTGGATTACTATATTTAGTACTGAAATTTAGTATTTATGTAGCAATAAACAGCGGTAAAAAAACAGCAGTAATTAGGTTGGAAATGGGCACTTGCCCATTTTTTTTTGGATGAATTGGTTTTGTTCATTCGAAAATTTTTAGTTTTATATGAATTGAGTGATGGATTAGCAACGCAACGGGATTAGCAACGCAACGGGATTAGCAACGTGAATCAAGCCATTATTATTGCAGAAGTTGTCGAGAATTTAGGATACTCACTTGTTGATATTGAGCGGGAGGGGCGTGGCTTATTGCGGGTCACGATAGAAAACCAAAATCCTGATGAGCTAATTACGGTTGGAGATTGTGAGAAGGTAAGCCATCAATTAACTTATACGTTGCCGGTCGAAAATGTGCCTTTTGATCGTTTGGAGGTTTCTTCACCGGGAGTGGACCGGGTGATTAAAACTGCCGAAGATTTTATACGTTTTAATGGGCTCGAAATCAATTTAAAGTTACGTGTTGCCATGGGCAATCGTAAAAATTTTACGGGTGTTTTACAAGGCTTAGTAAAAGGCTCTGTAGAATCCCGGGATGCTGTTTGGGGTTTGCTGATAGAGCCAAAACCTGGTGAATCAGCAATGCTTGAATTTACATTGGCGGATGTTGATAAAGCTCGCTTAGTACCAGTATTAGATTTTAAAGGAAAAAAATCATGAGTAAAGAAGTTCTCCTTTTAGTAGATGCCCTTGCGCACGAGAAGAATGTTGATCGTGCGGTAGTTTTTGATGCGCTTGAATTAGCTTTAGCATCAGCAACAAAGAAGCGCTACAACATGGATGTGGATATTCGGGTATCAATTGATACGCATACAGGAGAGTATGAAACCTATCGGCGTTGGCTAGTAGTTCCTAATGAAGCTGGTTTACAGGAGGCAGATAAAGAAATTCTTCTATTTGAGGCCCAAGAGGATATTGCTGATATTGAGGTTGGTGAGTTCATGGAGGATGTGATTGAATCCGTTGCATTTGGAAGAATTGGCGCGCAGGCTGCCAAGCAGGTAATTTTGCAACGTATTCGAGACGCTGAGCGCGAACAGATTCTGAATGACTTTTTAGAGCGTGGTGAAAAGGTCATGAATGGCACTGTTAAGCGAGCAGATAAGAATGGTTTAATCATTGAATCTGGTCGAGTTGAGGCTTTACTAAGACGTGATCAAATGATTCCCAAAGAAAACTTGCGAAGTGGCGATAGAGTGCGGGCTTATATTTTAAAAGTCGATCGAGAAGCGCGTGGTCCACAGGTTGAGTTGTCTAGAACTTGTCCAGAGTTTTTGCTGAAGTTATTTGAAAATGAAGTACCAGAAATTGAACAAGGTTTATTAGAGCTCAAAGGAGCTGCTCGAGACCCAGGCGTGCGTGCCAAAATTGCTGTTGTTACACATGACAAGCGCGTAGATCCAATTGGAACTTGCGTTGGTGTGCGTGGCACACGCGTCACTGCAGTTCGAAACGAGGTAGCGGGTGAGGCGGTAGATATTGTTTTATGGTCTGAAGATCCAGCGCAATTTGTGATTGGTGCCTTAGCGCCCGCGCAAGTATCTTCGATTGTGGTTGACGAGGAAAGGCATGCGATGGATGTGGTGGTTGACGAAGAGAACCTTGCCATTGCCATTGGTCGAAGTGGTCAGAATGTGCGCTTGGCTAGTGAATTGACTACTTGGCAGATCAATATTATGACTCCGGAAGAATCAGCCAAGAAAACTGAAGACGAGTCCCAGAAAATTCGTGAACTTTTTATTGCTAAGTTAGATGTAGACGCTGAAGTTGCTGACATTTTGATTGAGGAGGGTTTTGGAAGTTTAGAAGAAGTAGCGTACGTCCCATTGAGTGAGATGTTAGAAATTGATGCCTTTGATGAGGATACTGTGAATGAATTACGAACAAGGGCACGTGATTCATTATTAACGATGGAGATTGCCAAGGAAGAAGATGCCGAGGAGGTATCGCAAACGTTAGAGTCGGTAGATGGCATGACTGCAGATTTAGTTGTGCAGTTAGCTAGTAATAGTATTACTTCCAGAGATGATTTGGCCGAGTTGGCTGTTGATGAATTAGTAGAGATGACCCAAATTGATGAGGAGCGTGCGAAGCTTCTGATTATGACGGCTCGTGCTCACTGGTTTAACTGAAGATGAAGGGATCGCATGGCGACCACCACTGTAAAAAAACTGGCTGAAGAACTAAAACGTTCTTCAGATAATTTGCTTGAGCAATTAAGATCTGCAGGGATTAGTAAGACTGCAGAAGACGAAGAATTAACTGAGCAGGATAAAAAAAGTTTATTAGATTATTTGCAAAAAGCCCATGGCACGACTGTTGATCCAGGGGGCCGAAAAAAGATTACATTAACTAAGCGTGAAACCAGCGAAATTCGACAATCAGACTCTGCCGGTCGAACACGAACAGTTCAAATTGAAGTTCGCAAGAAACGCGTCATTTCTAAAAATCCTGATGTTGCTGAGGTTGTTAATGAACTACCAGTGAAGTTGGCTGAGCCAGTTGCTTTTGTTTTAGATGATGAAGAATTAGCTAAGAGAGAAGCCGAGGCAAACCGCCAAGCCCAACTACTCGCTCTTCAAGAAGCAGAGCTTCAAGCCGCCAATGAAGCACGTAAGTTAAAGCAAAAACAGGTCCAAGAATCATTAGAGCAAGAGAAGCTTGCAACAGCTAAGATGGGTGATGAGAATGCGATTAAACAGGATTCCGAAGATGGTTTAGTGCCAAATGTGCCAAAGATTAGTCAAACTGTCGTAGCTACAGTACCAGTCGAAAAAGATACGACAGAAGAAGATTTAAAGTCGGTCCGGACGCGTCGCGCTTTAGCAGAGGCCGAAGCTTTAGCCATTCGCGAAATGATGAGCGCACCAGCAAAGGTATTGAAAGCGCCTGCGCCAGTAACGCCGCCGGCAGATGATAAAAAGGGAACCCTGCATAAGCCAGTTAAAACTGAAACGACGGATGAGAAGAAAAAAACAGTTAGCAAAGTTCCTGGTAAGTTAATTAAAACATCAGGTACTTCTTCGACCTGGCAAGAAGAAGGAGTGAAGAAAAAGACTGTACTAAAAACCCGCGGAGATTCCACCGGGGGAATTGGTGGAGGTTGGCGCAGTGGTGGTGGTCGCAAAAAATCACATGCCTCTCAAAGTGATGTTGAAACCAACTTTGTGGCGCCGACTGAGCCAGTGGTGCGAGATGTACACATCCCTGAAACCATTACGGTGGCCGATCTTTCTCACAAAATGGCTGTGAAAGCTGCCGAAGTGATTAAGTTACTTATGGGTATGGGGCAAATGGTAACGATTAATCAGGTTCTTGATCAAGATACCGCGATGATTATCGTCGAGGAAATGGGACATATTGCACACGCTGCTAAATTAGACGATCCGGAGATTGATTTAGGTGATCAGGCTAGCCATGATGTTGAACTGTTACCTCGCTCACCTGTGGTGACAGTAATGGGTCACGTTGATCACGGTAAGACTTCCTTACTGGATAAGATTCGGTTTTCTAAAGTTGCCTCGGGCGAGGCTGGTGGAATTACCCAGCACATAGGTGCATATCATGTGCAAACTCCAAAAGGGATGATTACATTTTTAGATACTCCTGGTCATGAGGCATTTACAGCCATGCGTGCCCGTGGTGCATTAGCTACAGATATTGTTATTTTGGTGGTGGCGGCTGATGATGGAGTGATGCCACAAACTAAAGAAGCGATTGCCCATGCCAAAGCCGCTGGCGTTCCAATTGTGGTGGCGATTAATAAAATGGATAAGCCGGAGGCCAATCCTGATAGAGTTAAACAAGAGTTAGTTGCTGAACAAGTGGTGCCAGAAGAGTATGGTGGTGATTCGCCATTTATTTCAGTATCGGCCAAGACCGGTGATGGTTTAGATACCTTATTAGAAAATGTTTTATTACAAGCTGAGGTGTTAGAGCTCAAGGCTGCCGTTTCTACCCCTGCTAAAGGCCTCGTTATTGAGGCACGCTTAGATAAAGGTAAGGGGCCAGTCGCAACTATTTTAGTGCAATCGGGTACTTTAAGAAGGGGCGATATGCTGCTTGTGGGCCAATCATTTGGCCGAGTGCGGGCAATGCTTGATGAGAATGGTAAGCCTTGTAATGAGGCGGGTCCTTCCATACCGGTTGAGATTCAAGGGCTATCAGAAGTTCCATCCGCTGGCGAAGATGTTTTAGTTGTGTCGGATGAACGTAAGGCTCGAGAAATTGCACTTTTCCGTCAGGGTAAATTCCGTGACGTGAAGTTAGCGAAGCAACAAGCTGTGAAGTTAGAAAACATGTTTGATAACGTTGGCGAGGGCAGTGTTGAGACGAAGTATCTGCCAATTATTATTAAAGCTGACGTCCAGGGTTCTCAAGAAGCTTTAGCACAATCGTTAGTAAAACTGTCTACACCAGAGGTGAAGGTACAAATTGTGCACGCTGCGGTTGGCGGTATTTCAGAAACGGATATTAACCTTGCCGTAGCATCAAAAGCTGTAGTGCTTGGTTTTAACTCTCGAGCAGATGCCTTAGCACGTAAATTGGCAGAGTCCAATGGTGTAGATATACGTTACTACAATATTATTTATGACGCTGTTGATGAGATTAGAGCGGCAATGAGTGGTATGTTAACGCCAGATAAGAAAGAAGAAGTCACAGGCTTAGTAGAAATTCGGCAAGTCTTTACAGTTTCTAAAGTCGGATCGATTGCTGGTTGTTTGGTCGTTGATGGTGTCGTCAAGCGCATATCAAAAGCCCGCTTGCTCCGTGATAACGTAGTTATTTGGACAGGTGAATTAGACTCACTCAAACGTTTTAAAGATGATGCCAAAGAGGTTCGAGCTGGTTTAGAGTGCGGCTTATCACTGAAAAACTATAACGATATTAAAGAGGGTGATCAGTTAGAAGTATTTGAGGTCACTGAAGTGGCAAGGACTTTGTAGCTTCGGATGAAGAAGTCACCGAAACATCGCACATTGCGAATTGCAGATCAGATTCAAAGAGATTTGGCGCAATTAATACCCCAGGAAATTCGTGATCCGGCGATGGGCTTAGTCACACTGCAGTCGGTTGAATTAACGCCTGATTTGGCGCACGCCAAGATTTATTACTCAGTACTTGGGGCATCGCCAGAAGTTGCCGCAGGAATTTTTAAAGAAAAAGCCGGTTATTTGCATTCCTTATTATTTAAACGCTTACGCACGCATACTGTACCCACTCTGCATTTTATTCATGACCAATCGATTGAACGTGGTTTAGAGATGTCACGGCTGATCGATTTGGCGATGCAAGATACTGCTCCTGAAAAACCTAAAGAGGATTAAACGTGCGCAATTCTTTGCCACGCTGGACTGATGGGGTCGTATTATTTGACAAGCCCACTGGTATCAGCTCTCAAAAAGCGGTGACGATAGTCAAGCATGCTTGTCATGCTGACAAGGCTGGACATACCGGAACTTTAGATCCTTTAGCAACTGGTTTACTGGCTGTTTGTTTAGGTGAAGCAACTAAATATTCGCAAGACTTATTTAACGCAGACAAAACATACATTACTACGATGATGTTTGGTGTCAAGACTGACACAGGTGATGCTGAGGGCAAGGCGATTGAGCAAGTTGCCACATCCCAAGAAGCTTTTGATCCACAGAACTTCGCTGCTAGATTAGAACAATTAACACCGCAGTTTATGGGTAATATTTTGCAAGTTCCGCCAATGTATTCCGCGATTAAGCGGGACGGAAAACCTTTATACGCCTATGCACGTGAGGGCGAAATGTTTGATTTAGAGCCTAGACATGTTCGGATCAATCATCTCACTTGGCGATCTGTTGTATGGCCGGTAGCTGTTTTAGAAGTTAGCTGTAGTAAGGGGACTTATATTCGCAGTTTAATTAACGATTTAGGGGATGCGCTTGGTTGTGGAGCTCATATGACAGCTCTGCGCAGAACGCAAATAGGGCATATCAACATCGCCCTAGCGCAGCAAGAATCAGCCATCAAGACTGCTCCAGAAATTTTACCGGTAGACGCTTTGATTACCCATCTACCAGAATTAATCTTTAATCATGATTTAGCTATTCGTTGCAAGATGGGACAGAGGCTTTTATTCAAGGATGTCTTAACAGATGCTGAAATAAGTAGCTGGCAACAATTCAATCAGCCGATTAAAATTTATTATTCGCATAAATCATCAGAGCAGTTTATGGGCTTAGTTGAATTGCGTGATGGAGTTCTCCATCCAAAGCGGTTAATGGCCACAGACCGCCTTGAAAATTTACTTGCTCAGGGGAGTAGCACATGTCAAACCTCTGACACTTTAGAGTTGCAAAATATGACCAATCCGATTCACTAGTTTATTTGAAAGTATTAAGATGACCACCAGAGCTATACGAAACATTGCCATTATTGCCCACGTTGACCATGGAAAGACGACTTTAGTCGATCAACTACTCCGTCAATCGGGTACTTTCCGATCGAATCAAGCAATGACTGAGAGAGTCATGGATTCAAATGATTTAGAAAAAGAACGGGGCATCACGATTTTGGCGAAAAATTGTGCTGTGGAGTACGAGGGGACACATATTAATATTGTTGATACGCCAGGACATGCTGATTTTGGTGGAGAGGTGGAGCGCGTATTGTCGATGGTTGATGGGGTTTTACTTTTAGTAGACGCTGTTGAGGGACCTATGCCGCAGACGCGATTTGTAACTAAAAAAGCTTTAGCACTTGGACTGCGTCCCATTGTCGTTGTGAATAAAGTTGACCGGCCTGGGGCGCGTATTGAGTATGTCGAGAATTCTACCTTTGAGTTGTTTGATAAATTGGGTGCAACTGAGGAGCAACTAGACTTCCCGATTGTCTATGCATCTGGATTAAATGGCTTCTCTGGCTTAACTTCGGACGTTCGTGAAGGCGACATGCGGTCTTTATTTGAGACGATTATCAAATATGTTCCGGTACGTGATGATGATGTTACTGGGCCACTGCAATTTCAGATTTCATCTATTGACTACAACAGTTATGTTGGAAAGATTGGGGTTGGGCGAGTGAGCCGGGGAACGATCAAACCGGGGATGGATGTCATGTGTGTTAATGGCCCTGGTGGTGAAAGTTTTAAGGGGCGGATTAACCAATGCTTAAAGTTCAAGGGCTTAGAGCGTGAGCAGGTCAGTGAGGCGATTGCTGGGGATATTGTTTTAATTAATGGCATAGAAGATATTGCGATTGGGACAACGATTTGCGCCATGGATCATTTAGATCCGTTACCGATGCTTAAAGTAGATGAGCCGACCTTGACAATGAATTTTATGGTGAATACGAGTCCTTTAGCTGGACGTGAAGGAAAGTTTGTGACGAGTCGTCAATTACGCGATCGTCTAGATCGCGAACTCAAAGCCAATATGGCACTGCGCGTGAAGGATACAGACGACGATACTATCTTTGAGGTATCTGGTCGCGGTGAATTACATTTAACCATTTTGATTGAGAATATGCGTCGCGAGGGTTATGAATTGGCTGTATCCCGGCCTCGAGTTGTTTTTCATGAAGAGGATGGCATTCGAAAAGAGCCTTATGAGAACTTAACGGTGGACGTTGAAGACACTACGCAGGGTTCGGTGATGGAAGAGTTGGGTAAGCGTAAAGGCGAGTTGCAGGACATGGTCAGTGACGGCAAAGGTCGAACCCGTTTAGAGTACCGCATACCCGCTAGAGGATTGATTGGTTTTCAAGGCGACTTCTTGACCATGACCCGTGGAACGGGTTTGATGAGTCATACCTTTGATTGTTACGATGTTGTGAAAGACGGTATTTTAGGCGAGCGACATAACGGCGTATTAATTAGTCAAGACAATGGCGAAGCTGTAGCTTATGCCTTATGGAAGTTACAAGATCGTGGTCGGATGTTTGTATCTCCTGGCGATCCACTCTATGAAGGGATGGTTATTGGCATACATAGTCGCGATAACGATTTAGTGGTCAATCCAATTAAGGGTAAGCAATTGACGAACGTGCGTGCTTCGGGAACTGATGAGGCGGTTCGATTAGTAACACCTATACAGATGTCTCTCGAATATGCGGTAGAGTTTATTGCTGATGACGAGTTAGTTGAAGTGACTCCGAAGAGTATCCGTTTACGTAAACGTTATTTAAAAGAACACGAGCGAAAAAAAGCCTCTCGCGAATAGAGGTTTTTCGATTGCGTGCTTTGACATGTTCCTAAAACCTTTAGAGGTTCGAAACGGAGTAAGTCCTAGTCGGGTTTATTTACCTGAGGGGACTTATTCCACAGTATTAGATTTTTTAGAGTTACGTTTTTCTCGGGGAACCCGGCTTGGATGGGAGAGGCGAATGTTACAGGGTCGGGTATTCGATCAGCGCGGTATACCGATTGCGCCGGATTCGCCTTATACCCCGCGTTGTTTAATTTTTTATTATCGGGAGCTACAAGAAGAGTCTCTGATTCCCTTTGTTGAGAAGGTAATCTATGAAGACGAGCGGATTGTCGTCGCGGACAAGCCACATTTTCTGCCAGTTACCCCAATTGGCCCCTACATTCAGGAGACTTTATTAGTTCGTCTTCGTAATCGTTTAGGTCTTGAGCATTTGAGTGCAGTTCATCGATTAGATCTAGAGACTGCAGGTTTAGTTCTATTTACCAAGCAAGTTGGCCTGAGAAATACGTATGCAGCATTATTTCGAGAGCAGGTAGTGAAGAAAATTTACCAGGCAATTGCACCTTATCAGCCATCTTTGTCGCTTCCGATTATGCGCTCTAGCCGAATCGAGCGCGCTGATCGATTTATGCAGATGCAAGAAGTATTGGGTCAAGCCAATGCCCATACGTTGATCCGAATTCTTGATCAGCATAAAGATATGGCGCGGTATCAACTTGAACCGCGAACTGGTAAAAAGCATCAATTACGCCTGCATATGAGTGCTTTAGGGGTTCCCATCTTCAACGATCGAATATATCCTCTTTTACAAGAATATATCGAACCAAGCCTACGAACCTACAATCATCCTTTGCAACTATTAGCCCAAGAGTTACATTTCACGGATCCGATCACGAGTCAACGGCAATTTTTTCAATCAAGTTATACCTTAGATTTTCCAGTTACACGATAAATAAGGCTCAGGAAAACATCAAAAGGAATAGACCTCTATAATCATTTTTTCAATCACTGATGCGTATCACATGTCTAATTTATCCAAGAAGTCGAAGTTATCTCCAGTCGAAATCAAAAATCAAGTTGTAAAAGTTTATCAAGTTTTAGGGTTTATTTTCATTGCTTTATTTCTGACAGTGTCCCTGTGCGGTATATTTTTATCGCGGATTAATTTTTAGGTATTTTGATTGGTTTGGGTTGATGTACTGATCAAAAATTAATTAAGAATATAACCTCACACTTAAAAATAGTTTGTTTTTTAAGTTGTTTTCTTGTAATCTATATCGTTGCCTGTAGAAGCAGGGTTCATAGGCGGTTTAGGCTTGAAAACAATCCTTAGGGGTTTTTGATACCTAACACGTCAGTTATTAGCCTGGATCAATTGATTGATGTTTATTGATTCAGTAGGGGGTTTACAGCAACCTAGGGTTTTCCATAACTAGAATAAGCATCCATTTAGTTTATCATTTGATCATTAGTTTAATCACGGAGAAATACATGTTAAAACATCATATTCGTAGGCAGTTATTAGTAGCCTCAGTGGCGGTCATGGGCCTGATTGGTTCGGTGGGCCTGAGTCAAGCGCAAAGCAAACCACCCATTAAAATTGGTTTTGGTATGGCTGAAACAGGTGGTTTAGCGGCAAATGGTAAGGCTGCGAAACTGGCCATGGAAATTTGGCGGGAAGAGACTAATAAAAAAGGTGGTCTACTTGGTCGCCAAGTCGAGTTCGTATCCTATGACGATCAAACGAATCCATCCTTAGTTCCAGGGATTTATACGAAGTTATTAGATTCTGACAAAGTGGACTTGGTCGTTTCTGGTTACGGCTCTAATCTCATTGCCCCTGCTATGCCGCTAGTGATGCAGCGTAATATGGCCTTTATGACCTTGTTTGGACTTGGTGTAAATGATAAATTCAACTATCCTGGGTACTTTCAGATCATGCCTAATGGCGAAAAGCCCGCTGAAGGCTTAACTTACGGATTTTTTGAAGCTGCGATGCAAGCTAATCCAAAACCAACTACTGTTGCTTTGGTAGGTGGTGACGCCGAATATCCTTTTGTTGCTTTAGAGGGTGCTCGGATTAACGCCAAGAAATTTGGTTTAAAAGTGGTTTACGATAAAACTTATCCGCTTTCAACTACTGACTATGCACCGATTGTACGTGCCATACAAGCTACCAATGCAGACATCGTTTTTGTTGCTTCATATCCTCCAGATACGATTGGCATGGTTCGTGCTGCAAACGAAGTTGGCCTCAAAACTAAAGTGTTTGGTGGTCCAATGATTGGTACAGGCTTTGCCTCTGTGAAAAAACAACTTGGCCCATTACTCAATGGTGTAGTTGGATATGAATTATATGTACCAGAGCCTACGATTAAGTTCCAAGGGGTTGAAGCCTTTTTGAAAATTTATCAGTCGCGTGCTGCCAAAGAAGGCGTAGATGAATTAGGTTATTATCTTCCCCCATTTGCCTATGCCATGATGGAGATTCTTGGGCAAGCAGTCGAGAAGGTAGGCAGTATTGATCAGAAAAAGATCATGGACTACATTCACGCTACACCATTCAAAACAGTCGTTGGTGATGTACGTTTTGCTAAAAATGGTGAGTGGACCGTTGGTCGTCCCATCTTTGTTCAATATCGAGGCGTAGTTGGTAATGATATCGATCAGTTCCGTAAACCAGGAAAGACCCCGATTATTTTTCCTAAAGAGTTCAAGTCTGGGGACTTACGTTCACCATTCGAAGAAGCTCGTAAGCAGTAATCTCACATAAAAAATCCCCAGCTATTTGGTTGGGGATTTTATTTATTTAAATAGGTTTATGAATATTTCATTTGATTTATTGATCAATGCGATCATTTCTGGACTGTTGCTAGGTGGATTTTATGCTGCCCTCAGTTTAGGGATCTCCATTTCTTTTGGCATGTTAGACATTGTCAACATTGCTCATCCTGCTTTAGTTATTTTAGGAGCCTATTTAACTTGGTGGCTCAACCTGACCTTTGGCTTTGACCCCATTCTTGGGGGCTTTTTATTGGCGCCATTCTTTTTCTTATTAGGAATTGCTATTTACCGTATTTATCATGACCGCTTTGAAAAAGGTGGCGGTGGTGACTCGTTACGTGGGTTGGCATTCTTTTTCGGTATCTTATTTATTATTGAGATGATTTTGATTCTTTTATTTGGGGTGGATTATCGTAATGTCAATACTCCATATACTGATCAATCGATGCCGCTTGGATTTTTATCGATCCCATATCGTTTATTAATACCTTTTGTTATTTCAGTTACTTTATTATTAGTGATCCGTTGGGCACTGAAGAAAACTTATTTTGGTCGGGCAGTGAGTGCGGTTGCACAAGATCCATTAGCACTGCAGCTAATGGGTGTTAACCCAATTAAAATTAAGGGTTATGCCTTCGGATTATCTTTATTTACTGCCGCAATTGGTGGTGCGATGTTGATTATTATTCAGTCAGTTCAACCATCGATTGGCAGAGAGTACATCGGCTTAGTATTTGCTATTTGCGTTTTAGGTGGAATGGGGAATTTAACGGGTACTTTACTAGGCGCGATGATTCTGGGGATTGCTGAAAGTATGACAGCGACTTTTGCTGGCCCTTCATGGGCGCCAGCTGTTTCCTTCGGTTTACTTTTATTAACATTAATTTTTAGACCACAGGGTATTCTTGGAAAATGAGAAACGATCGTAATTTTTTTCTAGGTCTCATTATTTCTTTATCCTTCATGATCTCTTTACCATTTTGGGTAAAGTCTGAATTCTTTTTCTTTGCTGCGTACTCTGTTTTACAGTTTGTTATTTTAGCTAGTGCTTGGAATATTCTTGGGGGCTATGCAGGTTACGTCAACTTCGGCTCAGCGGCATTTTTTGCTATTGGCGCATACTCGACTATTGTTGGATATAAATTGCAATTCCCACAGGGCATCAATATTGTCTTTGGAACATTTGTGGCGGCAGTTGTCGGCCTTGGGATGGGGTATGTGACCTTGCGTTTGCGTGGCGTCTATTTTTCCATTGCGACTTTAGCGATGTCTGTTGTGTTATTTACCATTGTGACTAATTGGTCTTTTGTTGGTGGTGCACGCGGCGTGTATGTGATTGTGCCAAGAGAGTCTCCAATTGGTATTGGACAGTATATTCACTGGCTATATTTTTTAATATTAGGTATGGCTACCATATCGGTTGTTATTTCTAGATTTATTGAGAACTCCTCCCTCGGTCAGGGGTTGATGGCTATTCGGGATGATGAGAGTGCGGCTGAAGGATTGGGCGTACCAACTTTAAAATTAAAACTTATTGCAACAACTATTAGTGGAGCCTTAATGGGCTTAGCTGGTACGACATTCCCTTATTTAATCACTTATGTAGAACCGACTGCAACATTTAACTTATCGTATGCGGTGAATAGTATTGCAATGCCCATTGTTGGTGGTTTAGGTTCTTGGTTAGGACCGTTAGTTGGGGCCTTACTCTTGGGATCGATTCAACAGGCGGCCTCTGTAACACTTTCTTCTTCCTGGAACTTATTGATTGTCGGCGGCGTGTTAGTGTTTTTTGTAACATTAGCTCCGAACGGTTTGATTGGAATTTTTAAAAAGCGGCCTAGTAAATAATGGAAAATCAACATCAGCCACTCGTCAGGGTATCTGACATTACGAAGAAGTTTGGTGGATTTACGGCTTTGAGTAATGTGAGTTTAGATATTGCCCCAGGCGAGCGCGTTGGCTTAATTGGTCCAAATGGTTCGGGTAAAAGTACTTTAGTGAACTGTATATCGGGTATGCTCGAGATCGACGGCGGTGATATTTTATTGAACAATACCAATATCAGTCAGTTAGCCCCCCACGCTCGGGTACATGCTGGTATTGCTCGAAGTTTTCAAATTCCAAGACCGTTCAAGAGTATGAGTGTGCTCGAAAACATCAAAGTTGTTTTAACCTTTTCTGGTAACCAGCGTTTAGACTCTAATGACTTAAGAAGTACGCAGGAGCGCGCGATTGCCATGGTTGAGAGTGTAGGGCTAGCCCCAAAAATGCATGCTATTTCTGCAAGTTTGACACAAGTTGAATTGCGTAAATTAGAGTTAGCAAGGGCTATGTCTGCCAATCCCAAGTTATTAATTGCAGACGAGGCGCTTGCCGGTTTATCTGGAGCCGAAGTTGACGAGGTTCTCGTATTGATTATGAATATGAAGTCTAAGGGCGTATCAGTTCTTTTGATTGAGCACATCATGAGTGCAGTCATGCAATTCTCTGAAAGACTTGTAGTCTTGGTTGCTGGTAATAAGATTGCCGATGGTAATCCCCAGGACGTCATTAACAATCCAGAAGTGATAAGGGCTTATCTTGGCGAATAAAATTATTCTCAAAGACATTAACGCAGCCTATGGCGCTGTCCAGGTGTTACATGGTATTTCTATGGATGTCGGTCATGGGGAAACGGTGGCCTTATTGGGTACCAATGGTAATGGTAAATCGACCTTGATCAAGGTTGTTGCTGGTTTAGTCAAATCTACGCAGGGCACAGCCCTGGTGGTGATTGACGATGTTGAGCATAATTTGGCGCGCTTAACACCAGAGGAAATTGTTAATTTAGGTGTGGCAATGGTTCCAGAGGGTCGACGGTTATTTCCTTTGTTAACCGTCGAAGAAAATCTTCTACTAGGTGCTTCAAGACCTTTTGCTCGAGCCCATGTGGACGAGACTATGGCCTTTTGTTTTGAGGTCTTTCCTAAATTAAAAGAGCGCAGAACCCAACGGGCAGGGAGTATGAGTGGTGGTGAGCAACAGATGGTAGCTTTAGCTCGGTCGTTGATGACGATGCCAAAGATTTTGCTGATTGATGAACCCTCGGTTGGTTTAGCCCCGATCATTGTCAAGCAGATGATTGATAAGATTGCTGAATTAAAAGTTCAAAAAAGTTTAACGATTTTGATGGCTGAGCAAAACTTTACACAAGCGATGCGTATTGCTGATCGTGGCTATGTGATTGTGCACGGTGAAATAAAAATTACTGGTAGTGCTACTGAGTTAGCTAGTAACGATGTAGTGCGACAGTTATATATGGGTGTTTAATTCGATAGATAGAGTAGATAAAAATGATGAAATTCTCCTTACCAAGTGATCGAGTACCTTTTGTACCTATTGTAGATCGCCCGATGTGGCATTTACCGGATGGTAACCGTTTACTCGTTTGGATTATTGTTAACGTGGAGCACTGGACGATGGCAAATCCGATGCCGCGTTCTGTTCTTAGTCCTCCGATGGGTCAACCTATGCAGCCAGATGTTCCCAATTGGGCTTGGCATGAATATGGTATGCGAGTTGGCTTTTGGCGAATATATGATGCTTTAGTGCAGCGTAATATTGTGCCGACATTAGCTACTAACGGAATTGTTTGCGAATCGTATCCTCGTGTGGTGGAGTCTACTTTAAAACACGGCTGGGAGATGATGGGGCATTCCTATATTCAGGGTCCAATGCATAAAGTCCCAGATCAATTAGAGGCGATTCAAAAAACCATTGAGACGATCAAGAATTTTACTGGTCAGACTCCAATTGGTTGGGAAAGTCCTGGTTTAACTGAAACCGAGGTAACTATTGATCATTTATCGCAAGCAGGTATTCAGTATGTAGCTGATTGGCCATTGGATGATCAGCCCACTTGGATTGCTGCATCCCCTAATCCGGTTTTATCAGTCCCGTATACCGTTGAAACAAACGATATACCCATGATGCTATTGCAACACAATCGTGGCAATGAGATGTTGTTGCGTGGTCAAGAGCAGTTTGATCGCTTATTGCAAGACAGTCATACTATTCCAAGAGTGATGGCGATCAGCGTGCATCCCTATATTACTGGTGCACCACACAGAATTGCTTATTTTGAGCAATTATTAGATTACGTACAGTCGAAAAAAGGTGCATTAATTTGCACGGGGGAGCAGATTCATGATTTGTACCGTGCTCAGTTTCCGGCGCCGGCTGCAGTTGCCCCCAAGAAATAACTATATATAACTATAAGGACTCCCAACCGAGTTAAGCCGCTGCAGAGATGAAGCGGTATTTTTTTTCACGCTTAAATGGGATCTTGGCTTTGTAGTAGGGTTGTTATGTCGACAGCAGTCTCGGCCATTACGCGCTTTGCAATACCTTGTAAATCTTTTTTTAACTCCTCTTGGCCCTGGGCAGACATGTATTGCCCCAGATATTGAGCGCGGGCAATCACGCGTTGACCGATCCGAAGGCGATCATCCTGATAAGCCAAAATTGCTTCTGGGCTGGCCCCTAATTGCTCAATATAGTTGCAAATAGACATGGCGTCTTCAGCTGCTTTGGATACGCCCATCCCGACATGAGGCCTTGCAACAAAACTAGCGTCGCCCATTAAGGCAATTTTTTCGAAGGCGATTTTTTCAGAATAGACATCATAAATTGGTTGAAAAAATACCATACCGGTTTTTTCAAGTACCTCTGCCCATTGTGGTGCTAGAGTTTTTCTAGCCCGCTCGCGAATATGTGCGATGTGTTTATAGGACACCTTAACGGGTGCTATGCCTTGGGGAAAGTAATTCCCATCCGCATCCGTAAGCAAATCGCGCAGGGCGTTATCAGCGGGTGCTTGGTGATACCAAACAAAGTTATAGCGACGATTTCCGGGGGTAATATTGTTATTTAGACCGGCTACTGGATAGCCTAAAATCTGTTCACCTTCTGGTAAGCCAAAACTAAAATATTCAAAGAGTGTATTAAGAGTATGTTGGCTCAGAAGGTGCTCATCACAAACCCCACGCCAGGCCACATAGCCAGCATACTCAGGCACAGCTTTTGGGCAAAGAATTGCGCGTACTGCGGAGCGAAGACCATCCGATGCAATCAGAAGATCGCCCGTAAATTGAGTACCATCCTCACAATAGGCTGTTACATGCGTAGCATCTTGCTCTAGACGATGCAGTGCTTTACCACCGTGGTACCTACTTGCTGGAAACTTTTCTTTGAGGAGGTGGTACAGCCTACTCCATGAGGTAAGAACTTGAGGTAAGTGCATTTGCGCGATGGTATTACCCTGCGCATCCAGTGTGACTCTGCCTTGTACAGGTACGCCAATATTATCGTCTAATGTAATGCCAACCAGACTTAAGGCTTGCATCAGTGATGGGTGCGTTACGATACCAGCCCCACGACCATCTAAAGAGCCGAGAACTTTTTCTAAAATATGTACTTCATGACCAGCGCAGTGTAATAAATTACCAACAAATAAACCACCCAACGAGCCACCAACGACTAAAATCTTTGCCATATTATTCCAAATAGTTAAGGGGCTGAGGTAATACCCAATTTTGTATTGAGATCAGTTCTCTCATTGGCAGGGTAGTTCAGTTCAATGACGATGCCATTTGGATCCTCGATAAAGACTTGGTGCAAACCGATTGTTGGCACTAGGCGCTCTTTGATGGGGATACCTAGATGCTGCAAGTGAGCGAGTTTTTCTTCAAGACCAGTTGCATAAAAGGCGACATGGTCAATGACACCGGTGCCCCTGAGTGACGGAAATTCTCGCTCGCCTAAATAATTGTTTAAGCCACTGGGATTCAGAGGGTCTATTGCAACAATATGAATGACTGCGTTTAGGTAACTAGATAGATCAGAATCTTCTTTATAGAGCCAAAAGCCTGGGAAGGGAAAGTCTGGACGAGGGCCCTCAATGAGAGCTAGAGTCTTTTTGAAAAAGTCTCGAGTGGCCGTTGCATCTGGACTTCGAATGGCGAGGTGGTTAATGACTAGTTCAGACATTTAAGTCTCCTTTTTAAATAGTGATTGGGCGGCTAAAAGATAAGAAGTGACACGTTCTTGAACAATTTCGTTATCTGTTTGGGTTGGTGCAGACATATCAATCTGGAATGATGGACCATAAATCCAGCGCCGTATACCGAGGTAGAAAATTCCGCCATGCAATCCCATCAGATGTTCGATTTCTTGAGAGGTGGGTTTTTTTTGGCTTTTAATACCACAGTATCTTCTGGTTTCTCGGATGAGCTTGGGTATCACAGTTGTTTGCAGGAGGTTAAAAAAGCGATCGCTAATAACTTTGTCGGCTAGGCCAGAAAAAATGAGTATCCGCACAAAATCAAAGGTCAGGATGGTTTGAGCGTAATCGATATAAAAATCTAGTAATTTTTGTTCTGGGCTGATTTTTGGATCATTGAGTAATTCTTCCCATTCGGGTTTCCATCGTTGGACGACAACCTCTTGATAGACCCGGTCGATGAGATCTTGTTTGGTTGGAAAATAATGGTAGAGCAGAGTGTGGGTAATGCCGAGTTCTTCTGTCAAGAAGCGCAGTTGACCTTCAAAGCCATGCTTCGCAAAAAACTGGATTGCTTGGTTGACGATTTGGCGCTCACGATCTTGTGGACTCATGCGTTTTTTGGGAGGCACTAAATCTTCGATGAGGCTGGAGTTATTCATAACCTATGATGAATGGTTTGAGAATATGAAATTGTGTATAAAGTTGATATACAAGTAGGGATAATTCCGCATATTTACTTATTGACCAATTGCTAAATAATAGCATTATTATGTAGTAAATTGATAAATAAATCAATTTGGTATTAGGATAGGAAGTATTGCGTCATCTTGTTAAAAATCTGAAGGGAGTTGTTCATGAAGGCTGCGGCGTTTAATTATGAAAAAGTAACTAATATTGCTCAAGCGCTCAGTTTATTAAAAGTCCATGGTGACCAGGCAAAATTAATTGCTGGTGGTCAGAGTTTGTTGCCGGCGTTAAATATGCGTTTATCAGCGCCACAAATTTTGATTGATTTACAGGGTATTAGTGAACTGAAAAAAATTGAAGAGCAGGGGCAAGTTATTCGAATCGGAGCAATGGTTACGCATACTCAGATTGAAAACTCCGCACTCCTGCTTGAAAAATTACCTTTACTGTCGCAGGCAGTAACCCACATTGCGCATCGTGCTATACGTAATTTAGGAACGTGGGGAGGGTCAATCGTATATGGTGATCCCGCTGCAGAGTGGCCGGCTTGCGCGATTGCTTTAGATGGTGTGATGTTAATTGCTGGACCAAATGGCCAAAGGCGAGTGGCGGCGAAGGATTTTTTCCAAGACTTGTACACCACAGATTTAGGCCCAGATGAAATCTTTTTGGGAACTGAATTTACGATGACAGCACAAAAATCTTTTCATTATTTTGAAGAGTTATCACGGCGTCATGGCGACTATGCGGTGACTGGTTTGGCAAGCCAAGTAGAGTTCGACCAAGGCAGTCTATCTGCAATTCGTCTGGTCTATTTTTCAGTTGCGGCGACACCAGTTTTAGCTACCAAAGCACAAAATCTTTTACTCGGTAAAAAAATCCAAGATTTGCAAAATAAGGATCTCCTTGCGCAGGTTTGTGCCCTTGCTCGGGACGAGGTACCAACAGTTGCAGATATTACTAATTCAGCAAAAATGAAGACCCATCTGGTTGGTGTCTTGTTAGAGCGTGCACTTAAAGCGATATCTTTAAGTATATAAACCCTCAGAGGATAGGAAAATCGATGACAAATAAAACCACTATTCAGATGACTTTGAATGGCCAATTGATTCAAGCAGAAGTTGAGCCGCGGCAACATTTAGTAGATTTTTTAAGGGAAGATCAGTCTCTGACGGGTTCTCATTTGGGTTGTGAACAAGGTGCTTGTGGTGCCTGTACGGTGAAGATGAATGGTCAAATTGTGAGGGGTTGTTTGGTGCTGGCTGTGCAGGCTGATCAAGCCACCATAGAGACGATTGAGGGGATTTCGGCAAGTGGGAAATACCAAGATTTACAAAAAGCTTTTTTACAGTTTAATGCTTTGCAATGTGGCTTTTGTACTTCTGGAATGCTTTTAGCTGC
This sequence comes from uncultured beta proteobacterium, assembly GCA_903871735.1. GTDB lineage: Bacteria > Pseudomonadota > Gammaproteobacteria > Burkholderiales > Burkholderiaceae > Polynucleobacter. The sequence continues at coordinate 4,615 of CAIQHU010000138.1, read as the reverse complement.
CACCGAATTAATTGAGACAAATCCGCAAGCTACTCGCGCTCAAGTTCGTGAATGGATTTCTGGTAATTATTGTCGTTGTACTGGTTATCAGGCCATCGTCGATGCGATTTGTTATGTGCTTGAAGAGCGTCTTGCGCACGCCTAATTGAATTGGAGAAATCATGAATAAACCAAATGAATTAATTGAAACCACTCTAGCACCGGTCACCTCAGAGCAGCGCTATATTGGGATGAGTGAGCCACGGCATGGCGCGAAGCGCTTAACTGAGGGCGGTGGAAAGTATATTGATGATGTAGTTCTAGCGAGAATGGCGCACGTCGTCTATTGGCGCTCGCCAGTGGCCCATATGCGGATTCTGAAAATACAGAAGACACAAGCTTTAGCGATGCCTGGAGTTCTAGCCGTGGTTGATGGCCATGACTTAAGTAAGATCTGTCAGCCTTGGATTGCAACATTAAGTCACTTAGCCGGTATGAAGTCAGCTGCCCAATATCCTCTAGCGATTGAGCGAGCCTGCTGGCAGGGCGAACCCGTTGTGGCAGTAGTTGCTAAAACACGTGCCCAGGCAGAAGATGCTCTTGCATTGATTGAAGTGGAGTGGGAGGATTTGCCAGCATTGCTAGATATGCAAAAAGCCCTTGATCCATCGACTCCCTTAATACATCCTGAACTAGGCGATAACATTTGCTTTCAGCGTTCGTTAGATACGGGTGATGTCGATGCGCAGTTTGCTAAAGCAGATGTTGTGGCGAGTGCAACCTTTCGATTTGGCCGACATACGGGCGTCACTTTAGAGCCCCGCAGCCAAATTGCTGATTACTCGATGGATGGTCGTTTAACGGTTTATCATTCGCAACAAGCACCCCACATGATGCAGGATTTATATTGTCGTCAATTTGGTTTAACTGAAGCAGATGTGCGGGTGGTTTGTTATGACGTGGGTGGTTCATTTGGCATCAAAGTCCATGCCTACCCAGATGATTTTGCGACGGTTGGGATTGCAATTTTACTAAAGCGTCCCATCAAATTTATTGCTGATCGTCTCGAGTCATATGTGAGCGATATTCATGCTAGAGAGCATATCATTGAGGGGCGTATTGCTGCCACTAAAGATGGTGAGATATTAGCTTTTGAAATCGATGATCTGACTGGTATTGGGCCTTATTCGATGTTCCCAAGAACGAGTGCGATTGAGGGTAATCAGGTTGTTAATCTAGTAGGTGGGCCTTATAAGCATCGACAATATCGCGCTAATTTAAATGTTGTTTTTCAGAATAAGACACAAACATGCCAATACCGCGGGGTTGGTCATCCAATTGCTTGCGCTGTGACTGAAGGTTTAGTTGACCTAGCTGCAAGACAACTCAAGATGGATCCACTAGAGTTTCGTAAACGTAACGTTATTCCTGATAATGCTTATCCTTACACAGGAGTCTCGGGTATCAAATTAGAAAGTTTGTCGCATGAGGCTTGTATTGCCAAACTAGAAGACTTAATGGATTATGCAGGGCTCTTAGAAGAACAAAAAAATCTCAGAGAGCAGGGTATTTATCGGGGTATTGGCTTTGCCGCTTTGATTGAATTAACGAATCCAAGCCCAGCATTTTACGGCGTGGGAGGTGCCAGGATTGCTTCGCAAGATGGCGCTACCATTCGAATGGATCCGAGTGGCGTGATTACCGTTTCTGTCAGTGTTGGTGAGCAGGGCCAAGGTGCTGAAGGGATCTTTGCACAAATCGCTGCTGATGCAGTTGGGGTTCCAATCCAAGACGTTCGTCTAGTCACTGGCGATACAGCAACTATTCCTTATGGGGGTGGAACCTGGGCTTCTCGGGGTGCGGGTATTGGCGGTGAGGCGGTGCTTCTGGCTGGTTTAGCCTTAAAGGAAAATATTTTAATCATTGCCGCTGAAATTTTAAAGGTCGATAAAAATCAATTAACTGTTAAAAATGGCAAAGTCTACGATCGTTTATCGAATGAAGAGAAGATCCCCTTGAGTGAGGTTGGTCGTGTGGGCTATTTTCGGACAGATACTTTATCGAAAGAATGTCAGGCAGATCTTACCGTTACGAGACATTATTCGCAAAAAGATTTTCCGTTTATTTTTACCAATGGCATGCAAGCTTCTTACGTGGAGGTAGATACCCAAACAGGTTTCGTAAAACTCTTAAAGCATTGGGCTGTTGAAGATTGTGGCCGGGTGATCAATCCGATGTTAGTGGATGAGCAAATGCGCGGTGCTATCGTTCAAGGAATCGGTGGGGCTTTGTTTGAGGAATGTTTATATGATGAGATGGGGCAAATGATTAATGGCAATATGGCGGATTATCTAGTCCCAATGGCTGCCGAAATGCCAGACATCATTGTGGCTCATATCCAAACCCCAACCAAATCGTCAATGCTCGGAGCTAAAGGGGCCGGCGAAGCTGGAACAGCTGGAGCACCAGGTGCAGTAATTAATGCTATTAATGATGCATTAGCCCCTTTTAACGTCTATAGTTTTGATCAACCCCTAACTCCAGAGAAGGTTCTGAAGGCACTTGGAACCCTATAAAGATGACTCTATTAAAACCTCTATCGTGGTTATTTTTTATGCTTTCTCTGAGTGGTGTTTGGCAGGCGAGTGCTCAGAGTAATCCCAAAATAAATCCTGATGAAATTCGGGTTACATTACTCGGTACAGGTAGTCCAAACCCAGTCATGAATCGTTTTGGGCCGAGCGTACTCATTCAGGCTGGTGGGAAAAATTTGTTAGTTGATAGCGGTCGGGGCGTGACTCAGCGCATCGTGCAATCTGGCTTAAAGCTAGGTGATATTCATGCGGTTTTTTTGACCCACTTACATTCGGATCATATCAACGGTATACCGGACCTTTGGCTAACGGGCTGGCTAGAAGCGAATTACGCTCAGCGACAAGGACCTTTTCGTTTATATGGGCCAAAGGGCTCAAAAAACTTAATGGACCAATTAGCAAAAGCCTATGAATGGGATATTAGCGCACGTATAGCAGATCAAAATTTAAATCCAAACAACATCAAGTCAGATGTGACAGAGATTACCCAAGGGGTTATATTTGATCAGGGTGGGGTGAAAGTGACCGCGTTTGATGTGGATCATGGCGAGCTTTTAAAGCCAGCCTTTGGATACCGCATCGATTTTGCTGGTAATTCGGTTGTTTTATCAGGCGATACGAAGTTTAATGAAAACTTGATTCAGTATGCCACGGGTACCGACTTATTAATCCATCAAGTAGCAGCTGTGCGGCCTGAGTTATTAGCTAATCCTATTTTTAAAGTGATTCTTGATCACCATACTAAACCCGATGAGGCTGGCATTGTATTTTCTCGAGTAAAGCCAAAGTTAGCTGTGTACTACCACTTTACGTTGCTAGGTACCCCGAAAATTCCTCCTGTAACTGAAAAGGAAGTTTTTGAGATGACTCGTAAGACCTACGCAGGCCCTCTATTAATTGGAGAGGATCGGATGGCTTTTAAAGTTGAAAACCAAACAGTTTCGCAAATTCAAAATTAGTTTTTTGCTATATAGTTACTAGCTCAATTCGTTAGCAATCTACAATTTTTATTCAACGCGTTTTTCAGTGGCGTGAGTTAGAGCGACAAAGGAACTGATTAAAAGGCCTAACAATTGATAGTAATTTATTTATTTTTAGGCCTTTTGCTTCAGATTCTATTTTATCCTTTAATAGGCCCAAAATTTGGCGGGCTTACCCGACGTTTTGAGGCTTTTTCGTAACTGGAGGCAACCTCTAATAAGAGGTCCTCTTTGCCGGGTTCAGCCCTAAATACAAGTGAAAATGGCAGACCGGGTGCTGGAATAGGTGTGGCTACCTCAACAGATTTTCCAGTGTAGGATTTTCGATCAGGACTTAATTGATAAACAGCATCATATGCCTGCGTCACATAACCTGCAGGAACGAGGATTTCTGTTAAACCCGCATTGGGCCCAAAGGTTATTTCATTGCGTAAGTGGTTAATTGGCCCAGGCTCCTCTGGCCAGCCAATCTTCGCCGGTGGTAAGGCGCTATGGAGTCTTACAAAAACATCTAATTTATTTTCAAGAATAACCATCATATCAACTCGGCGTAGTAATTCGCGCAGCATGATTCTTTCATCAACGCCTTGACGCCCCCCTAAGGGATTTCTAGGATCAGTAATTTCTTCCCAATTTTTAAAGGCTGAGCGCTGATCATCACCCCAATATTTAGAACGTGCGTTTAGGCTTGGCCAGTCAACTAGGCGTTCAACAAAACCTTGTACTTTCCAATCATGGGCCCGCCGGGATAAATATTGACGAATATGAAAGCGAAAGCTATTGGCTAGAATTTCATCTTGGACCGTTGCTATATCTAAGTTTTTGGGTGGAGTAATTCTTAAATCAGCAAGTTCAACTAAGTAATCAATGGGGTCCATCGAGCCGCTTCCAAATATTTTCCCTGGCGCAAATTCAGTTGGTTTGACCATTGCTGCGAATTCTGGGAAAACCGGTTGGCCCGCTTTATTTAATCGGAACAGAATATCCGGCATGAAGACTGGAACTAATCGCGCTAGGGCTTTTTTAAAATCGATTGTCATTTGCTCGCAGTCGGCATCTGGG
>CAIQHU010000137.1 GCA_903871735.1 uncultured beta proteobacterium | reverse complement strand
GTCAATCCCTATATGGGTTTTGATTCCATTGAACCTTATCTAGCTTATGCGGATAAGGGTGTCTTTGTGTTGTGCCGAACATCTAATCCAGGCGGGTCAGATATTCAATTTCTAGAGGTACAAGATGAGAAGACCCAGAAATTAATCCCTTTATATGCAAAAGTAGCTCAAATGGCTTCGCAACAATGGAACGCAAATGGACAAATTGGTTTAGTCGTTGGGGCAACATTTCCTGAGGAAATTAGTCGCGTGCGGACGATCGTTGGGAAGATGCCTTTACTTATTCCAGGAATCGGCGCTCAAGGAGGGGACATACTTGCGACCGTCCAGGCGGGCAAAGGAGAAAACTTGTTAATCAACTCCTCCCGGGCAATTTTATATGCCAGTAGTGATACAAATTTTGCAAGTGAAGCAAGGCGCGTTGCTATAGAAACGAGAAATTCTATTCGCGAGGCCGTAAAAGTTTATTTAGGCTAGGGATACCCAGAAATACGAGATGGCATTACACTCTAATTGAATTAAAATTTAATTAGGAGAACGGCATGGCAGGACTTTCTACAGTTGTTAAAAATTTTCTTTTTGTTTTGGTTGGCGTAGCTGTTCTACCCAGTGCGATTGCCCAAACCGATTGGCCTAAAGCCAAACCGGTTAGTCTAGTAGTCGCCTTTGGTCCTGGTGCTTCCACGGATATTGTGGCCCGTAATTTAACACAGCGCTTGACGGATTTAACTGGTGGCACTTTTGTGGTTGAAAACAAGGGTGGAGCTGGGGGCAATATTGCCACTGGTCAAGTAAAAAGAGCAGCGCCAGATGGCTATACTGTTTTAGTACATAGTGTAGCTTTTGCAGTCAACCCTTCTTTATATCCAAACGCTGGTTATGACGCCTTAAAAGATTTTGTGCCGATTATTTTAGGCCCAAAGACACCCAATATATTCACTGCTAATCCAGGTGTATCAATTAAAACTTTACCCGAGTTAGTCGAAATGGCTAAAAAAAGTCCTTTGAACTATGCCTCATCTGGCATTGGAACGACGACTCATTTGTCAATGGAGCGTTTAAAGACAATTGCGAAAATTGATATTGTGCACGCACCGTATCAGCCGGCAACGGCAATTACCGCAGTCGTTGCAGGTCACACACAAATTGCGACTACATCCATGCCACCAGCTGTGCCAATGATTAAAGCCGGAAAATTGATTCCTTTAGCTGTTACGAGTTCGAAACGATCTCCTTTGTTGCCAGATGTTCCATCTATAACCGAATTTGGATATAAAGATTTTGATGATTACACCTGGTTTGGATTCTTTTTTCCAGCAGGAACGCCCCAAGTGATTGTGGATAAATTCAACACGGCGTTAAATCAGGCTATGGAAACGCCAGAGATCACTGAGCGTTTTGCACAACTTGGCATGTCAAGTTCCAGTAACAGCGCTGCGGATTTTCGCAAGTTCTTACAAGCTGAAGTTCCAAAATGGGCCGCGGTTGTGAAAAGCTCGGGAGCGAAAGCAGAGTAACTGATGGCCAGGGCGTTGATTGTATTTACGCTCCTTGGAAGATAGCAGATGAGTTATGCACTATCAGGATTAAAGGCCATTTGAAGCTGCTTTAATAAACCTGCCAGGGCATAATCTCTAGCCTTTAACCGAACATCGGTGCGGGTTTGGTTGGAGATTATCGCTTGGTGATCAAGTAAACAAATACCCTCAGTATGGCTATACGACTGCCCATCTTTTAGCCACGCCCAACCAAAGCAAACAAAGCCAACCGGCTTTTCTAAGCTCCCGCCCGAAGGGCCTGCTACGCCAGTGACTGATAAAGAAACACTAGCCCCTGATACACGAAGAGCTCCCAGAGCCATCTCTTTTGCAACAGAGATACTGACGGCACCCTGAGTTTGTATCAAATCCATTGACACCCCTAAATCAAGCTGTTTTGCCGCGTTACTATAGGTAATATAGCCTCTCTCAAACCACTTACTCGAACCAGCTAGTTCGGTGAGGGCTGCGCTAACCATCCCGCCTGTGCAGGATTCTACTGTGCAAAGACGAAGCTGATGATGAAGCAATACTTGGGCTATTTGTTCAACAGTACTGTCTAATAGGGTCTTACTCATGAGTGAACTTTCGGTGGCAATAAGGCTAACAATAAGGCTAATAAAGGAACTAGTTTAGTGGGTAGACCAGCTATCACATCTACACCTCAGGGAAACGGATGAATGTAACTACTAGTTTCTCCAATTTTGCTATGTAGTCCAGATAACTATTTTAGCTAATACGCCTGAGATTAGTGCGCATTAAATCCCTAAACGTATCAGTATAGAAATACAGATTAACGTACAGCAGGCCGCTAAGATATCATCCAGCATCACGCCGAGGCCGTAAACATATTCTGCCCAAGGCTCTTGACTAGAGGTTGGTTGCCAATTTTTAAAAAATTGATCAACCCAAGCAATAGGACCAGGCTTGACGATATCAAAGAATCGAAAAAGTATAAAAGCGAGTATTTGATAAAACCAACTGGTTGGATAAATCATCATCAATATGAACCAAAACGCCAGCATTTCATCCCAAACCATACCCGAGTGATCGGGTGTTTTTATTTCTACGCCAGATTTTCCACAAGCCCAAATACCCACAAAAAATCCGACGAATAATAAAAAAATGATTTCTGACTCTAAGCTATTTGGGAAAGCCAGAGGAAAACCTAGTCCAATTACCCAAGCCCATAATGTACCAACTGTACCAGGTGCGTAGCGACTAAGACCACTCCCAAAACCAAATGCCAAAAGTCGCCATGGTCGATCTTTTATCCAATAAAAATTCAGCAGAGGTTTTTGCATACAAGTGAATTATGAATTAATGAGAAGTATAAAAAAAGATTTATTCTGTAATACACCGGATTACGATTCGTGCTGAAAATGATCAAACGATCGCATATATTGCTGTGTTAATTCTGCAGGTAATACATGGTTCTGGGAATCGATTAGATCGATTTTGCCAAATTCATCGTGGGAGCCAGTTTTTGTAATGACGCCAATTCGGGTAAGGGGAACCTTTAATTCTTGGCTAATCTGACTGATGATTTGGCGATTTTTTTCTGGGGCAGTAAAGCACAGTTCATAATCATCACCTCCTTTGAGAGTACAAAGACGTCTTAATTCCGGAGATAGTGCACTTATAATTTGAGACGTAGGTATTTGATCAATCCAGATGTCAGCATTCCATTTGGAAGCTATTAAGATATGTTTTAAATCACCCAGTAGCCCGTCGGATAGATCAATTGCTGCATGCGCAATACCTAGAAGAGCTATCCCAAGCTCAATCCTTGGCGTGGGGCAATGAAGTCGTGCTTGAATCGAATCGAGTACTTGACTTGGTTGCCATTCGCCGCGCTCTACCCCAAGGAGATAGCGGGCATCACCCACTACATTAGAAAGCCAAATATCATCACCCAGTTGGGCTTGGCTGCGTCGTAAAGATTGAGCGTTCGGCACATGCCCAAAAGCTGTAATACTGATCGTTAAGGGGCCTTGAGTGGTGTCTCCCCCAATGAGCTGACAATCATGATAGTCGGCTAATTGATGCAGCCCTTTTGCAAATGATGCCAACCAAGGTGCATTAACGAAGGGTAATGCAAGGCTTAAGGTATAAGCAACAGGCTTTGCTCCGATTGCAGCTAAATCAGATAGATTAACTGCTAAGCATTTATGCCCCAACTTTTCCGGATCGGCAGAACTAAAAAAATGCCGATTTTCTACTAGCATGTCTGTTGTAATTGCCAGACAATACCCCGTAGGGGGTGGATTAATTAGTGCGCAGTCATCACCAATCCCAAGCAGAACAGAATTTGCAGATGAGATATCATGAGGCTTGTGATTACCTATGAGTGATTGACGATTAAAGAATCGTGCGATGAGATCGAATTCACCTAACTGGTTAGAATCTTCCATAGTCATGTGTAATTGTAGGAGATGTCTTTAACGTGGCGTAAAGTATTTTAAGAGTTGCATGATTAATCTGGGGAAAAAATGAGCGAAGAGTCAAATAAAGCGTTAACGAATCAACAAGAAGCTTTACGCAAGGCGGCGCTTCGATATCACGAGTTTCCTACTCCAGGAAAAATCTCAGTTACACCCACCAAACAATTAACCAATCAACGTGACTTGGCTTTGGCATATACCCCAGGCGTTGCTTCTGCCTGTTTAGAGATTGTAAAAGATCCAGCAACGGCGGTTAAATATACCGCAAGGGGTAATTTGGTTGGAGTCATCACAAATGGCTCAGCAGTTCTTGGTCTTGGTAATATAGGCGCCTTAGCAAGTAAGCCGGTGATGGAAGGTAAAGCCGTTCTATTTAAAAAATTTGCTGGAATTGATGTTTTTGATATTGAAATTAATGAATCTGATCCAGAAAAGTTAGTTGAAATTATTGCAGCTTTAGAGCCGACTTTTGGAGGGATTAATTTAGAAGATATTAAAGCTCCGGACTGTTTTTACGTCGAACGAAAATTGCGTGATCGCATGAAGATACCTGTTTTCCATGATGACCAACATGGAACCGCCATTGTAGTTGGCGCAGCAATTACTAACGGCTTGAAAATTGTTGGTAAAAAAATTCAAGATGTGAAGTTAGTGACCTCTGGCGCAGGCGCGGCTGCTTTAGCTTGCTTGGACTTACTGGTTGATTTAGGCATGTTAGTTGAAAATATATGGGTAACTGATTTAGCAGGGGTCGTATATGTTGGTCGAAAAGAACTCATGGATCCGGATAAGGATGTCTTTGCCAAAGAAACTTCTGCTAGAACGTTAGCAGAGGTTATTGAAGGGGCAGATATTTTATTAGGCCTATCCGCTGGCGGAGTTGTTAGTCAGGAGATGGTTAAAAAAATGGCTCCAAATCCACTCGTTTTTGTCTTGGCTAATCCCAACCCAGAGATTACTCCGGCAGATGTTAAAGAAGTCAGACCTGATGCAATTATTGCAACCGGCCGCACTGACTATCCAAACCAAGTAAATAATGTCTTGTGCTTTCCATTTATATTTCGCGGAGCGTTAGATGTTGGAGCCACCACAATTACCCGCGAGATGGAAGTTGCAGCAGTAAATGCTGTTGCTGAGCTTGCCCAAGCGGAGCAAAGCGACATAGTAGCGACTGCATACGGGACAGCCAACTTAACTTTTGGGCCTGAGTATTTAATACCGAAGCCTTTTGATCCACGATTAATTACGATTATTGCTCCAGCAGTTGCGAAGGCTGCGATGGACTCTGGAGTGGCGACTCGGCCTATTCACGACTTTTCAGTTTACCAAGACCAGTTACAGCAATTTGTTTATCACTCTGGCACGCTTATGAAGCCACTCTTTGCTGCAGCAAAGAAAATACCTAAAGAGCAAAAGCGCATTGTCTTTTGCGAAGGAGAGGACGAAAAAATTCTGCGCGCTGTGCAAGTTTTAGTTGATGAAAACATTGTTACTCCAATTTTAGTAGGTAGACCTGGAGTTATAGAGCGGCGTATCGAGCGTTTTGGACTCCGTTTAGAAAAGAATGTGGACTACACCATTACCGATCCAGAGCATGATGAGCGCTATAAAGATTACTGGCAAACTTTTTATGAATTAACTAAACGCCAAGGTGTTACAGAATCGTATGCGCGTCTAGAGGTTCGCAGAAGGAATACCTTAATTGGTGCTCTCATGGTTCGAAAAGGTCAAGCGGACGGCTTAATTTGCGGCATTATTGGCAATCCAACTGCACACCTTCATTACATTGATGTAACTATCGGACATCAAGCTGGCACGGATATCTACGCCGCCATGAATGCTTTAGTTTTGCCTGATCGTCAAATATTTATTGCAGATACGCATATTAATTATGATCCAAGCGCAGAGCAATTAGCAGAAATTACGCGTTTAGCAGCTGCTGAGATGCGCTCTTTTAGTATTACACCAAAAGTTGCCTTAGTATCGCACTCGAACTTTGGATCCTCACAAATGCCATCGGCAGAAAAGATGAGAAAAGTTTTAGAAATACTTCGTCAAACGAATCCTGAATTAGAAATTGAAGGTGAGATGCACGGCGACTGTGCGCTCGATAGTGCGGTGCGTAAAGCTACGATGAAGGATAACTTATTAGCTGGTGAAGCGAATTTATTAGTCATGCCGAATATTGACGCTGCCAACATTTCGTATAACCTCTTAAAGGTTTCAGTGAGTAATGGCGTTGCGATTGGACCTATTTTGTTAGGGGCTGCCAAATCAGTGATGATTTTGACACCATCTTCAACCGTCAGAAGAATTGTCAACGTAGCCACATTAGCCGTTGTTGGAGTGAAAAAAACCCTTTTGTAAGAGGTGGTTTGAGGATAATTAGACCCTTTTTTTCATGAATAGAGTATGAATCTCTGCAGAAAATATGGCTCTAGCCACCCCTTCTAAATCTGTTAGTGAATGCAAACTAAATTATATTTCTTATAAAATCAATAACTTAGTAAATTGTTGTATCTGAGGTACTTGTCAAAAGAATCAGAAAAGAGTAATCTTGAATCATTATGATTATGAACACTCAAGAAAACGCCTCTACCTCTGGCTGGGAAGAGGATCAGACAGTTGATCACAGCCATGGTTCATCCAATGATTGCTCAAGTAACAGTTCAATGCACAATGCCTTGAATGGGGGTATGAACAATATCAATATGGCATCACCGCCACCTGCGCCTGTTTATCGCAGTACGATTTATTCGCCGGGTAATGTCCTCAGAGATTTAAGTGCGATACCTCCAAAAAAGCCTGCACCATCTTGGCGGGCCGCTTTAGCTGTTCGTGACGGTGGTCCAGCAGCGATGTTACGCAGTGTAAGAACTAATATTGTGCAATCGATTCGTGCATTTAGAACAGACGAATTAATGGAGGCGGCGAGTGAGTTAGGTCAGCACTTTGTATACGCCAATGCTGCCCATGCTTTTACTAAAAGTGAAGTGTTAGATTCAATTGCAAAGGCTTATCACTTTACTCGGCAACAAGCCAAGAATTACGATCCCTTACTTGACGCATTGACTACGTTGATAGATAAGTCAGGACCACAACCAGGGTTTGTAGTGGTTTTAGAGGGTCTTCCTTGCACGTTGAAATTTGATAAAGATGCCCGTGAAACGCTTCTAGATGTGTTTAGGGACGCTGTTGAGTACTGGGCTGAAAGACGTGTACCCTATAGAGTCTTTTACTCATTTGCTAATTAAGCTAGCTTAAAAACCTCCCCAAAGACTATGAACGGCTGACATCGCAACGATGCCAGCCGTTTCTGTTCTAAGAATGCGTTTGCCTAGAGTAGCAGCAATATATCCAGCTTGTTCAATTTGAATATTCTCCTCATCCGAAAAACCACCCTCTGGACCAACCAGAAATGACATACCTTGTCCAGGCGCGCGTTTAATAATACTCACAAACTTCATCTCAGTGTGAGGAGACAGGAAAACGCGTAAAGATTGATCTGATTCGGAGGGCTTAGCTAAAAAGTTGGTGAGAGTTAGAGGAGGATTAATCGTTGGCAATACAGTTCGCCCTGATTGCTCACAGGCTGCGATGATAATTTGTTCCCAGTGTACTATTTTCTTTTTTGCTTGTTGTTCATCTAGACGAACTATGCTTCGCTTTGAAATGATTGGAACTATTTTAGTTACACCAAGTTCAACCGCTTTTTCTATTAACCAGTTCATTTTTTCATTGCTAGCCAATCCTTGAATTAGGGTTAACGGATAAGGGGACTCCATTTGCGTATCGGGGTGTATATCAAACAACTCCAAATAAGATTTTTTATCAGAAGACGAGTCATGTAATTTAGCGCTTGCTATTTGACCCTGACCATCAAATACCACAAAAACTTCATCTTGATGAATACGACGAACCCGAAGGTGATGGTGAAGTGCATCAGAGGCTTGTGAGGGATTTATTTGCCAATCACCTGGATGATAAAAAATAGACATTAATTCAAGAGTTTTTATTGATGAAAGGGGGAGAACCAAGTTTATCTGGTAACGTAAGATGCATACATATTAAGTTACTTTTTAGTAAAAAAATTTTTTGTTTGGTAAGTGAGGTTATCAATTTGTACTTAGTGAATGCTCGATCAAAATATCTGACAAAACCTACAGATAAGCAATAGGAATTGCATCAACTGCAGAAGTAATAGGTATATCGCTGGATTTAAGACAAAGGACCGCTCCTTGACCAATCTGGACTTGTAGGTTTTGAAGAACATCAAAATGTTTAATGGTGTTTAGACCAGGCGAAGCTGTTTTTTTTATTTCGATGGGATAAAGGCAATGATTTTCTTCAATGATTAGATCAATTTCTTTATTAGCCTTATCACGATAAAAGTAGAAGTGTGGCATTTTTCCGTTGTACCAATAGCTTTTTAGTAACTCAGAAATCACCCACGTCTCTAATATTGGGCCAGAAAATGCCCCAGCTTCTAAGGCCTTTGGGCTGGACCATTTAGTGAGGAAGCAACATAAACCTGTATCAAGGAAATATATTTTGGGTGTTTTAACGAGTTTCTTCGTTATGTTGTTGTGATAAGGACGCATTAAGTAAACAAGGCCTGATGCCTCAAGTGCCCAAGTCCACAATTTAGCAGTTTTAGGGTCGATGCCAATATCATTTGCAATATCTGCATAGTTAATTAATTGTCCCGTCCTCGCGGCAATGACTTGTATAAACTGAAAAAAAGCACTTTCATTACTGATTTTGATGAGATCCTTGAGGTCCCTTTGGATATAAGTTTGTAGGTAGGAATTATAGAAAAGATCAATCGATATATTTTTTTGAGTAACAATACGGGGATAACTCCCTCGCCAGATTTTTTTGAAAATTTCATGTATTCCCCATTGAGGGTTAAGTCTGCGAGCCTGACTTAACCATGCATCAGACGGCAAAAATGGACTCGATTCGCTTGCATAATTATTCACTTCAGCATTAGAAAATCCATTTAACTCTAATATGGCTACTCTGCCAGCCAAGCTTTCAGTAACAGAATGCATTGGGTGAAATTTTTGAGACCCCGTTAGCCAAAATTGTCCATTCGTGTTGCTTTGATCTACCGATAATTTAATTTGGCTTAACAGTTGAGGGGCATATTGAATCTCATCAATAATCATTGGGGGTTTAAACCGCTTTAAAAAAACGACTGGATCTGTTTGAGCCAGTAATCTTGCATCTAAATCATCCATCGTGATGTAATTCATATCCTTGGATGCAAGACTTTTGAGTAAGGTGGTTTTACCAACCTGTCTTGGTCCAGTTAAAAGAAGCACTGGAAAAGTTTGGCTAGCTTCAAGTAGATAGTTTTGAAGAGTTCGTTGAAGCATAAGTCGGAAATAATGGAATTTGATTCCATTATTTTCGACTTATGCTTCTTCGTCAAGAGGTTAATAAAGATATTTCTAGTATTAATCAGAATAGCTTGTTTTTCCATGGGCATTAAAGGTAATTTAAGAGTCTTTTTAAAAGTTACTCAATCGACGGCAAT
>CAIQHU010000136.1 GCA_903871735.1 uncultured beta proteobacterium | reverse complement strand
GTGATATTTCACTTTCATGAAAAAATAGTAATCATTTGGTGCAAAACGCACACAATTTGAACACTTTAAAAGTTTGCAAATCCCACCTTTTTGCCAAAAAATGGTAAATTAAGACTTATTTGCAACTAGCATTATTAATCAATTCTCTTTTTAACTGAAAGCACCCTATGACACGATTTTGTCGAGCCAATAGACTATCCATCATTTTTTTTAGTCTGATCACTATTTTTTGTAACCTCGCTAGCGCTACAAACTTCCCAACTAGACCATTAGTCATGATTATCCCCTACGCTGCAGGTGGTTCAGCAGATGTTCTTGGACGCGTAATTGCCGATGAAATGGGCAAAGTTATTGGGCAAACTGTTTTGCCAGAACTCAAGCCTGGAGCTGGAGGAAATATTGGGGCTGAATATGTGGCCAAATTGGCTAAGCCTGATGGACATACATTTCTATTTGCATCTGTTAGCCTATCTACCAGCCCAAGCTTGGCAAAGCTCAATTTTGATCCGACTAAGGATTTAAAAGCCGTTGCAGGTGTGGCGTCTATTCCTAGTCTGATGCTGGTTTCAAACGACTCTCCCTTTAAAAATCTTGGCGAATTTGTTAGTGCTGTGAAAGCAAACCGTATTCAAGCAAGTTTTGGATCGTCTGGCAATAATACCGGTAGTCATTTAGTTGGCGAACTGTTTAAATCAGCCAGTGGTATTGAAATGACACATATCCCCTATAAGGGCAGTGGCGCGGTATATCCCGACTTAATTGCTGGACGTATTACGGTCCTCACTGATGTGATGGGCTCATCCCTACCACAAGCCAAAGGTGGCATGGTGAGGGCCCTCGCAATTACTTCGAGTAAGCGCTCAAAATTACTACCGAATGTGCCAACCTTTGCTGAACAGGGCTATCCAGGATTTGAGTTCGGGACTTGGTTCGGTTTTTTTGCGCCAGCTGCTGTGCCAGATGAAGCTTTAAAAATAGTCGAAAAGGCAGTTTTGCAAGCTCTAAAATCCGATGCAGTTAAAGATCGGCTCGACGCAGTTGCCGCTTCACCTCTGCCAGGTCCAGGATCTGAATTCGAAAAATGGTATTTAACCGACGTTCAGCGCTGGGCCAAACTGGTTAAAGAGGGTAGGCTTCAAAAAGTAGATTGATCTTTCGAGTTGAATTGAAATTCTTTTTGAATACCCAATCTACAAGAACCAAATAAACAACTTAATAAGCAGCAGCAAGCCCATCCCGTCGACTATCGCTTGCTGCAACATACCCATCTGACAATTGGTCTGATAAGCGCCATATAAATTGACCTGACCCAAAGTCCATGTAGGGATCATCTATTTTCTTTAAAATATGGCCTTGATTTTTTAAGCCATCAATGGTGTTAGCACTTAAATTTTGTTCGACATCTAAGGTAAAGTCGTGATTAACCTTCCATCTTGGCGCGTCACAGGCCGCTTGTGGTTGTTGGCCATACTTGAGCATCCGTAAAACTGTTTGAATATGGCCCTGCGGTTGCATATCTCCACCCATCACTCCAAAACTCATTTGAGGAACCTGTATACCATGTTCTTCGCGCATCAAAAATGCTGGAATAATTGTGTGAAAAGGCCGTTTACCGCCAGCAACAACATTCCTTGATTTCGGATCCATAGAAAATCCAAATCCACGATTTTGCATACTAATACCCCACTCAGGCACAACTACACCAGAGCCAAAACCCATATAGTTGCTTTGGATAAATGAAACCATTCGACCCTGCGCATCTGCTACAGAGAGATAAACCGTCCCGCCTGATTCAGGCATTCCATGTGAGAAATGCGTAGATTTTTTCACATCAATTAATTTTGCCCGAGCGGCTAAATAACTCGGATCAAGCATTTGAGCGGGCGTAACTTCCATCGAACGCGCATCTGCTACATATTGATACACATCGGCAAAAGCTAACTTCATTGCTTCAATCTGCAAATGCTGACTAGCTATGCCATCAACAGGCAAACTGGCTAAATCAAAATTCTCTAAAATACCCAACGCAATTAACGCTCCAATACCCTGACCATTTGGAGGGATTTCGTGCACTTGATAGGTTTTACCATCTCTCCCAAGCACCTTTTGTGCAATCGTTCCAACCCATTCTGGTTGATAAGATTGTAGATCAGCCAGCGACATGCTCCCTCCATGTTCGTTCGAGTAAGCCACAATTGCCGCTGCTATCTCACCTGTATAGAAATCTTTTAAGCCATTTCTAACTAACTGACGAAGGGTTTTTGCTGCGCCTGGAAAGCGGAATAGTTCTCCTGTCTGAGGCGCACGCCCACCAGGCATAAAGGTCTGTACAAATCCAGGCTGATCTTTTAAATCAACGACCCCTGCAGCCCATTTATGCGCCAAAATAGGTGGCAAAGCATATCCCTGTTCAGCAATTTCAATGGCGGGTTGTAATAATTCACCTAAAGGCTTTGAGCCAAATCGGTTTAATAAGGCGTCCCAACCAGCAATCGCCCCTGGAACAGTGACAGCGTCCCAACCGCGCTTTGGACGATTAGCTAACCCATTTCCGTCTAGTCCATATTTCTTTTCATAATACTGTGGGCTCCATGCTTGCGGCGCAACTCCCGAAGAATTTAATCCGTGTAATTCTTTTCCGTCCCAGACAATGGCAAAGCAATCACTGCCCAAGCCATTCGAAACGGGCTCAACCACCATCAAAGCGGCAGCAGCAGCAATAGCAGCATCGATGGCATTCCCGCCAGCGTGCAGGACTTTTAAACCGGCTTGAGCCGCATACGGGTGGGAAGTGGAAACAATATTTCTGCCCATGACCGGCAGCCGAATAGTCGGATACGGATTACCCCAATCGAATTGCATATGCAGCTTTCCTTTATAAAGTTTGGTGTCTTAGATTACTAAACAAGCTGACAAATATCTATCCTGGTTGCTTGGCAGCAAACTTAGAATTTTTCAAACACATTTTTCCCCGCGGGTCTTGCCACAAAATGCCCTGTGCATGCAGCTCACCAAAAGTCTTGGCAACTGTTACGAAACTATATTGAGAAAATTTCTCAGCGATCTCCGAATAGTAAACTGGACTGATCTCTATTAAAGCGATGATTTGATCTGCTAACTCTTGGTCAGTATTTTTCTGAGTCACTAATTCGGGATCGGCCTTACCAGCACAATAGTCAGCAATCTTTGCCCGATCAGCATAGGCATATGAAATACGTTCAAAGCGCTCCTTAGGTATGCCCTCACCAATCGTTGCGTCAATACCAACCTTTGCACCAGTTGGTACTTGCCCTGGCGTGATATATAGGCTCGGGTCTAAGGGCTTAGCCCGTGCCCCCGGAATAATCATAACGTCTTTATCGCCTTGAACGCGAGTGGCTATCGCCCATTCAACCTCGGTTGGATTGAATACATCAATATCGTCATCGACCACCACAATATGCTTCAGGTCCATGACCGATAAAGCAGCAAGCAGCGCATTCTTCCCTTCACCCGCTTGTTTTTTAATCGAGATCACCGCATGCCAAAATGCTCGCCCACCTAAAGTAACATTAATATCTTTAACTTGCACGCCAGCTGTTTTTAAGGCCCGTCGAATGGCTTGATAACGCGTT
Organism: uncultured beta proteobacterium; assembly: GCA_903871735.1. Taxonomy (GTDB): domain Bacteria; phylum Pseudomonadota; class Gammaproteobacteria; order Burkholderiales; family Burkholderiaceae; genus Polynucleobacter. The sequence continues at coordinate 31,437 of CAIQHU010000136.1, read as the reverse complement.
GGGGCAGCCAACCAGGTATTTTCCCAAGGCATATGCAAGAAATAAAACATGGGATTTTTACGCATCATAATTGCTTTAATTCGAACATTAGGATTCCAATGTAGACCACCCATGAGGCCAGTAAACTCACCAAAACGTCCCTCAGGTTGCGTCCAGCCAATCGGTAATATCTCTGCTTCTAAAACAATTTCACTATCCGCAATATAGGGCATGTCAATCGTTTTGCACTGACCCAAAGCCACAGAACATCCGCGAATACCACCGGCAATTCCCATCTCATCAACACCAATTGGCGCTCTAAAACCAGCCCCTAAAACCTCCATTGGATGCGTTCCAATCGAAATCGAGATGGGACAAGGACGACCTGCCTCAAAGGCTCTTTGCGCAAACATCCGCATATTATTCGGAGTGACGATATCAATACCCGTGAGATTTTTTTCTTTGACGATAAAGCGGTATACGCCAGTATTAATCCCATACTCAGGATCACGTGCTATGACTACTCCAGCGGTAATCATCGGACCGCCATCGTAAATCGAGCTCATGGGGATTGGCAATTTAAATAAATCGACCTCATCACCTTGCCAAATAATTTCTTCGGTGCTAGAAGTGCTCACGCGCGTTGCAGCAATCGGATGATCAATCCCATACTGAAGCTTATCTTCAATTTCTCTGAACGTCTCACAGCCAACAGACATCACAGCACGTTTCTGAGTTCTTACAATACCGGATAAAACGGGCATGTCATAGCCAATCACTCGGTGAAATAAAATTGCTTTATCGGATTGATCTACTAAGGTTGCGATATGTCGAATATCTACTGCTTGATGTAAATCAATCAGTTCGCCAGTCTGCCTTAATCTTTCAACAAAGCCTCTTAAGTCCTCTTTAAAGGGTGTTAGTTGTGTCATCTTTATCTTTCTACGAATATTTAGTCAAGTTTTGCGCCAGTTTCTTTAATAATTTTTTCCCATCGCACACTTTCTGATTTGGTGAAGTCTGTAAGTTGTTGCGCGTTCAATTGTAAAACTTCTCCACCCAATGCTTTTACTTTCTCAATATAGTCTTGGCTTTTCAAAATCAGGCCAAGTTCTTTACTGAGATAATCCACAATCGGACGCGACACACCCGCGGGTGCAACCACTGCAAACCAAGATTCCATTTCATAACCTTTAACGCCAGCTTCTATCATGCTCGGCACATCTGGTAGGACAGGAATTCGTTTCGCGCTGGTCACGGCTAAGGGTCTTAATTTACCAGATTTAATGAATTCAATCACGGACTCGACTGAGCCGAACATTAAATTAACCTGGCCTCCTAACGTATCAGTTACTGCTGGACCAGTACCTTTGTAAGGAATATGCGTCATAGTCACGCCAGTTAGGTGCTTAAACTCTTCGGCTGCTAAATGTGAGCCGCCGCCAGAACCAGCAGACGCAAAATTCAATTGGCCGGGTTTGTTTTTAGCCAAAACAATCAAATCCTGAACGGACTTTACTGGCAAAGATGGATGGGTCACTAAAATCAAAGGAAATCTAGCAAGGCCAGATACCGAGGCAAAGTCACGGGTAATTTGAAAAGTTAGCTTGGGATACAGGGATGCGTTAGCAACGAGGGCCGATGGTAAAAGCATCAGAGTGTAGCCATCAGCTGGTGATTGGGCAACTAATTCAGCACCAATGACGCCACCTGCGCCCCCCCGATTTTCTACAAAGACTGTTTGTCGAATCGAATTAGACAGTGCAACAGCCATCAATCTACCGATGCCATCAGCCGGCCCGCCAGGTGGAAAAGGAATTAATAATTTAACAGGTTTATTGGGATAACTGGCAGGCTGGGCATGCAACCCGAGTGATGTCATCCCCAACAAAGTAAAAATCACCCCATACATCACACGATAATTCCAACTATTTTTTTTCATTTTAAGTACATTTCCTAAGAAGATAAGGTTCAACATAAGGTCTAAAAATTCTTTACAGATCATCTTTATAGAGAAAAATGGCCTGACAAAATCTTTTGCAACACGTTCTTAATTTACCAACTTCAAATCCCTATTTTAGCGAAACCGCACCGATTTGGTCACTCTCATGCACGATTGCACCAAGCAATGATAGCAAGATCAACCCAAGTTATCGATAACCCTTACTCACAGAAAATTTAATGGTAGTGCCGTCGTGTATTTAATCTGCTCCATCGCAAAACTAGAATTAATATCAAAGATATCTGCCGTCTTAATTAACTTTTTATACACAGCATCATAACCTGCAATATCCGGGACTACAACGCGTAAAAGATAGTCCATATCTCCACTCATTCGATAAAACTCGACTACCTCGGGTAGTTTCATCACCGCCGCCTGAAATTTTTCAAACCATGCTTGGTTATGGCCACTAGTTTTAATCGCCACAAAAACTGTTACGCCAACATTTAATTTATGGGCATCCAATAAGACTACCCTCTTGCGGATATAGCCATCATCTTCAAGTCGTGTAATCCTGCGCCAACATGGCGTAACAGACAAACCAACTTTTTCTGCAACTGAGCTGACTGGTAAAGTACCATCCTGTTGCAGAATCGACAATATTTGCAAATCTATTTTATCTATTTTCATAATAATAGAAATATATCCTAAAAAGATGCTAAAAATTGATAAAAATAGCAATTTTTTTTTTATCAATTGGATTATGATAATTAAAGCTCAAGCAAGTAGACCTAAAGCTATAATTTAAATGCACTAAAAAATCGCTTACTATTTCAATTCAAATTTAATCCCCGGAGAAATAAAACTTATGAAAGCTTTGGTACTTAGCCAGCATGGTGGTCTTGAAAATCTACAATGCGTTACCGATTACCCAATGCCCACCCTGCAAGATGGCCATGTCATTATTCGCGTCGGCGCATCTTCGTTTAATTATCATGACGTCTTTACCGTCAAAGGCATGCCTGGTATTAAAGTTCCACTGCCTGTGGTAATAGGTCTTGACTTCGCTGGCACGATTACAGAAATCGGTGGCCAAGTTACTGGTTGGCAAGTGGGTGACCGAGTTTTAGTAAACCCTTTAAATAAGACCAAGGGCTTAATGGGTGAAATGCTTGACGGCGGAATGGCCGAGTATTGCCTGGTCTCGGCAGAACAGTTGATTAAAATGCCTGACGCCGTTTCTTTTGAACAGGCCGCCTCTTTACCAGTGGCCTATGGTACTGCGCATCGCATGTTAATCACCCACAATACCGTTAAAAAAGGTGACCGAGTGCTGATACTTGGAGCCTCCGGTGGTGTTGGTACTGGCTGCGTCATCCTAGCTAAAAAATTAGGTGCTGAAGTGATCGCCTGTGCAAGCAGCGCAGAAAAATTAGCCCGACTCAAAGAAATTGGCGCCGATGAAGTCATCAACTATAAAGATGTTGATTTTTCTAAATGGGCTGTTGAAAAATATGGCAAACCACAACGCCGCAATTATGAGGGTGGTGTGGACGTAGTGATTAACTTTACCGGAGGAGACACTTGGGTCCCATCTCTACGCTGTTTAAAACGCGGCGGGAAATTATTAGTCTGCGGCGCTACAGCTGGGCACGATCCTAAAGAAGACTTACGGTATGTCTGGAGCTTTGAGTTACAAATTATCGGCTCAAATAGTTTTTATATGGACAACCTTACCGCACTCATGGACATGATTTCAAAAGGTGAAATCACGCCAATGATTGATAAAATCCTCCCTCTAGAACAAGCTAGCGAAGGTTTACGATTAATCCAAGATCGAGAAGTGCTTGGTAAGGTTATTATTACCCCCTAACAATAAAAGGTACCCGATATGTCTACTCCAATGATTACAGCTCAAGAAGTTGAAGAAAAATTAAAACGCGGACCATTTCATCAGTGGCTTGGATTGAAAGTTCTTAGTGTCACTGAAGGGGCAATTGAAATTGAAGCTACCTGGCGCGAAGAATGGGTTGTAAACCCTGATCGTAAATATACCCATGGCGGAATCTTAGCAGCTTTAGTCGACCTCACCGCCGATTGGGCTTTGGTCTCTAAAACGGGCCGGGGAGTGCCTACTATCGACTTACGAGTTGACTATCACCGGGCAGCCATGCCAGGAAACTTAATTGCTAAAGGTAAAGTGATTAAGTTTGGTAGCCAAATTAGCGTGGCTGAAGCGATGGTCTACGATCAAGACGGCGCGTTATGCGCTAGCGGTAGAGGCGTGTACTCAACTGCACCGCCACCCCCACCTAAAGCGTAAAGTGTATCCTTGGATCCTACGAATTTAGGAGATTTATTTAGGCGCGACTTTGATTTCAATCAAGTCGCCCTTATCGATCTAGGGGGCGAATCGTCTCCGCGAGAATTTACTTTTGCTCAACTCGATGCCATGGCTAATGCAGTTGCTCGAGGCCTCGAACAATTAGATCTCTCTCCCGGTACACGGATTGGAATTCTATCAGCCAATCGGGCGGAATTCATTGCCAGTTATTTGGGAATTATGAGAGCTGGACTCGTTGCTGTACCAGTTAATTATAAATTCCCACAGAAAATGATTGATTTTGTGCTAGCAGACTCAGGCGCTCAATTGGTTTTTTGTGACGCCTTACGCGCCCCTCATATTCCTTCAACCCTGCGAAAAATTGTTTTTAATCAAAACAATTCCGAAGGATTTGATCACTTTATCAATCCAGGGCCTTATTGCTCGGTGATTCCTAAACCTGATCAAATCGCTATGATTTTATATACCTCAGGTTCATCAGGACAACCAAAGGGCGTAATGCTTACCCATCAAAGTCATATTTGGGTTGCTAAAACACGCCTTGGTAAAAATAATTGGTCAAAGCACCGTTTTTTAATCGCTGCGCCCATGTACCACATGAACGCCCTAGCTCTCACCAAGCTTGCAATTCTAGCGCACGCGCAAATGATTCTGCTGCCTCAATTTAATGCCAAAGAGTATATTCAAGCAACCGAAAAATATCGTTGCACCTGGCTAACTGCTGTCCCGCCCATGATCGCCATGATGTTACAAGAAACTGAACTTCTCAAACGATCTGACTTATCGTCAGTTGAGTTTTTAAGAATGGGTTCAGCACCCATCTCACCTAAACTGTTAGAGGCAATCCATCAAGCTCTCCCGAATACCAAAGTAACGAATGCTTTTGGCACGACAGAGGGTGGGCCTGTAGTCTTTGGTGCACATCCTAAGGAGTTAGAGCAACCAACAATTTCGGTCGGCTACGCGCATCCTGAGGTTAGCCTGCGTTTAGTCGATGAAAATAACCTACCAGCAAATGAAGGCATCCTTCAAATGAAATCTCCCGGTGTAATGCTTGGCTACCATCAAAGCTCCTTGAGGGATCCAATACCCAATCCATTCACGCCCGATGGTTTTTATAGTACTGGAGATATCTTTCGAAAAGATGAAAAAGATTTTTATTACTTTGTCGGCCGAAGCGACGATATGTTCGTTTGTGGTGGAGAAAATATATATCCCACAGAAGTTGAACGACTACTTGAATCCCATCCAGATATTCAAGCAGCTGCCGTAGTTCCTGTTGAGGATTACATTAAAGGACAAAAACCTGTAGCCTATGTAGTCAAAAATCACAACAGCATGATTACTGAATCTGAAGTGAAAGATTTTTGCTTAGCCAATGGGCCAGCCTATCAACACCCCCGTTGGGTTATTTTTTTAGATGCGCTGCCCTTGGCCTCAACAAATAAGATTGACCGCGTATTTTTAAAAAATCATGCTAAAAATCATTTAGCCACTACAGATTAAAGCCCCGACACTATGAAGCTTTCCAAAAAAGACTGGATTAATCAGGCAGTTCTAAAAATTGAAGCTGATTTTTGTCGAAGTGTAGATACGCATATCATTCCAATTCCATTAAAAAACTATTCGAACCATGGTATTGATCTATATCTGAAGGATGAGTCAACGCATCCCTCTGGCAGTCTCAAGCATCGTTTAGCAAGATCTTTATTTCTGTACGCCTTATGTAATAACTGGCTTAATCAAGGCATGACAGTCATCGAGGCCTCTAGTGGCTCAACAGCAGTCAGCGAAGCTTATTTTGCAAATATGCTGGATCTGCCCTTCATTGCAGTGATGCCCAAAAATACCTCCCCTGAGAAAATTGAACGTGTACAATTTTATGGGGGTTCTTGTCATCTCGTAGATCATTCCAAAGAAGTTTATGAGGTGGCGAAGGCTCTTGCTGTTAAAACACAAGGGCATTTCATGGACCAGTTTACCTATGCCGAAAGAGTCACTGATTGGCGAGGTAACAATAATATTGCACAAAGTATTTTTAGTCAGATGGCCCTTGAAAGACATCCGATTCCCAAATGGATTGTCATTGGCGCAGGAACTGGCGGCACCAGCGCGACTATTGGACGCTATATTCGTTATCAAAGATATCCGACCGAGGTCTGCGTTCCAGATCCAGAGGGCTCGGTATTTATGGCCTATTATCTCACCGGTGATCAATCACTCAGTTCAGAGGGTTCAAGGATCGAGGGAATTGGAAGACCCAGACCAGAGGCTAGTTTCATTCCTTCAGTGATCGATCGCATGATTGCCGTTAAAGATCAAGATTCTGTAGCATCTATGCAAATACTGAGTAATATTCTTGGCCGAAAAGTAGGACCATCTACTGGGACCAATTTCGTCGCTATGCTCAATCTAGCAAATGAACTCAAAAAAAACGGTTTAGAGGGCTCAATACTCTCTCTACTTTGTGATAGTGGTGAGCGCTATCACAATACCTTTTATGACTCAAATTGGATAGCGAATAATATTGGTGATATCAAAGCATCATTAAAGCGTTTAGAAAAGCTCATCTAAAAAAACCTGCTTATTTACTAGGCTATAAAATTTTCTTCCAAATGCCTGTAGCACTGGCAACTAGGCGTTCATCTACCATCACGTTCCCACTCAAAAAAACTATTTGCTTGGTTGATCTAGTGATTTCTGGTGTAAGTCTAGCAATTTCACCAATCTTGACTGAATCCAAAAAATTCATATTCAGTTGAATCGTCGTTGTTTTATTGGCCTGGGTTAATTCCCTAGCAGCCGCACCAAAAGCGCGGTCAACAAAGGTGGTCAAAGCACCGCCTTGTAAAACATGATTTCGATTTTGATGCTTAATACTGGTTTCAAATAAAAAATGCATGCCGTTTACATCTTTCTTGAAGAAAAATGGTCCTGCAATCTCGACAAAACCCTCATCCGTAAAAGTATCCCAGCCTAGTTCTAAATATTTTTGTTTTAATTGTTGATCATTCATTTCTAATATCTTTATCTACTATTGGAGTACAAAAAATTGGCTTCAAATTGCACTCTTTATGCTTTCATACATTCCATTATACAAATTTCATTCTCAATAAGCTTGGAAGGACAACCTTACATCGCTTGTTGATTAAATCCAAAAGCTAGAACGCATCAATATTTATCTTGGTGATAAGTTGTTGATCCCTACAGCAACTTGAAGATTGTCCTTTGAACCACCCTATTCAAACTACTGCGCAAATCACAGATCATTCAATGCGGAAGATTCGGAAGACTTGCGAAGATGCGCTTTACTCGCATAATTTGAAAATACTTCGTAAAGAATCGGCAAAACAATTAATGTCAATAAAGTCGCACTCACCAATCCACCAATCACAACTAATGCTAAGGGTTTTTGCGTCTCTGATCCAGTCCCTGTCGATAAGGCCATTGGTAATAAACCAAGCATTGCCAATAGAGCCGTCATCAGAACAGTACGTAAACGTTCAATTGAACCCTTAATAACGGCCTCACGCAAGGTAAAACCCTCAATTTGTAACTGATTAAAGTAAGTCACTAAAATAACGCCATTTAAGACGGCCTGACCAAACAAGGCGATGAACCCAATCGCAGCGGATACTGATAAAGCAGTATTCGTTATAAATAATAAGAAAATACCCCCAATCATCGCAAAAGGGATATTCAGAATAATCAGCAAGGCACTTTGAAATGAGTTAAAAGCATTAAATAATAAAAAGAATATGACGAGAATTGAAATAGGAATAACAATCGATAATCTTGCCATCGCTCTTTCTTGATTCTCAAACTCGCCAGACCAAATGATACGGGCATCGTTAACCACCACATTTTTATCGACCCTAATCTTCATATCTTTGACAATACTTCCCATATCTCGGCCTTGAATAAAAATACCAATAGATGTGACGCGTTGGCCATTTTCGCGACCAATATTCATTGAACCAGAAATAGTTCGAAAATTCATTACCTCGGACAATGGTATCTGCGCCCCAGTAGCAGTCGCCACTAAGGTATTAGGTAAGTTCCCTAAATACCTTTCAGCCTCTTTCAAACGAACCACAACGGAAAAATGACGCTCCCCTTCCCATAATTCAGTAGCTACCCTCCCTCCAAGTGAGGTTTCAATGACATCTTGAAGGTCTCCAATATTTAAACCATATCTTGCAGCCTGCTTTCGATCAATATCTAAAATAAACTGAGGTAACTCACCATCTCGGTCTATAAAAGCACGCTTAACCCCTTCTACGAAAGTAATTTGATTGAGAATGTGTGTTGCAATCAATTTATTATTTTGTAAGTCATCACCAAGTACCTTAATAACTATCTGGCCATCAATCTGTGAAATACTCTCAAGAATATTATCGCGAACTGGTTGCGAAAAATTAAAACGTGTGCCAGGCAAGGCCTTTAAATTCGATTCAATCTCAGCGATAATATCCGCTTTTTTATACCAGAAACGCCAAGTACGCTCTTCGTGCAAGTCCACTAAAAGTTCGAGCTGATTAATTAGCTTAGGATCTGTTCCGTCATCAGGTCGCCCCACCTTCGATATGATAGTTTTTACTTCAGGAGTCTGTGTAATAACCGATCGAACAATTGCCGCCCGCTCACGCGCTTCTTTAATAGATACTGAGGCAGGTAATTCAACATTGATCCACATGGAACCCTCGTCTAATTCGGGTAAAAATTCACTTCCTAAAAAACTAGCTACAACGCCTGTTGCAAACAATAGTCCAAGAGCTAGTTTGAGGACATACTTCTTTCTTTCTAAGGCTAAAACTAATAATCTTTCATACTTTCCCTTACACCATTGAATCAGGTTTGTATCCTGGTGAGCAATATCTTTTTTCAAAAATACATGACACAGCATTGGAATGAGAATCAATGAAATAAGTAAGGAACCAATCAATGCTGATGTGACTGTATAAGCCATTGGGGCAAAAATCTTGCCTTCATGACGCTCCAGCGTAAAGATTGGAATATGCGCAGCAATAATAATTACTATTGAAAAGACTGTTGGTCTAGCAACCTCTGAGGTAGCTTTAAAAATAGCTCTCTTACGCTCATGCGGATCACTAATCTGTTGGTTATTTAACTCGCCAAGACGCCGAAAAATATTTTCTACAATAATTACTGCGCCATCTACAATAATTCCAAAATCCATTGCGCCCAGAGAAAGAAGATTGGCTGGAATACCTACCAAGGTTAAACCAATAAAAGTTGATAGTAAAGCAAGCGGTATAGTAACCGCAACAATTGCAGATGCCCTTATATTTGCTAAGAAAATATACAGCACAGCAACTACTAATAAAGCCCCTTCTAATAAATTGATAAATACTGTTTTTAGAGTCTTATTAATCAATAGCGATCGATCATAGTAAGGCTCAATTTCTACTCCTTTGGGTAAAATCTCATTATTTAATTTTTCAATTTTTTCCTTGATGGCAGCTAATACTCGACTGGGATTTTCACCTTTACGCATCAAAATAGTACCAACAACAATGTCCTCTTCCTCATCTTGCGCCATCGCACCTTGTGGGGGTGCAAAAGAGATATTAATATCAGCAACATCTCGGACAAAAATAGGAACACCGGCGTTTTCTGAGACGACTACACTACCTATATCTTTATAAGATTGGAATAAACCGATCGACCGTAACAAGTATTGTTGACTCCCCTCTTCGACACGCCCACCCCCAGCATTGGAATTTCCTCTCGAAATAGCTGTAAATAATTCTGCTAGCGTAATTTTATAATCACGCATTTTTGCCAAATTGGGATTTACTTCATATTGTTTAGATTGGCCGCCAATAGTTACTAAGTCAGTTATTCCAGGAACTTGGCGTAATTGCTTTTCTACAACCCAATCTTGTAGAGTTCTTAATTCTTGTGAACTTTTACCTAAACCTTTCAGACGAAATCGATAAATCTCACCAATCGGTGTAGATAATGGTGCAATATCTGGCTTTACTCCCTCGGGCAAATCAACCTTTCTTAAACGCTCCAAAACCTGCTGCCTAGCTACTAAATCTGTGGCCTTATCATTAAATGTCACCATTAAAAAAGATAGCCCAAACTGCGTGTGTGAGAAAACTCGAATCGAATTAGGAATCCCTGCAAGAGCAATTTCGACCGGAATCGTCACTTGCTTTTCAACTTCCTCTGCGGCTCTTCCAGGGTATAGAGTAATGATATTCACCTGAATATCTGTCACATCAGGGAATGCCTCGACCGGCAAGTTTTTAAATGAGATCACACCAGTAACGATGAGAACTAACAATCCAAAAGAAACAAAAATTCGTTGATTTAATGAAAAATTAATAATGTGATTTAACATAATTACTTCAGGAACAGCACGATATCTGCTTTTATTTTTTCAAAATATTTGCTCAAAGAATGCTGTCGGGGATTGTTACTCGTCTTTGATTGGGTCCGTAAGATCTCATTTAAATATAAAGCGCCATCAAAAACAATTTTTTCGGAAGCATATAAACCCTCAATTACTTCCGTCTTTTCCAAAAACTGGGTGCCTAGCCTAACCTTTTTTCGAATATATTGATTGGGCTCTATTTCTACAAACACATAATGACTATCACCAATGAGAACAATGGCCTTCGAAGGCACAATCAGGCCATCGACATGCGACAAGGGAATCTCTGCTTGGATAAACATTTCTGCTTTGAGTTTTAGACTATTGTTGGGAACAGTCACACGCACCTTGACAGTCCTTGTAACTGGATCAATAAACTCAGCAATGCGACTAATGTGACCCTTTAACTTTTCATTGGGTAAGGTATTGTTGAAAATCGTTACTTCAGCACCAAGCTCAAATCGTCCAATATCGACCTCCGACAACTCAAGGATGGCCCATAAATTGGATGGATCAGTCACAACAAAGGATGGTGAGGTGTTTAAATCAATCCCTAACTCACGACCTGGATAAATATTTCGCTCAACCACAATACCTTTAACGGTCGAAGTCAACTGAAAACGCTGATCAACTGATTTATTAATGGCCCCTAAAGACTGCATTCTGGCTAAAGCTCTATCATATTCAGCAAATGCCTGTAAAGAGTCTGTGCTAACTTGATCTAACTCTTTCTTGGCTATAATTCCCTGGTCAAAAAGCTCCTTGGCTCTATTCAAATTTAATCGCGCCAAGTTAGCCATTAACTCGGACTTCTTGGCATCGGTTTGTACTATGCCAAATTCGGGAGACTGAATAATGGCTAAAGTTTGACCTTTAGTGACTTGCTGACCCAACTGAATATCGACCTGTTGTACCCTACCTGCAAATGGACTAAAAATCTTGACGGTCTTTTCTTCGTCCCAGACTAAGCGACCAGGTAGTACCAAAACAGGTTGCGCCCCAACCTCAATGGGCTTAGAGCGCATCCCGTTCAGCGGTTTATTAACGCCAGTAAACTGAATTTTATCCCCATCAATAATCACGCCAATACTCTGGACCTCTGGCTTATACATACAACGCGCAAAATTAAGGAGAGTGAGTCCCACAATCACCATATAAATAATCCTTAAAACTACACGATGATATTTTTTCCAAAAAATTTTAGGTACTTCTGGTAAATTCTCTTCAATTTGATTCACCAAAAAAACTTCTGTCTCACGGAATTTTTTTATAAAAATTCGCGATCGAATCGCTCCAAGAAGGCCTCCAATAATTTTAAAGAAACTGCTAACGATAGCTTTAATAAGCCAAATTATTATCCGAAAAAAATCATTGATCAATTGACTCAAACTTTTCATGATTATTCTTCTATCTCAATCGCCAAGTTAAAACTACTTAAACTCTTGGCATAGTCGGTTCGGATTTGTGAGGCCTCTGTTCGGGCCTGCCTCAGGGATCTTCTTGCATCAATTAAATCTAAAACTCCAATTGCACCCTTGGCGTATGCAAATTCAGCAGAAGCGGCAACTTGTGAAGCGGTTGGCAAAATCTCCTTAAGAACACGCGTTAAACGCTCTTGATTAGCCAATAGCTCAGCCTCTTGATATTTTAGACTTGTATGCGCGTCCTTTTCTCCCCGGAGTTGCTCATCTCTATACTTAAAATATTCGATCTCTGCCTTTCTTAACTCCCCCTCATAGGAATGCCTCAAAAATAATGGCACGCTTAAATTAAGCATATAAGTATTCACAGTACCCAGCTCATAAGAACCAGTTACTGGTAAATGGTTATATTGCAAACCAACCGTTACGTCTGGTACCCGCCGTGCTCGTGCTAAATAGCGTGATTTTTCTGCTGATATAGTTCGGCTTTGCAAAACACGTAAATCAGCTCTTTGAGAAATCCTTTCCCAGGGTATCACTGGAATAGTGATTTCATGGTTTGGCCAATCTCTTGCCAATGTGGTCTGATTTAAAGTTTGGTTATATCCTAATATTTTGGCTAAATTTGATTTCGATTTCGCTAAATCTGTTTTAGCATTTTGATATTCATTATTTGCCCTGGTAATATCAAGCACAATTTTTTTCAACTCTAAATCAGATATATCACCAGCCTTGAACCGAACCTGGGCCACCTCTAAAACTCGCTGATTCATCTGCACCATTTCAGCTAAATCCATCGCTCTTTGTTGGGCACTCAACACATCATAATAAATATGCTCGACCTCACTTAAGACAGCTTTTTGGGCAAATTTTAATGAAAATTGGGCAGCTAATTCTGCGGCACTTGCCGCTTCTCTTCGAAATCGTGGCTTTTCGCCTAATTCTACTAATTGATCGATTCGAACTGAACTATCTATTTGCCTTGTTCCCTGCGGACTCCGGCCTGGAGTCGGATTAATCGAATCAGCTCCTAAGCCCAAAACTGGATTCGGTCTTTGGCTGGCAATCATCGAATCTGCTTGCGCAATTTGATAGTTCAGCTGAAATTCCATTAACTCAGGACTACACCTTAAAGCTCTTTGTAATACGTGAGCTAAGTGCAAATAAACTGGTGCGTCTGAGGGACACTGCTGCAAATCAGAACCTCCAACGGTCATCATTTGCATATCTAAAGACTGTTTAGATGTTTGAGCAAAACCCTCCCCCAATGGAATTAATCCGACGAGTAAAGCCATAAAAAAACATATAGTGCTTGAAAATTGATGCATAACAAACTACCTACCTATTGAAAAATTGCTAATTCTGATAATTTTTTCCAAAGTCATACAGGGACGACTACACTCAGAATTCGTAATACCATTTTCTTAACGTTAATTATTACTTAACATCTTATAAATTTTATATCTAAACTCTGATTATCTCTTATAAAATCCTTTAAATCTATTGCAATCCCTCTGAAATACTAAATTTAATTCTATTTATCAAACTAGCAAACTCAAAAATAGATATAGAACATAGAACGATCAAAATCTGCAAGGGTCAGTTCATAAAAACTTACCAACCCCTTCCAGCTATCCAATCTGTACAATCAATTCTAAAATTAACTCCAATTATTTAACTCTTCAGGTATGAATTTATTCAAATGATTATGATAAACAACTGTTACGCTATATTTTTAACCCAAAATTCTTCTAAAAATTTTATATTCATTCTATTATTCATTATTTGTTGGACTACCCTGATTTCCCAAACACAAACATTTCCGACCAAACCAATTCGTATTGTTTTACCTTACCCAACCGGGGGCGGCTCGGATGTAATTGCTCGTCAGCTAGCTCAAAAGTTATCCGTAAAATCAAACAACCCGTATTCGTAGATAACCGCGGTGGGGCGAGTGGCAATATTGGTATGGAATTTGCCGCGAAGTCGGCACCGAATGGCTATACCCTTCTGCTCGCTTTGACAACCCAGTTAAGTGTTAATGTAAGTGTCTTCGATAAACTCAATTACGATCCTATCAAAGACTTTGTACCAATTAACCTGATTGGCGAAGGACCCTATATTTTGGCAGTACACCCAAGTACGCCGATTAGATCAAGAAGTGAACTGATCATCTACGCAAAACAAAATCCAGATCAATTAACTTATGCAACTTCTGGCAAAGGCAGTGGCCCAGAACTAGCTACTCAATTACTTCAAAACATGGCGCAAATTGAGTTAAAAGAAATCCCTTATAAGGGTGGAGGTCCGGCACTTGCAGATGTTCTATCAGGTCATGTCAATCTGATTTTCTCTCCACCCTTAGTTGCTGCTGGACATATTCAATAAGGCAGATTGAGGCCTTTAGCCGTCTCTACTCTAAAAAGATCGAGTGGGCTTGCTCAAATCCCAACTATAGCCGAATCCGGACTGACCGATTTTGATGCAAGCGTTTGGTATGGCGTACTCGCTCCCAAAGGTACCTCGCCAGAAATAATTACGAAATTAAACCTCGAAATAACTGAGGTGATACAGCAGCCCAAACGACACAACTTTGATGCTGAGCTCTGCGCGATATAACCTGCTTGTAAGTCTCGTCTATTGCCACAATCGCTCGACCTTCTTGATTGTGCCCAGTTACAACTCGTCTATTTTTTAATGGCTCTATAATCCACAATCTGCAATTTTTCTAGTTGCTAAAACGATCATATTCGGTAGATCTATGATGGCTTTTCATCTATGTTTACTGAGTCGTTGTCTGAATAAATCAGACCAACCCAGCTCAAAAAAATAGACCAACATCGTGGTCTATTTTTTGACTTCCTGAGAGAAAAAATATTAGTCTGCGTAAATTCCAGCCTTACGAATAACCGGTCCCCATTTAGCAATTTCTGCCTCTAAATGTGTCTGCAAGCTTTGTGGAGTAATCTTCGCAAGTGGAGGAATATCTGAACTAAGGTCTACCATCCGCTGCTTGACCATCGGATCAGCCAACGCCTCACGTAGTGCCAAGTTAATTCTATCTAAGGCTGGCTTTGGAGTGCCCTTGGGAGCATACATGCCGTGCCAAACTTTCACCTCAAAACCTTTTAGACCTTGCTCATCTAAAGTCGGTACGTTGGGTAGTGCTTGCAATCTATTTAAGGTAGTTACACCGTAAACTTTGACACGATTATCTTTGATGATCGGAACAGTTTGAGTCGTTTGATCGCAGAGTAAATCTACTTGCCCGCCCATCAAGTCATTCATTGCTGGGCCAGTTCCCTTGTACGGGATCGTATTTAAATCAACGCCAATAGCAGTCTGGAACATCATCCCGCAAAGATGGGATACCGCGCCCAAACCGGCATTCGCTAAGGACACCTTATCTTTATTAACTTTGACGTAATCAATTAACTCTTTGAGATTATTAGCAGGAAAATCTTTACGCGCAAGCATTGTCATTGGAACATCAAGTACCTGACCAATGTATTCAAAATCCTTTAGTGGATCAAATGGCAATTTACGATATAGCGCTGTTGCAGTAGCCATGCCCATATGGTGAACAAGCAGAGTGTAGCCGTCAGGATTTGCTCTAGCAATTCGCTGCGTAGCTACAGTTCCTCCAGCACCCACAGTATTCTCGACAACCACAGTTTGCCCCATGGACTTGCCCATCGGGATTGAAATCATTCTGGCCAAAACATCGGTGGGTCCACCAGCGGCAAACGGTACAACTAAAGTAATTGTTTTAGTCGGATATTGCTGCGCATTACTCACTCCTATAAAAATTAGAAGCGTAGCTAACGCGCTAAAAACAATAGAAAAAGATTTGTGTAGTCGATTCATAAGGGGGCCCTTGATCTGAAAAATAAAAAATATATTTGCTAAGAAAGCCAAATAGATGAATATATTAGCATTTTTTACAAAAAATATCATCGAAAGGGTTTACCCTAATACCGCATGATTACAAGGTCAAGAGCAATTCGAAATAATACTCCCCCCCCTTTTTAAAGCAATGTCCGCATAACTAGCTGATTATTCTCTACATTATGTTCAAAGACATATCGAGCAAGGTCATTTACAATACACTTTTGTCAAGCATCTGCAAAAGACTTTGCAAACAAAATTACTCCGATAATTGCTTCCATTTACCCTTCTATCTTATGCATAATAATATCCCCTCACCAGACCAGTACCAAGAAATTCGTGAAGCGCTCAGAGACTTATGCGGCAGTTTTGACTCGCAATACTGGCAAGGAGTCGATCATGCTAGAGGTTATCCAGAAGCTTTTGTAAATGCGCTCACTAGCGCAGGCTGGCTGGCTGCGTTAATTCCAACTGAATACGGCGGCTCTGGACTTGGACTGGCAGAAGCGTCTGTCATCATGGAAGAAATTAACTTAGCCGGCGGCAATGCAGGTTCTTGCCATGGGCAAATGTACAACATGGGAACTGTCCTGCGACACGGTTCTGAAACTCAAAAAAAACAATATCTTCCTAAAATAGCTAGTGGAGAAATTCGACTCCAATCGATGGCGGTCACAGAGCCAACCACCGGTACAGACACCACAAAACTTAAAACCACCGCCGTTAAAAAGGGTGATAAGTATATTGTTAATGGTCAAAAAGTATGGATTTCGAGGATCCAACATTCAGACCTCATGATTCTGCTTGCTAGAACAACCCCCTTACAAGAAGTACAAAAAAAATCCGAAGGTATGTCCATTTTCATCGTGAATTTAAAAGATGCTATCGGCAATGGTATGACCATCTCTCCTATCTTGAATATGGTCAACCATGAAACAAATGAAGTATTTTTTGATAACTTAGAAATACCCGCGGAAAATTTAATTGGCGTTGAAGGCCAAGGATTTAAATATATCCTGGATGGACTGAATGCTGAAAGAGCTTTAATTGCCGCTGAATGTATCGGTGATGCTTACTGGTTTATCCGTAAGTCTACTAATTATGCTAATGAACGAATCGTATTCGATCGTCCAATTGGGAAAAATCAAGGTGTACAGTTCCCAATTGCTGATTCATTTATTGAAACCGAAGCAGCGAACCTCATGCGATTTAGGGCATGTGAATTATTTGATCAAAACTTACCTTGCGGAGCACAAGCAAATATGGCCAAGTATCTCGCCGCTAAAGCATCTTGGGAAGCGGCAAATGTCTGCTTACAAACGCATGGCGGCTTTGGTTTTGCATGTGAGTATGATGTCGAGCGTAAATTTCGCGAAACACGTCTTTATCAAGTTGCACCCATTTCAACTAATTTAATTTATTCTTACGTAGCAGAACATCTTCTCGGTTTACCAAGATCATTTTAAAAATTTATGGAAAAGCCTCTTGACGGAATTCGTGTGATCTCCATGGAGCATGCTATTGCAGCTCCATTTTGCTCTCGGCAGTTAGCTGACCTTGGTGCGCGAGTGATCAAAATCGAACGTCCAGTGACTGGTGATTTTGCTAGAAATTATGATCAACGTGTAGACGGCATGTCATCCCACTTTGTTTGGACAAATCGCTCCAAAGAAAGCCTAACTCTGGATATCAAACAAGCTAGTGCATTCCATGTTCTGACCGAATTACTGAAAACTGCTGATGTCTTTATTCAAAACTTGGCACCAGGAGCCACCGCTCGATTGGGCCTTTCTTACGACGATCTGCAAAAAATAAATCCAAGATTGATCGTCTGTGACATTTCAGGTTACGGTAATGATGGCCCCTATCGCGATAAAAAAGCGTATGATCTTTTGATTCAAAGTGAAGCTGGATTTTTATCAATTACAGGTACGCCTGAAGAACCTTCTAAGGCCGGTTGCTCAATTGCAGATATTGCTGCGGGTATGTATGCATATACCAATATTATGTCTGCAATCCTTTTAAGACAAAAAACAGGTATTGGCTCACATATCGATATTTCAATGCTAGAAGCCTTAGGAGAGTGGATGGGCTATCCGCTGTATTATGCCTACCAAAATGCCCCGCCACCCCCAAGAACAGGCGCTTCACATGCAACCATTTACCCGTATGGTAGATTTTCTGTGGGTGGTAATGCCATGGTCATGCTTGGCCTTCAAAATGAAAGAGAATGGCAACTGTTTTGTGAAAAAGTCCTTCTCCAGCCTGAATTAGTCCATGATGCTCGGTTTGCTAATAATGCTCTACGTAATACCAACCGAATCATCTTAAAAGAAATGATCGAGCAATGTTTTTTACATCTCTCGATTACAGTAGTTCAGGAGCGTCTTGACTCGGCCCAAATTGCCAATGCGCGAATGAATGATATGGCACAGGTTTGGGATCATCCGCAACTCCAAGCTAGAAATCGCTGGCAAGAAATATCCACCCCCATTGGCAAAGTTCCTGCGCTTTTGCCACCTGGCAAAAATAATCAATTTACCTACCGCATGGACCCAGTCCCCGAAATCGGTGAACATACGAACGCAATCCTGAAAGAACTGGGCTTAGAGGAAGCGCAAATTAATAGTATGAAAAATACGGAAGCTATCTAATGATGAACACCCCACTCTCAAATCAAGTATTCCCCAGCCAAGTTTTAGCAAATTTTGCAGCGCAACTACAGTGGTCTGACATTCCAGACTTAGTCATACGCAAAACCGAAGACTTGCTGGTAGACTGGTTTGGCTCTGCAGTCGCAGGCAAAAATGCTAAAGCAGTTGAAATCATCGCTCAATTTGCGCAAATCATGGGGCCAAGTAGTGGGCAATCCGAAATATTACTAAACCGGAAATTAACAAGTCCTTACTTTGCAGCAATGTGCAACGCTGCTGCTTCCCATGTCGTGGAACAAGATGACCTGCATAACTCTTCCGTATTTCATCCTGCGACAGTCATCTTTTCCCCAGCTCTAGCAGTTGCTCAGTCGCTAGGTGTCAGCGGTAGGGAATTTTTAGTCGCTGTCATTGCTGGCTATGAAGTCGGAATTCGTATTGGTGAATTCATGGGCCGTTCGCATTATAAAATCTTTCATACAACAGGAACGGTCGGAAGCCTTGCCGCGGCTGCAGCTGTTGGTAGACTTCTGAAACTCTCCCCAGAGCAAATGCTGCATGCTTTTGGATCCGCAGGGACTCAAGCTGCAGGACTATGGGAGTTTTTAAAAGACGCGGCAGATTCAAAACAATTACATACCGCCCATGCCGCAGGAACTGGTCTGATGTCAGCCTATCTGGCAAAAGAGGGCTTTACGGGCGCCCAACAAATCTTAGAAGGTAAACAAGGTATGGCTGCAGGGATGTCAACAGATGCTGACCTGAGCAAACTGAACGCTGGCCTGCATCAGCGCTGGGCCACTTTAGAAACTTCATTTAAATTCCACGCTTCCTGTAGGCATACGCATCCGGCTGCGGATGCCTTACTGCAAGTGATGCAAACTAATCATCTGCAGTTCACCGATTTAGCAAAAATTACGACGCATGTTCATCAAGGTGCGATTGATGTTCTTGGCGCTGTCACGGATCCAAAAACTGTCCATCAATCAAAATTTTCGATGGGTACAGTCCTTGCAATCGTTGCCAAATATGGCCATGCAGGCTTAGATGAATTTGAAAACCATTTTTTAGATCCTGAAATCTGCCAGTTGCGTGACAATGTAACTATGCAGCTTGACCCACAAGTCGACCAAGCTTATCCACAACTGTGGATTGGTAAAGTAAGCGTAAAAACACATGCCGGTATAGAGTTTCATGGCCAACTAGATGAGCCTAAAGGTGATCCAGGCAACACCTTAACACGCTCAGAAATTGAATCCAAGGCCATTCGACTTGCACTCTTTAGTCAAGGTGCCTCTGAATCAGAAATGCAAAATACCATCGCACAATTGTGGCAAATTGCTCAGGCTCCACAAGTCGGCTATTTCTTTAAATAAAAAAATAAACTATATCGATTGGCTTGAGTAGGATAATTTATCTTCTCTACTGAACCACCATCAAGCGACTACAAATCCTGTTCAACCTATTTCTTTTTCTATATAGTTTGGTTTGCTGTACTGGTAAAATACAAATAATTACAACCGACAAACCGAAGGTAACATGACCCATGAAATATAAAAATCTGCTTAGCTTTAATCGAAGTTTTTGGCTTCTTTTAATCCTATCAATTGTCAATCCACAAATGAGTTATGCACAGTCCGAATATCCTAACCGCCCTGTTCGACTAGTAATTCCATTTACAACAGGTGGTAGTAACGATATTATTGGGCGCTTTATTGCAGATCAATTGGGTAAGCGTTTAGGTGAAACTTTCGTGGTTGATAATCGTGGCGGAGCTGGCGGGACTCTGGGAACAGATATCGTCGCTAAGGCAAAACCTGATGGTTATACTCTGTTACTGATCTCAACTCCGCACACCGCGAACTCAAGTCTATATAAAAAGCTACCCTACAATCCTATCAAAGATTTTATTCCCGTCGCTAGGATTGGGACAGCATCACAAGTCATTAGTGTCTTTCCAGGCCTACCAGTTAAAACCTTACCTGAATTAATTGAATATGCAAAAGCCCGCCCCGGTCAAGTGAATTATGTATCTTCAGGAGTCGGTAGCTCACAGCACCTGGTGTCAGAAATGTTCGCCAATCTTGCTGGTCTGCAACTAGTCCATATTCCCTATAAAGGTGCCGGTGCGGCTTTAGCAGATGTCGCAGCAGGCCATGCCCAAATCTCTGTTGGCACAGTCGTCCAAGCACTTCCTCTGATTAAGGGCGAGCGTCTTCGCCCACTTGCCGTGAGCGGTGCCAAAAGACAAGCTGTCATTCCTGATACTCCAACGGCAATCGAAATTGGCTTAAAAGGATTTGATGCTGATAACTGGTGGGGTATTCTCGCACCAACCGGAACTCCTGCAGAGCTTGTTCAAAAGTTATCGGTAACTCTTGCAGACATTTTATCGAAATCTGAAACTGTTAAAAAAATGTCAGATGAAAGTGCCACTGTAGCTTATCTAGGATCAGAAGCATTTGCAAAATTTATGGAGACTGAGAGCATCAAATGGGCGCAACTAGTCAAACAACTCAAGTTACAAGCAGAATAAAAATTATTCCAAATGACGAATCTAGATGCCATCTCAAATCAAGCACTACAAGATGCATACATCACTAGAATTGAAACAATCCCACTAAAGGTAAAGATGGATAGAGCTGCAACCGGCTCTACCCTTAAATTAACCCACCGGTGTACCATATTAACAAGGATTCATACCAGCACTGGTATCGTCGGTGAATGCTTTAATGGCAATGACGATGCTTTACAAAGCGCTATTATCAACCTCATCCAACAAGAGTTAGCACCTCAATTAATTGGCCACCGAGTCTTAGCTATTGAGGATGCTTGGTCATTAACCCGAAAAGCAACTGAACCATTCTTACGAGATCGCAGAGTGGCTCTGCGTGCACAGTCTTGCATTGATAGTGCATTACATGATGCTCTTGGCAAAACAGCAAACTTACCGATACATATTTTATGGGGTGGTGCTAAAAAACAAGTACGCGTTTTTGCAATTGGAGGTT
Organism: uncultured beta proteobacterium; assembly: GCA_903871735.1. Classification (GTDB taxonomy): domain Bacteria; phylum Pseudomonadota; class Gammaproteobacteria; order Burkholderiales; family Burkholderiaceae; genus Polynucleobacter. Next base: position 9,792 of record CAIQHU010000136.1, on the reverse strand, counting down.
ACTACCGAGAAAAAAATGACTTAGAAGAGCTCGCAGAAGAAGTAGAGCAATTAAAAGACTTTGGTATTTATGGACTCAAACTGAAACTTGGTGGTAAATCCCCCCAAGAAGATGCCAAACGTGCAGAAGTTGTCCGGCTAAAAGGAGGGCCTGATTTTTTATTAGGATGCGATGCTAATCAAGGCTGGACTGTAGCACAGGCTCTGGAATTTACTGAGCGGACAAAGGATCTAAAACTAGACTGGCTTGAGGAGCCTTGTAAATGGGATAACGACCGAGCAGATATGGCCCGAGTAAGAGCCTTCTCCGGTATACCTATTGCGGCAGGACAAAGTGAAATAAGCCGCTTTGGATGTCGTGATTTGATGCAGGCCAATGCAATTGACATTTGTAATTTTGACGCTAGCTGGGGAGCCGGTCCATCAGAATGGCGCAAAGTTGCAATGCTTGCGGGATCTTACAACATCAAAATGATGCAACATCTCGAACCACAGTTTGGTTTGATGATGTCAGCAGGAATATCCAATGGCTGCTTTGGAGAAGTGATGCTACCTTGGCGTGATCCATTCTTTTACGAACTGATTGCTAATCAAGTAAAAAAACCTTTTAAGGATGGTTTTTATACCCTGCCTACCTCCCCTGGTTGGGGTTTTAGCATAGACGAAGATTACTTAAAAAAGGCAAGAGTAGATCTGTAATAATTTGATGCACAATCAATTGATGCGCTAGGAATGCAACATAATTAGTCCAACAATAGTGCATCAATATCCAGTAGTCGTGCACTAATTCAAAATACATCCAAAAATTTTTAGGCATTTGAAAAAGAGCGTGTTATATTTTCCAAATTATAAATAAAACCTCTAATTAATTTTTATGCAAAAAATTCATTGTTTATTCAGAGTTAACCTGATCTGTTTTTTATTCTTTCATGTTTTTTCTTCATCCGCCCAAACTCTAGCAATCCAAAACTGGCCTGAAAAACCTGTTCGCATTTTTTCAACTAGCCCGCCAGGTGGAACTATTGACCTACTATCCCGAATGGTTGCGCAAGAATGCACGCAAACTATAGGAAAGCCCTTTGTTGTAGAAAACAAACCTGGTGCGAATGGTAACATTGCTGCCGATATGGTAGTAAAAGGGCCTCCTGATGGCCATACCTGGTTTGTCACGCTACCAGGTATTTTTGCCATCAACCGGTTTTTATTTAAAAATATTCCGTTTGATACAGACAAAGACATATTACCTGTCACTCTTCTGGCTGAGTCACCACTAGTTCTGGTCATTAAATCAAACCAACCAATTCAAAGCTTTCCTGAATTTCTAAAATGGGTTAAATCGAATCCTGGAAAATTTTCTTATTCATCAGCAGGAATCGGTACAACTGGTCACCTAGGTATGGAACTTTTAAAACAAATGGCTAATTTAGATGTATTACATGTGCCCTACAAAGGAACTGCAGCAGCTATGAATGATCTCCTAGCTGGTCAGGTACAAATGATGCTTGACAATACAACGAGTGCAATTTCTCATATTCGTTCAGGCCAACTGCGTGGACTAGCAGTGGGCGAAAAGCAGCGAATCACTGCCTTACCGGATTTACCAACCATCAATGAATCCGGCGTACCTGGCTTTGAAGTATCGCCGTGGTTTGCTCTTGGCACGAGAACTGGCGTGCCAAAGGAAATCGTTAACAAAATGAACGCTTGTGCAGTGGGCGCAATTAATAATGTAGATAATCAAAAAAGATTATCCAATGCCGGCATTAATCCCAGAGTATTAAGCGATCAAGCCTTTATCAATTTTGTTAAATCAGAATCCTCCAAGTGGGGAGAAATTATTAAAAAATCTGGCGCCACACTTGATTAAAAATAGTAGCGCGTAGCTAATTACCTTTGATCAAGTTCTCTGCAAGAAATAACCAATAAACCCAAAGATAAAACCACTTTTCAATAACTTAATTCGTAAATCGCTTTCAATGGATCTTACAAATTTTCTTTATAATATAAAGAATAATCATCACAGGAGAAAACTTTGATCAACTCAAACCCTAAACTAAGACATATTGCCATTCTGGTCTCTGATCCAGAAAAGTCTGCAACCTTCTTTGAGTCTGCTTTTGGCATGCAGCGCGTGGGCAATGCCCGTCGAGGTATTTATGTATCTGATGGTGTCATGAATGTAGCTCTTTTGCGAGTCAATCCTGAAAAAGGTGAAAGTATTGGTGTTTTTCACTTTGGTATGTGGGTCGATGATTTAGATCAAGCAGAAGAACAAGCAAAATCGGCCGGGGCGACCTATTTAAAAGGACGGCCAGACTCACCAAATTCTTTTTATGAGGCAAAATACCAAGATCACGATGGGATCGTTTTTGATATGACCCATAAGGGCTGGGCCGGCGCTGTCAAAGAACCAACCGCAACTAACTAATATCTTCCGAAATAGCTCTTTAGCTAAACCTCATGACAAAAACATCGAATCAAATTATCATTGTTGGCGCCGGACCTGTTGGGCTTTGCTTAGCTCTTGCCTTAACGCAAGCAAATATTCCAGTAACCTTGATTGAATCAAGAACAGATGAGAACTTTTTGGATCAAGTTCCAAGGGCTGGTACAAATCATCCAATTACTCTAGAAATGTTTGACCGAATTGGTTTATATGAACGCATTGAACCAAGGGGACTGATCGCCCCTATCGTGCACTATTGGGAACGCGAGGGCCCAGAATTAATTGCTGAATTTGATCACGCCCTTCTGAAAGAAGACACGCGCTTTCCGTATGTTTTGCAATGTGAAAGACTGAAAATCATTGAAGAAGCTTTAGTAATGGTAAAAGCCGATAAACTTTGTTCTTTACGCATGAACACTACCTTCGAATCTTTTGAGCAAAAAGATGCAAGTGTGGTTGCACGAGTTATTAATCAAGAAGGACACAGTGAAGATATTCATGGCAGATATCTAATCAGTGCTGAAGGTGCTAAAAGTCTAATACGAAACCAACTTGACATTGAGTTTGAAGGCTTTACTTACCCCGATAGAACACTCAATATTGAAGTTGTTTACGACTTCAAAAAACATGGCTATGCCGATCGAAACTATATCTCAGATCCAGACGAGTGGTCGAATTTATTTCATTGGCCAGGCCCACCAGAAAGATGGCGAGTACACTTTCCCACACCAGCCGATGCCGATCCCGAAGAACTGACAAAGCCTGAGTTCTTACAATCCAAAATGAAAAAATTCATGAAAACGGATCAAGAATTTGATATTCGTGGATCAAACCTGTACACCGTACATCAACGCGTGGCAAAGTCTTTTCGAAAAGGTAATACTCTTCTAGTTGGTGATGCTGCACATGTCAATAGTCCAATTGGGGGTATGGGTATGAATAGTGGTATTCATGATGCCTTTAATTTAGCAGATAAATTAATCGCTATTTATCAAAATGAGGTCGACGATACAGTCTTAGATCGATATGATCGTCAACGAAGAACAATCGCTGTAGAGCATACTCAAGCTCAAACTATTCGTAATAAAAAACTACTCATGGAAAAAGATCCGACGGTTCGTCAACAGAATCAAGAACAGCTTCGCAAAACTGCAGCTGATCCTATATTGGCTCGTAACTTCATGCTAAGAGCTTCTTTAATTAATAGTGTTCGACAAGCTCAAGAGATTCAATAAATAGTCCGACCAGATGGATTCGATACCAACATCTACTCAAATACAGGATGTTACCTATCGGATTCATGATACTGGTGCTCTGCTAGCTAGGCTATATATCCCCGACGAGGTCTCAAGTTCGACTAAAGCAATCGTCTCAGTCCACGGCGGGCGTTGGTGTGATGAAACGCGCCTAACCAATACAGTGATCGATCAATACCTAGCTAATTTAGGTATTTTTGTAATGGCGATTGATTTTCGTATGCCCCCCCTCATTCGATATCCAAAGTCAGTTGCAGATATTCATTATGCAATTGGCTGGCTCAAAGAAAATGCGCCGAAATATAATTTGAGCCCAGAACAGGTTGGCGGGCTAGGAACTTCTAGTGGTGGCCATCAACTACTCTTAAATATGCTTTGTCCAAATAATCCTGATTGGCTTGACGAACCTTTTTTAACTCACCCAATACGTGATACCAGCTTGGCTTTTGGGATTACCTGCTGGCCAGTAACTGACCCCTTAGCCAGATATCACTACGCGCTTAAAAACCAAATGACTAAACATATAGAAAGCCATCATGCTTTCTGGAGCGATGAAGCTCAAATGCATCTTGGCAGCCCTCACCGGATAGTTGAATCAGGCCAAGCTACCCACTTGCCACCCTTACTATTGATTCAAGGTGCTAGCGATATCATTCTAGCTCCCAATATGACGAGTAACTTCGCCAAGCTCTATACTCAACAGGGTGGCGAAGTAACTTATAAGGAATTTGCCAATCAACCGCATACGTTTATTACGAAATCTCCGAACGAACCGGCCTCTCAAGAAGCGCTTGCAGTGATTGCACAATTTATTCAGTCGATGAATCTTTAAGGAATCAAACGTGGGCCAAACCGCAATCGAAAAGGTTTTATCTAGAACGAGCGCATTACTGAACAGTAAAGCAGGTGATATTGTTTATCCAATCCCAGACTTGATCATGATCCATGACGGCGTAGTTCAGTCTAGTAAAGTGATGTTAGACCGAATCGGCATACACCGCCTAGCAACACCGGAAAAAGTCATGATGGTGAGTGATCATGATGTCTTATACGGTAGTGCGAAAGCTGCGCAAAGAGGTTCATTTAATCGCCTCGCTGCAAAAGATTGGCAAGTCGGTGAATTCTATGATGCTGGTGAAGGGGGCCATGGGCATATCTTCCCGATTGAGCAAGGCAAAGTATTACCAGGCATGTTCTATTTTGATAATGACACGCATGCCACAAACGCTGGTGCTATTGGAGCCTTCGGCTTTCGTCTGGGCCTGGAAATTAGTACCGTCCTAGCCAAAGGCACTACTTGGATAGAGATTCCAAAAACAATTCGAATTATTCTAAAAGGTCTATTACCTGCACAGGTCCAAGCAAGAGATATTGGTTTTTATTTGGTAGGGCAAATAAAAAGTGGCAAATTACCGATAAAACTTGATAATACCGTGCTCGAATATGCTGGCGATCTAGATCAATTTAGTCTGGGCGCTCGAGTTGCCTTATGCAGTAGCCCCACAGAAATGAGAGCTGCCGGTATCTTTATACCGCCGTCACCAGCAATTCTTTCCTACTGCACAACTCACGCAAAAAAAGAATTTATACCGGTCTTTAGTGACGACGATGCAAACTTTGAAGCACAATTTTCTATGGACTTATCCCAAATAGAACCGCAAATCGTTCTACCCGGTGGGATTGGTAATGCAGTGGATATATCAACTGCAATTGGAACACCAATCCAACATGCCTTTATTGGTTCATGCGGCTCGGGTATGTATGATGATTTATTACACGCTGCGAGTGTTTTAAAAGGTCGAAAAGTGGCTAGTAGCGTGCGACTATTTATCGTACCAGGCTCGCAACAATCGATCAAACGAATGGTCAAAGATGGCCTTATGGAAATATTTTTAGATGCCGGCGCAATGGTCCTTCCACCAGGCTGTGGACCTTGTAATGACGCCGTAGTGGGGCCATTAGCCGCTGGCGAGACTTCTATCTCAACCGCGACAAATAGTAATCAAGGCCGATTTGGCTCTCGAGAAGCAAAACTTTTTTTAGGTAGCCCACTAACTGTCGCCGCCTCAGCTACCGCAGGCCAAATTATTGATGTTCGGTCTTTATCCATCGATGCTCAATTAAAGAACCAAACCGAAATCGCTTATGTCTGAATTTTCATGGACACTACAAGGTCGTTGCTATTTATTAGGGGATGATATACCCCATGCGGATGGTGTTATTCCGCAACAATTTATTATTGATCGAGAAACTGACCCAAAGGTACTTATCCCTCATTTGTTTCAATTGACAGATCCAGAATTTATTAAAACTTGTCAGAGAGGTGACATTATTGTTGCTGGTAAAAATTTTGGTGTTGGACAAAAAAGTACTGGATACATTGCGATGCAAGCTCTTGGTATCGGATTAGTTTGTGAATCAATGCCCACCCAAGGCTATCGAGGAGCGATTAATGCAGGACTTTTAGTTCTGCATCAATGTGCTGCAGTTACATCACTGTGCCAGACGGGAGATCAGCTTGAAGTAAATTTTTTAAGTGGGCTTTTTATCAACCACACGCAAAATATAACAGCAAACTTTCCAGCAATACCACCGTCTTTAAAAGATATTATTCAACATGGTGGAGAAGAACAGTTCTTAAAACATTGGTGGCAAACGCAGAACTAAAACTATTCTTTTACAAAAAATACTACATCATCCAGAACTGGGCCAATGAGTCGTAACATCCGAAAGAAAGCTGCAATGATCGTAATGTGATTGGATCGAGGGTACTCTTTAAGCACTACCTCTACTTCTAACTCTTGTAATTTTTCGGCTAATTGCTTGGTATTACGCTGCGGATTAATTAAATTATCCTTGATGCTCACCCCAAGGAAAACTCTCGGAGATGTTCTTGAAACGTAATTAATTGGTTGCGAGTCTAATGGATAATTGGGATGAAAAAATACCGGTTTAACTAACGCATTCTGAATGGGTAAAAAATCATACGGTCCAGATAATCCAACCCAACCTCGAATAATTGCTGGTGATAGTCCCTGTTTTACTAACCACCTCTGATCAAGAGAGAGCATCGCAACATTGTAAGCACCTGCGCTATGGCCCATTAAATAAAGCTTTTTAGGATCTGCTCCTAAGCTAGATAAGTTGTGATGTACCCATGCTACAGCTTGTGCACAATCATCTAAAAAATCCGGGTAACGTACCTCAGGATATAACCGGTAATCAGCCACAATCGTTAAGATTCCTCGAGCCGCTAATGCCTCACCAATAAATCGATAATCTATTCGCTTCCCAAAGTTCCAGCTACCTCCATAAAAAAAGACGACTACAGGGTAACCACTTGGGGGCGCAGGATGATGCGCAGAATTCGGCCGAAAAATATCTAATTGCTGTCTGCTATGAGCCCCATAAGCCACATCCGTTGTACCTGAATACGTACTTCTTGGGGTGAGTGTATTAATGACTGATAAAGCCGAACAAGCACTTAATAAATTTGCCAGAGTAATAATGATAAATACTCCTAGTAGATATCGCAGAATACGATCCTGAAGAATTCTTAACAGCCTATTCATACGAGTCTACATAAAGAATGAACCCACACATCATTACATACTTGATCGACAAAAAATGAAATCTTAAAACGGCTTGAAACCTAAAGCATCTCGAAAGCGATTCTTAATATAAGCGCCATCTCTTGGAGGGAGGATTTTTGGGTATTCGCCAGCAGTGATAAACACATTGGCTAAACCACAACCAGCCCGCGCGTTTACATGTTTTGCAATTTCCTGAAAACCGCTCGATTCTTTGACGGATAATGTCCAATCTAAATGACAAGCTTTTGCAACTGCGGTTAGATCTGTCCCTAAAGAAGTATGACTTCGTTGCATACCTGTCTCACCATAATGACCATTATCCAAGACAACAATACTGAGATTTTTTAGTTTTTGAGCGCCAATGGATGCCAAACTACCTAAACCCATTAGCTGCTCACCATCACCAGTAATCACTAATACGGATTTGTGAGGTTGGGCAATCGCCACGCCAAGTGCTAAAGCCGCCGCACCTCCCATGGCTCCCCATAAATAAAAATTACCGGGTCGATCGGCCGCCGCAAATACATCGTAAGATGGCGAACCTAAACCTGTAACAATGAGCGCATCCGGGCAAGCAAGCACTAAGTCCTTGACAAATTCTCGGCGATCTATCTGACCATGCTGATAATGTTCTTGACTCATTGAACCCCCCACTTTTTTCGGCCCACAAGACTTTGAGAAAGTAAAACAGCTACTGAATCACCACCCTCAAAAGCCGCATCAAAGCCAGCACTCACAACATCTTGCACACTTTCGGGGGTGTCCGCTCGTAAAACATGAATACCCATCATTTCTAATGCGGTTTGCGTAGCTTGGCCCATTGGAGTTTGCCATTGATTAAACTCAGCCCACTCGCCACGCATCGTAACTAGACAAAAAAAAGGAAATTGGCAATTGGAAATAAGAGAAAACATATTGACGCAATTACCAACCCCACTGCTTTGCATTAATAAAATAGCGCGTTGCCCTCCTAGCCAAGCACCACAAACAGCCGCCACACCCTCTTCCTCTGTAGTAACTGGAATAGGAGTCATGGACTCTTCCGACCAAACTTGACGGATCAAGCTAGAATGCCCGGCATCTGGCACATAGGCTACTTGGCGCACTCCACCCGCTTTAAAAAGATGAAATAATTCATCTTGCCAAGGCGTTACGATTGTTGAACTGGACATAGGAAAATGGTTCGCTTTTTTATATTGATAAATATGTTGATGTACATGCTATCTGAATGACTATTGAGCCATCATGGGAAAAAGTATACTCGATTCAATCATCAATCTTGCATGAATAGTTCTTCATGAAAAAGTGTGCGCATCTTCACATGGTCGGACTTTTGAATTCGCCACCCAATTGAACTAAGCCAAATGGTATGAACTGCGCATCTAAATTAAAAACCACATGGCCGGCAGATGCATGTGCATCCCGGAAGCGACGCTCAAAGTTATTCTTTTCGTAGATACCATTAGCGCCAAGTAATTCATGCAGTACATCGACCGCCTCATTCGCCATTTTCATGGCCATGGCAGTATTCCGACGATATTTCAATTTGGTTGGCGTATCAAATACGATATGATTTTTATAAGCCATTTCTGCCTCAATGGTATTGCTCATCAACCATTGATAAGCGCAATCAATCTTGCCTTCAGCCATACCAATTTTCATCTGTAAGGTAGGGATATCAGACATCTTCGCACCACTATAACTGGTACTCTTCGATTTAATCCACGCCACAGTCTCCTCATACATCATCCTAGCGTTAGCAATCATCGCACCAGCAATACCATTACCACCAACGGAACTCGTCGGAATCTTAAACATGGGATTTTGATGCACCCGAAAACCCAAAAATTCATGGCCAGGACGATGAATATTCATCGAAATAATCCGATGTGCAGGCACAAAAATATCGGTACATTGCACTGTCCTACTGCCCGTGCCCAACATTCCCATCGTTTGCCAGTCATCGATAATCGTATAGTCTGACCGAGGCACTAGACAAACACACCAGTCTACTGTTTTATCACCCTCTTTGACTAAACAAGAGAGCATATTCCATTCACAAACATCGACTCCAGACGAAAATCCCCAAGATCCGGTTAGCGTTAAACCACCCTCAACTTGCGAAGCCTTGCCCTGCATATAGGCCACTCCCGAGGCAATTAAGGCATCCGGATTTTCACCCCAAATTTCCTCTTGCGCAGCAAGGGGCCACTGGGCTAATTGACGATTATGCGACGCTAAATTAGCAAATACCCAAGCCGTCGAGGGACACCCCAAACCTAAAATATAAGGGATCTCCATAAATCCTCGAAAATCAACCTCCATCCCACCCCACATCTTGGGCTGTTGATACCGAAATAAACCTGTCTCATGAATCGCATTAACTACCTGACTAGGTAGATAAGTAGTTTTCTCAATCAGAGCCGCTTGTGAACTTAAAAAAGGCACCAGTTTTTGGGCGCGATCTACGGCCTCTTCGTAACCAATATCTTGAAAAG
>CAIQHU010000135.1 GCA_903871735.1 uncultured beta proteobacterium | reverse complement strand
TTCATGTAGGGGGAGGATCGGCCCATGATGACCAAAATCTTTGGGTAGGCCCAAAGTTGAAGAGGCTTCGATAGCAAGATTGTCTGAGGCGATAGCAGCAATACCTGTATCGGTGATCCACTGTAAGAGACTTTTATCATGACCATCTAAAACAGCACAAGCTGTTTTAATCGAAGTATCTGGACCAGTAATAGGACTTTGCATGATGAGCTCTCCTAAGCCAGTATGTAGGCAAATTATGTCCCCTTCTTCGATTTGAATTTGATCTTTTGTAATAACTTCTTGTAACATGTTTAAATTGACATGTGTTCGGGCATTACCAAAATGATGCTGTAAATCAATCAAAACCCCTCGACCTTGAACACCCGTAATCGCCATATTTGCAATCGAGACATGGTGAGCTCCTAATTCGCCATGCGTACCAGAGCCACTCTCGTCAACAATTTCCCAGCCGTTATAAAAAACTTTTTTAGGTATTCCAGTACCGTCCACGTCAAACAAAGATCCTTTATGAGCAAAACCGTCCCATTGTGTGGAATATTGGCTATAAAGAAGGACTGCCTCATCAGAGCTCACATCGGTTAATCGTTGATCAAATTTTTCAAGGGCAAGATTAAACATATTGACACCATCGCGCTCTACTTTTTTAAAAGCGGGAGGGCAGCGATGTGCATTTAAAACTTGGCCACCGGGACGATCTAGTGGCAAGCTTAAGCAAAATATTTGACCGAACTGAACCTCTTGTATCGCTCTTAAACGACGTTCTGGTGTAATCAAATTCATACGGCCATAGCGATCGTCAGCTCCAAAGTCACCCCAATTAGAACCCTCTGGCCTGACGTTCCAACGTTTGTTCATGATTTATTCCTTGGTAAAGATATGATCGATTAAAATTTCTGTATAACAAATAGAATTAATTTGCCTATTCTTGACCGAAGATGATGTGGTGGTCATCTAGCTGGTTTTACATATAACGGGAGACAAAGTGGCCTTATATAAAATGTTTTTGGTATTTTTTGTGTTAACTGGTAATTACGCAAACGCTCAAACTTCGCTTGATTATCCAAATAGACCGATACGTATTATTGTAGCTTTTCCACCAGGTGGATCACCCGACTTTACTGCGCGAGTTATTGGTCAGCAAATAGGAAATATCTTACAAGCCAATGTTGTTGTTGAAAATAAGTCTGGTGCGGGTGGTAATGTTGGTACGCAATATGTCGCTACCAGTAAACCAGACGGCTATACGCTTTTAGTGAACTCTTCTGCTTTTACGGTGAACCCCAGTTTATATGGTCCAAAAGCAGGGTATGTTCCTGAACGAGATTTTACATATATTGCCGTGGTGTCTAAGCAGCCTAATGTAGTATCTGTGAATGATAAAGTCAGTGCAAAGAGCCTTGCCGAGTTAAAAAATCTATCAGTAAAAGAGAAATTAGCATTTTCTACTCCGGGGAGTGGCACTACACCACATTTGACTTGCGCGAATCTTTTTCATGGTATTTGGAAAGAAGATGTGACACACATCCCCTATAAGGGTGCTGGTCCGGCATCTTTAGCCGTGGCTAGTGGTGAGACTCCGATTGGATGTACAGCGGCTTTTGGCGTCTTACAGTTTGCCAAACAGGGTAAGGTAAGGATTTTAGCTATTACTAGCGATAAACGTAATCCCAATTTGCCGGACGTGCCGACTTTTATGGAGCTTGGATATCCTCAGATTAACGATTACACCTTGAGTGGTTTTTTTGCCCCTAGGGGTACTCCTAAAGAAATTGTTGAAAAACTCAATCAAGTCATTAATCAGGCACTAGAGTTAAGTGATGTCAAGGATAAATTTGATAAAGCTGGACTAATTTCTGTGGGAGGCTCCTTAGCGCAAACTAGTACTTATATCGCTTCAGAATTAAAACACTGGGAGCAGGTTGTGAAGATGACAGGTGCACGCGTTGACTAGACAAAATCATGGGTAGCTGATTTAAAGATAGGTCGCTCAGATCAATTACATAGTCAAGCTGATTGCTAAGTCGATATTTTCCATTCCGGCGGCGATCTCTTGAAGCTCAATACGACGTATCACCTCGACGATCGCTCGATTAGCTGGGGTAGGTATATGACAAGCTAAGCCTTGACAAACAACAAGACCATTGAGGAATGAGGTTTCGGTTCGTCGTTTTTTGATGATGTCTTGTGTAACAGCATTTTGCGATCTTTTACCAATATGACTAATGAGTGTAGAGACTAGTTTTTCAGATATTTGTTTTGGCGTCTTGCCTAATTCTTCAACAGTAAGCCCAAAAATTCCTTCGACTGGATAACCAAGGGCTTGGCCTACGGCGATCGCTTCAATACCAAGATCCAGGACTAGTTGGCGCATTTTTGGAAGTTGTAGAGCAGCATAGGACTCAGCCTTCAGCATGGCAAAGGGGGCAAGCACCATCACGTTCGTAATTAGTTTGGTCCATTTAGCTGCTTCAATATTTTTACTCAGATCCACTGTGGCAACATGTTGCAAAAGACCTTGAATTTCAAGTAGGCGAGGCGTTATTTGGCCGTTTAGTTCTCCCACACACATCCAAGTCTTTGCCGGAGGAGTTTTCCTTGTAATATGGCCAGCCTCAAAGCTTTCAGCAGACAGTTCAAGTACACAGCCGATTAGTCGTTCTGAACCAACAATACTCGCAATATCTTGATTCATCATGCCATTCATGAGGCCAACGATAACGCTTTGCGAATGCATAAAAGGCTTAATGAATTCGGTTAACCAGCGGGCTTCGTTTGCCTTACAAGCTAGAAAAATAATATCAAAAAGCTCTGATGAACTTGCTAACTCATGCAAATGGATAGCCTTTAATGGCGGTGTTCGTATTTCATGATCGGGCATCGTAATTTGTAAACCATGCTCCTGAACCTTGGTAATTAAATCGGGCCATGGATCCACAATCAAATGTCTAATATTTGCTTGGGAAAAATTCGCGGCGACACAACTACCAATTGCACCAGCGCCTAAGATGAGAATATTTTTTGACATACAGTGAATAAGATGGAGTGAATGGAGTCAGGCCCTATTCTGACATAACTCAAAAAATAGATACAATGAGTGAACATAGTTCTTTCAGATAATTAATACTTTATTGCGTTTGTATGAAAAAATCAATTCGTGTTTGGGATTTACCTACTAGAATTTTTCATTGGCTTTTCACATTGACCATAATCGGCTCAATCATAACGATTCAGCTTGGTGAGCAACAGTTACATGCATATTGTGGCTATACAGCATTAATTCTTATCTTCTTTAGAATTATTTGGGGATTTATTGGTCCCTTTCATATTCGATTCGTTA
>CAIQHU010000134.1 GCA_903871735.1 uncultured beta proteobacterium | reverse complement strand
GCTAAAAAAGTAGCTGCTAAGAAGCCTGCTGCTAAAAAAGCAGCGGCTAAAAAGCCTGCTGCTAAAAAGCCAGCGGCAAAAAAAAAAGTAGTTAAGGCTGCGGCTAAGCCAGTAGCCAAGAAGCCAGTAGCAGCGAAAGCTCCTACAAAAACTGCTTTGAATCCTACTGCTGCTTGGCCTTTCCCTACCGGTAGCCGTCCGTAATAAGGACGGTTTCCGAAAGGCAACAGCTTTATTAGCAACAGAAGTAAAACCCGCCCTGTTCAAACTTGGCGGGTTTTTTTATTGCACCTTACTGAAAACTATAGCCAAAAGCCAATTTAAAAGCAGTCTGTATTTCAGGTAAGCTAGGCGTATGGTTTTGTGGGCCTTGGCTAGCAATTTTGATTGCCCCCATGAGAGAACCAAGACGTCCAGTAGTTGGCCAGTCAAGACCGTTCTCAATACCAAACAAGAGTCCAGACCTGAGCGCATCACCGCAACCGGTAGGATCAACGGGATTTGCAACTGGTACGGCAGGAATTTGAAGTACTTCACCGTTGACATACACATCTGCCCCTTGCGAGCCTTTTGTGACAATGAGCGCTTGGACACGCTGCGCAATCGTTTTTAAGGAGAGGCCAGTCCGAATAGCTAGCATTTCTCCTTCATAATCATTGACTGCGATATAACTAGCTTGCTCGATAAAGACTTCTAACTCTTTTCCATCAAACATCGGCAGTCCTTGACCTGGGTCGAAAATAAATGGTATGGCCGCCTCTGTAAACTGTTTCGCGTGCATGATCATGCCTTGTCGACCGTCAGGCGCTACGATGCCAAGTCGTATTGGATTCGTTGAAGATTTCTTCTGTTGAATAGCTTGGAGGGCGTCATTCAGATGCGAAGAGTCCATGGCGCCTGGATGAAAGGCAGTAATTTGATTATTGTCTCGATCCGTGGTGATCATTGCTTGCGCCGTAAAGGCGTCGGCAATTTCTTGGACAAATTCAGTAGAGATCTGGAATTTAGCCATTTGATCAAAATAAGAACTAGCATCAACACCAACGCTAGCCATTACAAGTGGCTCACCGCCAAGGAGTTTTAAGTTGTATCCAATATTGCCAGCACAACCGCCAAACTCACGGCGCATATGTGGCACTAAAAAGGCTACATTTAAAATATGTAATTGATCAGGCAGTATTTGTTCTTTGAAGCGACCCTCAAAAGACATGATCGTATCAAAAGCAATTGAACCACAGATGAGACTGGCCATAAGTTCCTTATTTCTTGAATAAAAGTTGGTAAAAGAGGTACAACGTTCAATTATCCACGATGCGGTATTTTTTAATGGTAAGACAGTTGAATTTGAAAGCCAGATGCATCTGATGGTATTTCAAGTGGGATGATGGCATTAATTTCAGTTTGTGAGGGGACACCCTCAACTAGCCATACAGTAGACTTGAAGAGTTGCTCAGGTAACCACTCTTGTGGAGCAAATTTTTTTTCTGCGATCGTTTGTCCAGTAGCATCAGATAGGGTAAGGTACATAGCTGGCAGAGCAGAAAACTTTAGCCGTGTTCGGTTATCGCTGCGCACTTGAATTTCAAGTTGTGGAGTGAATGAGTCCATTAAATGCAAGTTGGCATATTCGACTCGCCAAGCATTGATATCTTGCCTAGGAATGTCCTGCCAAACGAGGTATAGACGACTGCCTTGATATATTGAACCCAGTAGCAAAGCGCCATAGAGAACAACTGCAAGCCAAGTGCGCATTATTTAGAAGAAACGATTGGTGAGCCTGTTAAAAAAACCCAGCCATCCAGGGATTCTTTAACGGTTAGTAAAACCCATGGCGCATACGTGTCGATAACTTGTTTGGCTTGGCGCTCTAAAATTCCACACAAAGCCAACCTGCCCTCTGGTGCAAGGTGAGAACAAATAGCTGGGGCTAAAACTTGTAGAGGATTCGTCAGAATATTAGCCACAACAATTTGAAAATGCGAATCACTTGTTAAAGAATCAGGTAAACCAAATTGAATAGAGACATTATTTTGTAAAGCATTTTGCTTTCCAGAAATAATTGCTTGTGGATCAACATCAATGCCGCACACTAGACCTGCGCCGAACTTCTTAGCCGCAATCGCGAGGATGCCAGAACCACAACCGTAATCTAAAACAGTTTGATGTTGGATTAGGCCAGCATCATAAATCGATTCTAGCCATTCTAAGCAGAGCTTGGTGGTAGGATGACTGCCGGTACCAAATGCGAGTCCAGGATCAACAGCAAGGCATATAGAGTCCTTGTGAGCTTCTTTTGGTGTTTGATGCCATGACGGAATAATCCATAGACGCTCACTAATCCGTATTGGATCAAATTGCGACTGGGTAAGTTGAACCCAGTCCTGGTCTTCGATATCTTGTTCGGCATACTCCTCAACAGCCAGACCAGCAAGGCTGAGCTCTGCGAGTATTGCCTCGGTATGTTGCGCATACTTATCCCATAACGATCGATCGAAAAGGGCTTGCACTTGCGACTCGTGCCAGGCCTCTACTTCTGGTAAGAATCCTGGCTCACCATATAAAGGATTTTCTTGGGGCGTATTAGCTTGTGCATCGGTTACGCTGACAGACAAAGCACCTAACTCCAAGAGTGCATCGCCCAGTGGTTCGGCAGAAAGTGCATCAACAAAAAAAATTAGTTCACGGTAGGGCATAAAGAAGGATGCTTACAGATTTTTTTCAAGACGAGACTGCGCCTGTTCTTCGAGGCGATGTTCGAGGTAGTGAATACTTGTGCCACCGAGATTGAACTTTGGATCTACCATTAATTCTCGGTGGAGTGGAATATTAGTTTTAATCCCATCTACAACCATTTCAGATAATGCAATACGCATCCGTTTGATCGCCTGATCACGGGTTGCGCCGTAGGCAATTAATTTACCAATCATTGAGTCATAAGTTGACGGGACGGTATAGCCACTATAGACATGCGAATCAACGCGAATACCAGGGCCACCAGGGGTGTGCCAAGACAAAATCTTACCTGGGCTTGGGGTAAATTTGAATGGATCCTCAGCATTGATGCGACACTCTACAGCGTGCCCTTTGAAAGTGATATCGCGCTGGCGAAATGCCAGTTTCTCTCCGGCCGCAATGCGGATTTGTTCTTGGACAATATCGATTCCAGTGATTAGTTCTGTAACGGGGTGTTCGACTTGAACTCGCGTATTCATTTCAATAAAGAAGAACTCATTATTTTCGTACAAAAATTCAAAAGTTCCGGCGCCACGATAGCCCATTTTGCGACAAGCTAGAGCGCAGCGCTCACCAATTTTAGCGATCAGGCGCCGGTCTATACCAGGAGCTGGCGCTTCTTCAATCACCTTTTGATGGCGACGCTGCATAGAGCAGTCACGCTCTCCGAGCCAAACAGCGTTTTTATAGGTGTCAGCTAAAATCTGGATTTCAATATGACGCGGATTGGTTAAGAATTTTTCCATATAGACTTCTGGATTACCAAAGGCACGTCCGGCTTCTTCTTTTGTCATATTCACTGCATTGATGAGATGCGACTCGGTATGGACAACGCGCATACCTCTGCCGCCTCCCCCACCCGCAGCTTTAATAATCACGGGATAGCCAATTTTTTTAGCAGCGGCAATAATTTCTGAAGAGTTATTCGAAAGGGCACCTTCTGAGCCAGGAACGCAGGGCACATCCGCCGCAATCATGGCGCGTTTAGCCGAAACCTTATCGCCCATGAGGCGAATCGATTCTGCTTTAGGGCCGATAAATACAAAACCAGATTTTTCCACGCGGTCTGCAAAATCAGCATTTTCGGATAAAAACCCATATCCCGGATGAATTGCTTGCGCATCAGTCACTTCTGCTGCTGAAATAATTGCAGGCATGTTGAGATAGCTCAGATGAGCGGGG
>CAIQHU010000133.1 GCA_903871735.1 uncultured beta proteobacterium | reverse complement strand
AGCCCTACCGAGTCTCCTTGCGCGGCAATCTCTAAAACACAATTTTAAGCTTATTCATATATCCACGGATGCGGTATTCGATGGAAACAAACCAAATAGTACTGAAGACGACTCCCCAAAACCAACAAATGTATACGCAGTATCCAAGCACGAAGGTGAGCTAGAAGTTATCGGAATGAATCCTTCGGCGCTTATAGCAAGGGTCAATTTTGTGGGCCGGAGCCCAATGCAAAAATCCCTCTTTGATTTTTTCCAACAGAACCTATCTGCAAAGAACCCAATCCAGGGATATTCAAACATCTATTTCACTCCCCTTTGGGCAACAGAAACCGTGCGGGTAATTATCGATTTGGTTTCAAAATCTCAGTTTGGCATTTTTCATATAGCCGGTAGTAATAGAATTTCAAAATACGAATTTGGTTGCCTTGTAGCAGATCACTTGAAAGTTGAGAGATCTCTTATTGAGCCAATTGAATTTAAAAACCTAGATGGAGCCCCTCTGCGGTCCCTGGATCTCAGCCTGTCAAATGAGAAACTAAAGAAAACAGGGATAGTATTGGAAGAAATTAATGAAAGCCTTAAAACTTTCGTATCCGCAACGTGTTAGGAATCTTAAATGAAATTATGCCTAAATCCTGACTTAGCACTTTCTAGTCCTACCTACTTCATTGCTGACATTGCAGCTAATCATGACGGCTCCCTAGAGAGAGCTCTTGAACTAATCAGATTAGCTGCAGAATCGGGTGCTGACGCAGCCAAGTTTCAAAATTTTAAAGCTGAAACAATAGTTTCTCGTAAGGGCTTCCAAGAACTGGGGGGAAAGTTAACTCACCAAGCAAAGTGGAAAAAAGATGTGTATGAGGTCTATCAGGATGCCGCGCTTCCAATGGAATGGACTGAAGATTTGAGAGCGGAGTGCTTGCGCGCAGGCATTGATTATTTCACAGCTCCTTATGATTTAGATTATATTGAATATTTCTCTGACTTGATGCCACATTTTAAGATTGGCTCAGGAGACATAACTTGGAAAAAAGCGATTGTGCAGATAGCAAAGTACGGAAAACCTGTTCTCATGGCGACCGGAGCTAGCAAAATGTCCGAGGTCGAAGAGGCCGTCAGTTTACTTGAATCGCATAACGTTCCAATCATTTTAATGCAGTGCAACACGAATTATACTGGCGATGAAGAAAATTTTGACTTTTTGAATTTACAAGTCCTTAATGAATATCGTGATAAATTCCCAAATGTAGTCTTAGGCTTTTCTGATCACTCCCAAGGTCATGTAGCAGTTCTTGGCGCAGTTGCGTTAGGTGCTAGGGCTGTTGAAAAACACTTTACTGACGATGTAAAAAGAGAAGGCCCTGACCATCAATTTTCACTTGACCCAGGAATGTGGAAAAAAATGGTCGAAGACACACGTGTTTTAGAACGATGTCTTGGCGATGGGAAGAAGACTGTCGAAGTGAATGAAAAGGATGCTCGTATCGTACAACGAAGAGCACTTCGATTTACAAGAGCTCTCCCAGAGGGCCACATTCTGAAGGAGGGAGACTTTATTGCCCTACGCCCGTGCCCACCTGATGGAGTGTCTCCTTTTGATATCGACTTGCTATTAGGGAAAAGACTCATTGACCCCGTAAATGAAGACGATTTAGTTAGAAGAAATAACATTGCGGACTGAAGCAGCATCAATTATCTATATCGGGCAAGGGCCAACCGTACATGACCTTAGGTTCTTATCGGCATTAAAGAGTCACTGGCCAACACAAGAGTTGTTTTTCCCTTACGAGGAACAACAACTTCGAGAAATTGTGAAGAAGGCCAACCCCAAAGTAATTATCGCTGGACCTTTAAATCATGTAATTTCATCAATTCCAAGTGACATAGATCTTCCGATTATAGGTATGTCACATGCTTTTGATGTCAATTACCCCAAAGACAATATAGATGTACGGTCAAATCTTCAACGCTGCACAATGATCGTTACAGACTGTAAAACAATTCATGAAAAAATAGTTAATGAGTATTCGTACTCT
>CAIQHU010000132.1 GCA_903871735.1 uncultured beta proteobacterium | reverse complement strand
GGCAATCCAATCAACTACCCCCCCTCCCAAGCCAGGAATAAAACCAATAATCGTCCCAAGTATGGAGGATCGAACTACCAAAAACCAGTGAATGAAGGTATCTTTAACACCCTGTAGCCAACCTGATCCTAAAGCAGACGTTGATGCAATTGCGCTTTGTCGCCGAATTAAATCAGCTAACTCGGGGATAGCAAATAAACCCAAACCAAGCACCGCAAGCGGTATACCATCTTGCATGTATTCCAGACCTAGATCAAAACGGCTTTCACCTGTCGCCGGGGCTGCACCAATCGCACCAAACATAATGCCTAGGCCGCATGCGGCAACACCACGGACAATGCTGGAGCCGGCCAACACACCCACTACCGACAGCCCTAAAATTGCAAACATGAACAGCTCGGCGGTCGAGAACGAGAGAATCAAAGGCTTGGCTAGTTGTACACCACCCGTGAGCACTAGAGCACCGATGACTCCACCTATGAGCGAGGCAGAAAATGCTGCGCTCAACGCTCGCGCTGCTTGCCCTTTCTTGGCCAAAGGATAGCCGTCTAGCACCGTGGCCTGACTCGCGCTTGACCCAGGGATCCCCATCAACACCGAAGTGAATGTATCACCCGTGGGAATG
Source organism: uncultured beta proteobacterium (assembly GCA_903871735.1). Taxonomy (GTDB): domain Bacteria; phylum Pseudomonadota; class Gammaproteobacteria; order Burkholderiales; family Burkholderiaceae; genus Polynucleobacter. The sequence continues at coordinate 3,196 of CAIQHU010000132.1, read as the reverse complement.
ACCGCCACCATGCCAATGAGCATGGCGATGGCTGAGACAGGATCCATGCCATAGATGAAAGGCATCAGTAGTGACATCCCTGCAATACCACCCAAGCCCGGCAAAATACCAACGATAAGCCCCACTACAATACCGATGAACATGAAGCTCAAGTGCTGCACATTCATTAGGCCCCAGAAGGCAGTCTGTAAGGCTTCGAACATAAATTCCCTTTGCTATTTTGTACTTACTTATTTATGTCGTTGAACATCATCGAAGTGTTGCCTAAACGCCATAATGATTAGAGAATCTTTATTGCGATAAGTTGACACTGAAGTTGGAAGTTAAATAGTTCCTCACCCATTCGCGTGCTTCTGGAGCAATTGTTGTACCTTCGCGGTACAAAGATTCAGCCGCTTTGTCTGTTACTTGTTCGTAACCACCAAGTGCATTGTCTAGACCAGATTTGTAATCAGGGTCATTTCGCATATCCCTAAATGCTTTTCGGTAGGCTTCAACAATGGGTTGAGGAGTCTGTTTTGGTAAAACCATCAATTTTTGAGCCGGAAAACCTGCGATCAAAAACGATTTAAAGGATTCCCACTCGCTACCCGTTGGTGTTTTTCCTGTGACTAGTCGGATAGCTTCTCCAATGTGAGGTAAATCAGGGAATGCTGGGTCACGAATTAGGTTTCCATTATCATCTGTTACACCCCAACTGAAAAGAGGAACAGCCTTGCCTTCCTTGATTAGCGGAATAGAACTTTTGATGTAAGCGGAGCTGGTTTGGTAATCAATAGTCGCCTCACCGCGCTCGAAAGCCAAACGACCTTCACCTCGACTTTTCATGCCAAACACGTGGTGAACATCTAAGCCCAACATACGAAATCCTAGAAGCGGGACTAAATCCAGCGAGGTTGCACCTTGGCTAGCGTAAACAAGTTTTTGACCTTTGAGTTTACCCAAATCCTTCAGTGATGTAACACCAAATTTTGAACTTAAATAAGCCACTCCACCCGTCGGAGATGCCATGACAACTTCCCATTTTTTATAATCGTAACGGACTCGCGCATCACCCAGCAGGTAAGGAAACTGTGTGGAGCCTGATGTGCCCAATACACTCAAGCCATCCGGTTTTGCGTTGGCTGCGTATTGATTAGCCCCAGTAATTGAACCACCGCCAGGAGCGTTTTTTATAACCACGTTTGGATTGCCAGGAAGGTATTTGGTAAGAAAAGGCGCATTAAATCTTGCCCATACATCCGAGCCACCACCAACCCCAAACGGAATTACCCATTCGATGGTTTTTCCAGCAAAACTAACGTTTTGTGCATATGTAAAATTAACAGTTGACAGAGCCAACGTCAATGCCGCAAGTTTAAGGCTGGTGCTGGTAAACTTGCGTCTGCCAAAGGTTTTTTTCATGGTTGACTCCGTTGAAAGGGTAAATGAATGGGATCCGATGTTTAGAAAATATTGTCTGAGAATCTTTTGACAACTAATATACATTGAACTTGCAATAAAGTAAATCGAAAATTAAGAACTGATTCATGTATAAAAAAGTATCTTTCATAGGGAAATACTGAAATAAAATTCAACCATACATCTTTATACTATTTGATATGATATTCATTTAAGAGGCAACTATAAGTTATTTTTTTAATTCTTAGAAAAAATATGGTCTAGCCCAAGATCTGCTACATCATGACAACCAATTAGGCCAAGTACTCGATCAATTTCACGCCGATAGAGTTCAATGACAGCCTCTGCGCCAGCCTGGCCGCCGGATGCAGTGCCATATAATGTTGGACGTCCGAGTAGTATCGCATCTGCACCTAAAGCCAAAGCTTTAATTACATCACTGCCTCTTCTGAAACCCCCATCAATTAATATATTCATTTTTCCTTTAACAGCATGAACAATTTCTGGCAAAATATCTATTGTTGCAGGTGCACTATCTAATACTCTGCCACCATGGTTCGAAACAATAATTGCATCAGCACCATACTTTAAAGCTAGCTTAGCATCTTCTGGATGTTGTATACCTTTAATAATCAGTTTGCGTGGCCATAAATCTCTTAATTGTTGTACATCTTCCCAATGAAGACTCTCGTTCGTTGCCATAGATCTTCCCATTGGTAAAGCCGTAATCCTACTTTGTAATTCATCTGGAAAATTTGCATAACGTGGCAATCCAGAGTCTATTAAATATTTACCGATAACATTAAATAACCAATGTGGATGTAATGCTACATCCACAATATTTCGACTTGTAAATTTAAATGGAATAGTAAAACCATTGCGAAGATTATATTCACGCCCAGGCGCTACAGGCGTATCGACCGTAAAGATTAGAGCATCAAATCCCGCACGCTCAGCCCGCCTTACAAGTTGATGAGAAAGCTCACGTTGAGGCCACATATAAAGTTGAAACCAGAGACTTCCACCTGCTTTTTTAACTACGCGTTCCATTGGCGTCATCGAGCTAGTAGCTAATGTAAATGGAATACCTTTGGCAGCTGCAGCCTTTGCTAATTCAATTTCGCCTTCAAACCAGGTTAAGCCAGCCGAGCCAGTTGGGCCAATAGCGATTGGCATTTGCTGTTTTTTCCCAAATAACTCAATAGATTGATTACGAAGGGTAGCATTATTTAATACACGTGAAACTAATTTAATACTTTGGAGAGCCTTAATATTTTCGACCATGGCAACTTCATCGTCATTACCTCTATCTATAAACTCAAAAAGACCTTTTGGTAATCGCTTCTTCGCAATTTCTCTAAAATCTTCGATACTATATGAGGTTTTATAGTTCATGTTACTCCTGTCCCAACGTTTTAGGTGAAGAAAAGTATAACCGATTGATTACTAATAAATAAATGCTTATTTTGTCTGTCACTGACTTGAACTTAAAAACTCGAATCTGCGTAGCTAGTCTGGAGTTTGCTTTGGGTATCAATCCTGTACGTAGGCAAATTAGTTTTTGCGCAATTGATGGAGTATCTGACGAGCCATATTTTTCGACAGATCGTCAAGCCTTACGCCGGAGATCGCAAGGTTCAAACCTCTTCTTGCAGCAATCAGCTAATCCTAGAAGTGGGGACTTTTTATGTGATGGATCGTGGCTATCTCGACTTTACTCGGCTGAACCAGTTTCACCAAAGCGTCGACTTTTTCGTCATTCGAGGCAAAAGCAATCTCAAGATACAACGTTGAT